>NZ_CP016027.1:1500000-1682500 GCF_001663815.1 Halothiobacillus diazotrophicus
TCGGGGTCATTCTGCGCGCACCGAACACCGCGGAACCAATCCGCACCTGCGTACTTCCCGCCATGATGGCCGCCTCGAAATCGTCGCTCATGCCCATCGACAACTCCGGTAGCACCGGATTCAATTGGACATTCAACGCAGCAAGACGCGCAAAGGCACCCGTCGACCCCGGGGCAGGGATGGTCATCAGGCCCATCAACTGCAACCTGGGCAGCGTGCGACAGAACGCCGCCAGATCAGCCACCGCATCGGGATCGACGCCCGCCTTCGTTCCTTCCCGATCCATGTTGACCTCGATCAGAATCTTGAGCGGCGGCAGGTCATCCGGACGATGATCGTTCAAGCGCTGGGCAATCTTGGCCCGGTCGACGCTATGCACCCAGGAAAAGTGCGTGGCAATGGCCCGGGTCTTGTTGGATTGGATCGGTCCGATGAAATGCCAGATCAATGGCGGCGCCAACCACCCCGCTTCCGCCAGCATAACCTGCTTGGCCAGCGCCTCCTGAACGTAGCTTTCCGCAAAATCACGCTGACCAAGCGTCGCCAGAGCCCCCAACGCGTCGGCCGGCTGGCCCTTGCTGACTGCCAGCAGACGCACGTCCGTCGCAGAGCGCTTACCCTGCTGTGCCGCCTCGGCTATCCGCGCCCTGACGGCATCGTATCGATCCGACAATGAATTCAAGTTGCACCCCGCAACACTTCGATTTATTTTGTATGCCACGTTCACGCACATTCAGGCAGATTGCAACACGACGGTTGCCAAAGAACCCAGCATCACCCCGGCTCGACATAGGACCGAATCATTCGGTCGCGCCCAGAGGATATGCGCGGCGGAACGGGGCCATGCCCAGAATGACGGACAACGGATCATCCATTAAAATGCCGATCCAATTCCAGGGATTCGCACACAAGGACTACATATCATGGCAGAACAACGTGGCATTGATTCTCTCCTCAATTTCTCCGTAAAGAACGGCGCGTCGGATCTGCACCTCTCCGCGGGCGAGCAACCGCGCGTACGGATTGACGGCGACATTCGGAAAGTGAACGTCCCCGTGATGGAGCACAAGGAAGTGCACGCCATGGTGTACGACATCATGAACGACAAGCAGCGCAAGGAGTACGAGGACAATCTCGAAGTCGACTTCTCCTTCGAACTGCCTGGCGTCGCGCGTTTCCGTGTCAACGCCTTCAACCAGAATCGCGGCGCCGCGGCCGTATTCCGGACGATTCCCAGCGAGATCCTGAGCCTGGAACAGCTCGCCGCGCCGAATGTTTTCAAGGATCTTTGCCTGTTCCCCCGTGGCATCGTTCTGGTCACCGGACCGACCGGTTCCGGTAAGTCGACCACGCTCGCAGCCATGATCAACCACATCAACGAGAATCGGAACGACCACATTCTGACGATCGAAGACCCGATCGAATTCGTGCATCAGAGCAAGAAGTGCCTGATCAACCAACGGGAAGTCCATCGGGATACCCACAGTTTCAATGCCGCGCTGCGATCTGCACTGCGTGAAGACCCGGACGTCGTGCTCGTCGGCGAGATGCGCGATCTGGAAACCATTCGCCTGGCGTTGACCGCCGCCGAAACGGGCCACCTCGTTTTCGGCACGCTGCACACCAGTTCTGCCGCCAAAACCATCGACCGGGTTGTCGACGTCTTCCCCGCCGCCGAAAAGGACATGGTGCGCGCCATGCTGTCGGAGTCGCTGCGCGCCGTCATTTCGCAAACCCTGCTCAAGAAAATCGGCGGCGGCCGGATGGCAGCCCACGAAATCATGCTGGGCACACCCGCAATTCGAAATCTGATTCGCGAAAACAAGATCGCCCAGATGTACTCAGCCATCCAGACCGGCCAGACCCAAGGGATGCAAACCCTCGACCAGAACCTACTGCAACTGGTCAAGCGCGGGTTGATCGCCAAGGACGAAGCTCGGGCGCGCGCGCAAAACAAGAACGATTTCATGTAACAGCCCCATCCGAATCACTCGCGCTGCCAGAATCAGGAATAGCCAACTATGGATCGTCAACAAGCGGCCAACTACGTCCAGGGATTGCTCCGAAAGGCAGTCGAACTGGAAGCCTCAGATCTGTTCGTCACCGTCGGCGCACCGCCGAGCGCCAAGATCAACGGTGAAATCACGCACCTTGCCGATACGAGCCTGTCCACCAGCCACACGCAAATGCTGGTGCGCTCCATCATGAATGACAAGCAGATTGCCTCGTTCGAGGAAACCCGCGAGGCGAACTTCGCCATTTCACTGCCGGGTATCGCACGATTCCGCGTCAATGCGTTCATGCAACGAGGCAGTGTCGGTATGGTCCTGCGGATGATCCGTTCCGACGTCCCGAAGTTTTCCGAGCTGCTTCTCCCCAAGATCCTGGAAGACATCTCGATGACGAAACGCGGGCTCGTCATCTTCGTCGGGGCGACGAGTTCGGGTAAATCGACCTCCCTGGCCGCCATGCTTGATTACCGCAACGAACATTCCGCCGGTCACATCGTGACCATCGAAGATCCCATCGAATACGTGCATCGGCATAAGAAGTGTCTCGTGACGCAACGAGAGGTCGGGGTCGACACGGATAGCTTCGAGGCCGCCCTCAAGAACACGCTGCGGCAGGCGCCGGACGTCATCCTCATTGGCGAGATCCGGGATCGAGACACCATGGATCACGCCATTGCGTTCGCGGAAACGGGCCACCTGTGTCTGGCAACGCTCCACGCCAACAACACCAACCAGGCCCTGGACCGCATCATCAACTTCTTCCCAGAGGAACGTCGCCAGCAACTGCTGATGGATCTGTCTCTGAACCTCAAGTCCGTCATCTCACAGCGACTGCTGCGCAAGGAGGAAGGCTCCGGTCGGGTGCCCGCCGTCGAGGTACTGATCAACTCCCCCCTGATCGGCGACCTGATCTTCAAGGGGGATGTGCATGAGATCAAGGAAGTCATGAAACGCTCCCGAGAACTCGGCATGCAGACCTTCGACCAAGCCCTGCTGGATCTTTACGACTCCGGGAAAGTCAGCTTTCAGGAAGCCTTGCGCAATGCCGACTCGCAAAACGATCTACGACTGAATATCAAGCTGCACAGCAACCGCGGTCTCCCGAAGGACCACGACGAGGACGACGACGGACTGCGTGTAGAAAAGGACGACTGAACGACTGCCGAACCATGGAACAAGGGCGGATTGCGTCGATCACCGTCGAAGGCCGCAATCCGGGCCTGAAGCGGTAGCGCCTCAGGCAACTGACAACCCCGGGTGCAAGGACCCCTCATCATGAATGAACCCCAGCTCGATCCCTACCTGAAACTGCTCGCCGACAAGGAAGGTTCGGACCTATATTTCAGCACCGGCACCATGCCCGCCATCAAGATTCAGGGCGAATTGCGCTTCATCGGCAAGGATCGACTGAAGCCCGGCCAAATCGAAGAACTGGCCCGCACCATCCTTACCCCGGATCAGGTTGACCAGTTCCACGAGGTCCTGGAGCTGAACCTCGCACTCAGCCGCCCGTCTCTCGGCCGGTTCCGGGTCAACATCTTCATGCAACGGGGCGAATGGGCCATGGTCATTCGCTTCATCAAGAGCGACATCCCCCGCGTGGCCGACCTCAACCTCCCTCCGGTCATCGAAAAGCTCGTCGAGGAGCGTCGCGGCCTGATCATGGTCGTCGGTGCCACCGGTTCGGGCAAATCCACCACGCTTGCCGCCATGATCGACTATCGCGCCGAAGCGCGTCCCGGCCACATCCTGACGATCGAAGACCCGATGGAGTTTGCCTTCCGCCACCGCAACTCGATCGTCAACCAACGCGAAGTCGGCGTGGATACCCGCAGTTACGCTGCCGCACTCAAGGAGGCTCTGCGCGAAGCACCCGACGTCATCATGATCGGTGAGGTCCGGGATCGGGCCACCATGGAGCATGCCCTGGCCTATGCCGATACCGGACACCTCTGCCTCACCACCCTGCACGCCACCAACGCGCATCAGGCCCTAGACCGGGTCATTCGATTCTTCCCCTCGGACGCCCGCGATCAGCTGCTCATGGATCTCTCCCTGAACCTGCGTGCCATCATTTCCCAGCGACTTGTCGTCAGCAGCAACGGCCACCGGGTTCCCGCCGTGGAGGTCATGATCAACACGCCGTTCATCGCCGACCTCATCAAGCGTGGGGAGATCGACGCGATGAAGGATGCCATGGAGAAAAACGAACTCGAGGGATCGCAAACCTTCGACATGTCCCTGCATGCCCTCTGGAAGAACGGGCGCATCGATCGTGAAGAAGCACTCAAGAACGCCGACAGTCGAGCCAACCTGGAGTGGCGCATGAATTTTGGCGGCAGCAAGGACGAACTTCGGGCCAGTGCCGCCAGTGCCGCCACCCGCCCCACGAAGGCGAGCGCCGTACACGACGGGGAACTGCCCCCCCTCGACTGAAAACCTGCTTCTGGCGGCGTGCATGAGCGCGCTTGCCCGGACGCAGCAGAGCCAAACCGATTCCTGCTTGCCCAGACACCGGCGACAACGGATAATGCCGGTCCGACGCGGGTGTAGTTCAATGGTAGAACTTTAGCTTCCCAAGCTAATAGCGTGGGTTCGATTCCCATCACCCGCTCCAAGTTAACCCCTCAGCGGCCACGATATCCGCCCGAGCGGCCGTTTGTTCGATCCGCCGCAATGCCCTAGAGCGCCCTGCCCACGGCTGGCGGAAAGACGCACGTTGAGAAACACGAACATTGTTCGCGGGAGCCGTTTTGTCTCAAGCCGATTGCATCATTGTTGGTAGCGGGATTGCAGGTCTGGCCACGGCACTGCGCCTGCGTCAATCCGGCCTCGACGTGCTGCTGGTCGAACGTGGCGCGGTCGGCAAGGAGGCCTCCTGGGCAGGCGGCGGCATTGTCTGCCCGCTGTACGGATGGCGCTACCCAGAGCCGGTGATGCGCCTTGCCGCGCGGGGGATGCGGACGTACCCCGCCTTCATCGAATCGCTTAGCGAATTGAGCGACATCGATCCGGAGTTTCACCCGAGCGGCATGCTCATCCTGGATCCCTTTGAGCAGGGCGAGCAACCCACCGAACTGCTCGATTGGGCAAAGCGACAGAACCAGACCGCGGAGATCTCGTCCGCCGCTGAGCACTTCCCGCATCTGGACGATCGAATGGCACTCTGGCTGCCGGACGTGCACAACACCAGAAACCCGAGGCTGCTGCAGGCACTAAACCAGGCGGCGACCCGGATGGGCGTACGAATCGTCGAACAGACAGCTGTTCAACAAATCCTGACTGAACACGAACGGGTCGTTGGCATCGAGACGACTTCAGGCACGATGCACGCACCACGCGTGCTCGTCGCGGCAGGCGCCTGGTCCGGTTTGCTCACGCCGGGATTGTCCCCCGCCTCGGTTTTTCCAGTCCGCGGTCAAATGCTGCGTTTCGACCACAGTCCGGCGAATGGGCTACCAACCATCCTGATGGAGGACGGGGTCTACCTGATTCCGAGACGCGATGGCTCCGTCGTTGTCGGATCGACCGTGGAGCATGCGGGTTTCGACAAACACACGACAGAGGAAGCCATTCGCCATCTGCACGCGAAGGCAATCGCCCTCTGGCCGAATCTCGCGCACGCGCCCATCTCACACCAATGGTCCGGCCTTCGGCCGGGCACCACCGACGAACTCCCCTATCTCGGCGCCCATCCGGAAATTTCCGGACTCTTTGTCAGCACGGGGTTCTATCGCAACGGTCTCGCCATGGGCCCCGCCGTGGCAGAGATCATGGCCAACCTCATTCTTTCCCGACCCATCGACCTGGATCTGACGGACTACCGGCTGAATCGTCCGACCACCTACGGCGACTAGCGATCGTCCGATGTCGCGACGGTTTACAGCGCTTCTTCGTTGATCTCGCCCGTACGGATGCGAACCGCACGTTCGACCGGGAAGATGAAGATCTTGCCGTCGCCGATCTTGCCGGAATGAGCGGACTTGATGATGGCATCGAGCACGGCATCGACCTGGTCGTCGGCAACGACGATCTCCAGTTTGATCTTGGGCAGGAAGTCCACGACGTATTCGGCACCTCGGTAGAGTTCCGTGTGCCCTTTCTGCCGACCGAAGCCTTTCACTTCGATGGCGGTCATGCCACTGATACCGATTTCCATCAACGATGCGCGAACGTCATCCAAACGGAATGGCTTGATGATGGCTTCGATCTTTTTCATACAGAAACTTCCTTAGTTATTTCCAGTGAGCCAAAAACCCGGGACAGGCCATGACAGGCTATTGACGAGCCCCTGACTCTTGCAGCGTGAAGGGCTATTAAGCCATATCCAGTGGATCAACATCAATCGACCAGCGCACACCCGAGGGTCGACGCGAACCGATCCAGGCATCCAGATGCGCCAGGGCATCATGCAGCAGGGCCCGATCGTCGGCCAACAACAGAAGCTGGTAGCGAAATCGACCGGCCCGACGCGCCAAAGGCGCTTCCACCGGCCCCCAGACGGACAGCCCCACCCAATCCGCCGTCGACAGGCCCGATGCCATGGTATCGAGCAAGTGCCTCGGTGCGGGGGCGTCACGGCCATCGGCACGAATCAGGGCGGAAAATCGCAAGGGCGGCAATCCGGCCTCGGCCCGCTCGCGCAGCAACTGCGCCGCGTAGGCGCCATAACCGCTTCGCAATAGCAGATTCAGCCCCGGGTGATCGGGATGATGCGTCTGAACCAGCACGGTACCCGGTCGATCCGCACGCCCGGCACGCCCGGCCACTTGCGTCAATTGCTGCGCAAAGCGCTCCGAGCCGCGAAAATCATTGGCGAACAACCCCTGATCGGCATCCACGACCCCAACCAGCGACACGTCCGGAAAGTCATGCCCCTTGACCACGATCTGGGTGCCGACGATGAGCCGGGCATCCCCGGCGCGAATTCGTGCCAATCGCCTGGCCAACTCGCCCTTTCGGCTCAGTGCATCACGATCCAGGCGCTCGATCCCGAAATCCGGAAACAAGCCCGCCAACACATCTTCCAACTGCTCCGTCCCGAGACCTCTGGGCGACAGTTCGGAACGACAGACGGGGCAGGTTTCAGGCACCGACTGTTCCTCGCCACAATGGTGACACTTGAGTCGTCGGGATTGTCGATGCCAGGTCATGAACGCATCGCAGTGACGACACGCGGCCACCCAGCCACAGTCGTGACACAGCAGATTCGGGGCGTAGCCCCGTCGGTTGAGATAGAGCAGCGCCTGCCCCCCCGCGACCAGATGCCGCTCGATCGCTTCGATCAGGACGGGGGACAATCCCCCGCTCATCCGCTGACCACGCACGTCGATCAGATTGAGAACGGGCATGCGCGCGCCTTTCGCCCGCTCCGGCAGGAACAACGTCTCGTAGCGATTCATCTGCGCATTGCGCAACGATTCCAGCGAAGGCGTGGCCGAGCCGAGAACGACGGGAACCTCCTGGGCCCGCGCCCGCCAGATGACGACGTCGCGCGCATGGAAACCGAAACCTTCGCTCTGTTTCAGGGATGCATCATGCTCCTCGTCGACGATGACCAGCCCAAGGTTTGCCAATGGCTGAAAGGCTGCGGAACGCGTGCCGACCACGACCGACGCACGTCCCGATTGGGCCGCCAGCCAGGCCTGCAATCGCTCGGCATCGGTCAAGGCCGAATGGAGGACGACGGGCGCGGCCCCGAGACGCAAGGCAAAACGGGACACCAGCTGGGGGGTCAGCGCAATTTCCGGCACGAGCACGAGCACCTGCTTGCCGGCTGTCAGTACCCGGGCGATCAGACTGAGATAAACCTCCGTCTTGCCACTTCCCGTGACCCCATCGAGCAACCAGACGCGAAACCGGGACATATCGGCGGATATGGCGGATACGGCAGACGCCTGCGCGGTATTCAAGGACAACGGCTGAATGGAAGCAGCGCTCAAGTCATCAGAGAACGTAGCCCCCAGCGGTAGCGTCAGGAACTCCGCCCAGCCACGTTGGACGACGCCCTGCCGGGTTGCACGCGGAAAATGCATCAGCGCAGACTCGGCAACGCCCAGGGGCTGTTCGGCCAAGGCCATCAACAGCTCACGCTGGCGAGAACCGCGGATGCCGCCATCCTCCAGCGCGCGCCGGCCGGCATCCGTCAGTCGCATACCCGGCTGACTCAACACCTGCCCCTTGCGCAGCGCAGGCGGGAAGGCGGCCAGAGCCACCTCCCCCAACGGAAAATGATAATAACTCGCAGCCCACTCTAGGCAGGCCAACAACGGAGCATCCAGCAAGGACCCCGTATCCAGAAGCGCATCGACATACTTGAGCGACACCTCTCTTTCAGGTGTCGTGGGGCGCCATAAAATCCCGACACGCTGCCCCCGACCAAACGGCACCCGGACGCGCGCACCCGACACGGGATGCATGCCCTCGGGGATGCCGTAGCTGAACAATCGGAACAACGGCCCGGGCAAGGCCACCTGCCAGACCGTCACGCCCGCCTGGGACGAGACACTCGGTCCGGTCAAATGGCTCTGGACATCCACTCCGCCTGATTTCGGCATCTGTACCTCTGATTCATGCTTCCCGGGCGCACAGGCACGCCACCACCGCCGAGCGGCACAGTAACGCACCTCCCACCCGACGCGAAAGAGCTGACCGATCATCGACCGGTCCCTCATGATGATATCGGCACGCGTCGGACGCTTGCGTCTTCAAATCAGCGCCTTATAATACAAGGCCTTTTTATTGCTCGTCCGCCTTGAGCGTCGATAACCGCTCGCGACACGATCATCGAATTTTATCAATCAGTTCAACAGGATAAACATCTTCATGCCATCAGTACGTGTTCGAGATAATGAACCCTTCGAAGTCGCCGTCCGTCGGTTCAAGCGCTCCTGCGAAAAAGCCGGCATCATCAGCGAACTTCGTGAGCGCGAGTTTTACGAAAAGCCGACGACCGAGCGCAAGCGCAAGAACGCCGCGGCCGTCAAGCGCAACCAGAAGCGCCTGTCCAAAGAGCAATCCCGCCGCATCCGCTTGTTCTAATTCACCTCCTGCCCACCGGCACGAGGAAGGAATCCTGACAGGAAGCCCAGCATGAGCGCACTCAAAGCCCGCCTGACCGATGACATGAAAACCGCCATGAAGTCAGGCGACAAGTCACGCCTTGGCGTCATCCGCCTGCTGCTTGCCGCCATCAAGCAAAAAGAAGTCGACGAGCGGGTCACGCTCAGTGACGACGACGTGCTGGCCGTTCTGATCAAGCAAGCAAAGCAGCGACGCGAATCCATCGCACAGTACGAAACGGCCGGACGGGACGATCTCGTCGCTACCGAACAATTCGAGCTCGGGGTCATCGAATCCTACCTGCCTACGAAACTGGACGATACGGAAGTACGCCAGATCATCGCCGATGTCATTGCGGAAACCGGCGCACAGGGTGCGAGCCAGATGGGCGCGGTCATGAACGCCGTTCGCGCCAAGGTAGCCGGCAGGGCCGACATGGCCCAGGTCAGTCAGTGGGTCAAATCCGCACTGACCGGTTGATGATTCGCATCAATTCGGCAGCAGCACTCGAACTTGATACGACCGGAACACCACCCTGACCGGAACCCGTGCGGTCGACGCGCGTCGCGCCAGCCGGAAAAACGCGCCAACAGATCTTGGCAAACTGAAGAATACAAGCAAATCCTTATCGCTTTATCGGCATCGGGAATAAAATAGATGGACCCCGCAGCGAACCGCCGTCCGGCGCGCAGTATCCGGGGCGCCATAATGAACAAGAACAGGTAATGGGCAATGGGTGACAATTTTCAGTTTTTGAATGTACCGAGACAGGACCCGGAAAAGACGCCGGCTGTCGAGCGCGTACAGCAATTCAATGAAATCTACGGTCAGTTCACCCCGGAGAAGTCCGCAGAACAGGCGGACCGCTGCCTGGAGTGCGGCAACCCCTATTGCGAGTGGAAGTGTCCGGTCCACAACTACATTCCGAACTGGTTGAAACTGGTCGCCGAAGGCAATCTGCTCGAAGCGGCCGAGATGTCGCACAAGACCAACTCGCTGCCCGAAATCTGCGGACGCGTCTGTCCGCAGGATCGACTCTGCGAAGGCGCCTGCACCCTGAACGATGGATTCGGTGCCGTCACGATCGGCTCGATCGAGAAATACATCACTGATGAGGCATTCAAGTTGGGCTGGCGTCCCGACATGTCGAAGGTCACCCAGACCAGCAAGCGGGTCGCCATCATCGGCGCCGGCCCGGCCGGCCTGGGATGCGCCGACATTCTTGCCCGTCACGGCGTCAAGGCGGTCGTCTATGACCGGCACCCGCAAATTGGCGGTCTGCTGACTTTTGGGATCCCCCCGTTCAAGCTCGAGAAATCCGTCCTTGAAACCCGGCGACGGATTTTTGAGGAAATGGGCATTGAGTTCCGGCTGAACACGACCGTCGGCAAGGACGTATCCATCGACAGCCTGCTGAACGAGTACGACGCCGTGTTCCTGGGCATGGGCACCTACACCGCCATGCGCGGTGGTTTCCCGGGCGAAGAACTCGGCGGCGTGCACGAGGCGCTCCCCTTCCTCATCGGCAACGTCAATCACGTCATGTCCTATTCCGGCGCGGAATATCCCTACATCGACGTATCCGGACAGCGCGTCGTGGTCCTGGGCGGTGGCGACACCGCGATGGATTGCACCCGCACCTCCCTACGCCAACAGGCCAGCCAGGTCACCTGCGTCTATCGCCGTGACGAGGAAAACATGCCCGGCTCGCGTCGGGAAGTACAAAACGCCCGGGAAGAAGGCGCGGAGTTTCTGTTCAACCGTCAACCGGTCGAAATCGTCGGCGAAAACGGTCGCGTCACCGGCGTACGCTTCGTCAGCACGCGCCTTGGGGAACCGGACAATCGCGGCCGGCGCGTCCCCGAAGTGATCCCGAACTCCGAACATATCGTCGAAGCGGACACGGTCCTGATCGCATTCGGTTTCCGGCCGTCCCCCGCCGCCTGGCTCACGGACATCGGTGTCGAGCTCGACTCGAGCGGACGCGTGGTAGCGAACAAGAACCCTAACCAGCCGGCCTTCCAGACCACCAACCCCAAGATTTTTGCCGGCGGGGATATGGTGCGCGGTTCGGATCTCGTCGTCACGGCCGTGTTCGAAGGGCGCAATGCCGGCTTCGGCATTCTGGAATTCCTCGACGTCTGACCACCCGAGAGGGCCCAGACGTTCGTTCGCACAAAATCCCTGCCAGAGACCCCCTCATGACCCGCGACCTCAAGAATGATCGCTTTATCCGGGCACTATGCCACGAGCCCGTCGATTGCACCCCCATCTGGATCATGCGCCAGGCAGGCCGTTATCTGCCGGAATACCGCGCGACCCGCGCCAAGGCGGGCAGCTTCATGGACCTGTGTCACTCGGCAGATCTGGCGTGCGAAGTTACCTTGCAGCCCCTGGAGCGGTTCGATCTGGACGCCGCCATTCTGTTTTCGGACATCCTGACCGTTCCTGATGCCATGGGGCTGGGCCTCTCCTTTGCCGCTGGCGAAGGCCCTGTGTTCGCACGCCCCTTGCGCTCTCGCGCCGCCATCGAACAGCTGCCGATCCCCGATCCGGAAAACGAATTGCGTTACGTCATGGACGCAGTGAGCACGATTCGCCGCGCCCTGGACGGACGCGTCCCCCTGATCGGTTTTTCCGGCAGTCCCTGGACACTGGCCACCTACATGGTTGAAGGCGGCGCCACCAAGGAATTCGCCCACATCAAGGGACTCATGTACAGCGACCCGGCCACCGCCCACCTGCTGCTCGACAAGTTGAGTCACGCCGTGACCGACTATCTCAACGCCCAGGTCCGGAACGGTGCCCAGGCACTCATGGTGTTCGACACCTGGGGCGGGGTTCTGTCCCCCGAGAAATACGAGGCGTTCTCCCTGCGCTATATGGAGAAGATCGTCGACGGATTGATCCGCAATCAGGATGGCCAACGCATTCCCGTCATTCTTTTCACCAAGGGAGGCGGTCAATGGGCATCCCGTATCGCACAAAGTGGCGCCGATGGTATCGGCCTGGACTGGACCGTGGACATCGGCACGGTACGCCGATCGCTCGACCAGGCCGGAGATAGGAAGATTGCCCTGCAGGGGAACCTGGATCCCAGCGTTCTGTACGCCACAGACGACGTCATCGAACAGGAGGTCGCCCGGGTACTCGCATCCTATGGCCATGGCTCCGGACATGTATTCAACCTGGGTCATGGTATCCACCAACATATCGACCCAGCGCGCGTCAAAACACTGGTCGACGCCGTGCACCGCCTGAGCCGTCCCTACCACAGCGCCTGACGGGCAATCGCTGACCATGGAAGACCATTATCGTTCGACGCGTTGACGACATCTCATCAACGCGTCGCCGGCGCACCCACGTCATCCAGCATGGCGCGCAAACGACTCGGCGAGGCACGATGTATCGGCGCGTTACGCCCCCCGCCCAGCGGGGCCTCCTTGATCCCGGTGTGACCGAAGACAACGAGATCAAACGGCACGCCATTGGCCAAAAAACTCAACACGGGAACCCGTTCCTGACGACCGTTTCGGTACTGGTAACGGCGGTCGGATTCGGTGAAGGGAATATTCCTGCCCATCAGAAATGTCATGACATCTTCGGGCGCATCGGCAAAAAGATGAAGGGTCACGGTAGACTGACGATCCGCCGTACCGGACAGCACGGCACCCACCAGCCTGGGCGAGAACTCGGCCAGAAAATCCATGGCCTGCAAAGCCTCTGCCCGCAACGCACGGAGCACATCCCGCTGCTCGGGTTTGAATACCAGTTGGTACTGGCGGATTTCCGTCTCCAACCGAGTACAGTCCACATCGAGAAATCGCTCATCCAGATCGACTCCCTCGCGCTGAGCCACACGCCGCAAAGCCTGGACATGAGGCAAGGAAGCATCTTCAACGCACAGACGAGCGGCGGCACGCAGGAGGGCCAACGAAGCGGGGCCAGTTTCACGCGCCATCACAAACCTCCTGCAGTGCACTGAATAAACTCTGTGGCGATTATACGGCCCATGGATGTCGCCCATCAAAACCACCGAACGGTTGCCGCAGATCTGCTAGGTCCAGGCAACGCCCACACCGCCCTACCCAACGGATAACCGATCAGAACAGGTCGTTCAACAGCTTTTGCGGGACAGCATCCGTCGGAATTGGCGCGGAAAGAGGCGTTTCGTCGGCCGGGTTACGCGTGGTGTCGAAATACTCGCGCACCCCCCCTGTCGCGCCCGGAGGCAACTTGGCGCCCGTATCCGGGTTGATCATGACCTCTTCCACACCCGGTGGGGGCACGTGCGGGGTATCGGTCGGCGGCGGCAACACGGCACGCATGAAGGACACCCAGATCGGTAATGCAGCAGTCCCACCCACCTCACGGCGGCCCAGCGGACTGTTATCATCGAAACCCACCCAAGCCGTAGCCACCCAGCCCGGACCAAATCCCGTGAACCAGGCATCGCGTTGATCGTTGGTGGTACCTGTCTTGCCACCGATGTCATTTCGCTTGAGGGCCCGGAAAGCGCCCACGCCAGTCCCCATCCGCACGACATCACGAAGAGCCGATCGCATCAAAAATGCATTTTGCGGGGTGATCACACGAGGCGCCACGCTCGAATCCGGGCTATCAATCGGACAGTCATCGCACAGATTTACCGAGGGATGGCTATACAGCACCGCATTATCGCCATTGTCCACTTCGGTGGTCGTATAGGGCGTTACCCGGTAGCCGCCGTTCACAAACGTCGAGAAGGCGCCCACCAGTTCCAGTGGCGTGAGCGCATAACTCCCCAACGCCATGGACGGCGTTGCCGACCAGTTTTTCGTCGGCAGACCGAACCGCGCCGCGTACTTCAAAACCGTTTCAGGACCCAGAGCATCGATCAGTCGGATCGAAACCAGATTCACGGAATGCACCAAGGCCATGCGCATGCGCATCGGACCACCAAACTTCTTCCCATAATTCTGCGGTCGCCAGTCGACCCCCTCCTTCACGCCATTTTTTACAACGACAGGCGAGTCATTGATCAGGGTTGCCCAGGTAAAGCCATGATCCAACGCTGCGGAATAGAGAAATGGCTTAAACCCGGAACCCGGCTGACGCTCGGCCTGGGTAACATGGTTGAATTTGCTGTCATGAGCAAAATCGAATCCGCCGACCAGGGCCCGCACGGCACCGGTTTTGGGATCCAGCGCAACGAACGCGCCGCTAACCGCCGGTATTTCAGCCAGGGACCAGTGCTTGTCGGTCTGCTGCAATCGGATCAGGTCACCCGGCTTGAACAGCTGCGTCATGTCCTTAGGGGCAGGGCCGCAATGGTTTTCCGACTCATAACGACAGGCCCAGCGAACCCCATCCAGATCCAGTGTCTGCGTTGAACCATCGGCCATCAAAACGGTTGCCGTACTGGCGTTTACCGTCATCACGACGGCAGGATCAAGCCCGCCCACGACCGGCGTATCCTGCAGCTTTTGCAACAAGGCGCCCCGATTCCCCAGCAAATCGGACCAGTGATCCTCGGGGCCCCGGTAGCCATGCCGCCGATCATAGGCCAGCAATCCGTCACGCAATGCCATGCGAGCCGCCGCCTGTGCTTTCGGATCGATCGTCGTATGAACATTAAGCCCCATCTCATAGGCCGCGGCACCGTACTGATCGACCAATTTCTGGCGAATCATTTCCGCCACGAAGGGGGCTGGCGTTTGAATATCGGCACTCGCAAACAGATGGCCGGGCAACGGGGCCTGCATCGCGCGGTCATAGGCCGACTGATCGATATGCCCTAACGCGAGCATGCGACTCAATACATAGGCACGTCGTGCAAGGGCACGATCGGGATTCGAGACCGGGTTCACCGTCGAAGGCGCCTTGGGCAGTGAAGCCAGCATGGCCGCCTCGGCAACAGACAACTGATCCAACGATTTACCAAAATAAACCTGAGCCGCTGCCTTGACGCCATACGCCCGATTACCGAGGAAAATTTTATTGAGATACAGGGTCAGGATTTGCTGCTTGGTCAAGGTGTGCTCAATCTTGATTGCCAACAGGATTTCCATCAGCTTCCGACTATAGGTTTTCTCCCGCCCCAAAAAGAAATTGCGCGCGACCTGCATGGTAATCGTCGAACCGCCCTGCCCCTTATGCCCAGTCTTAATTAACTCATAAGCTGCGCGAAACAAACTCTGCACATCCACGCCGCCATGCTCAAAAAAACTGTCATCTTCTGCAGAAGTAAATGCATCGATAACTACTTTCGGAATCTCGTCATAAGTCACCGGAAAACGGCGCTTTTCACCAAATTCGGCAACCAAACCACCGTCCGCATCGAAAATTCGCATGGGAATTTGATACTGAACTTTCGACAGTTCCTTGACATCCGGAAGCTGCGTGTTGTAAACATGATACAGGACACCCACCCCCCCGAGCACAAAAATCGACAAAAAACCAACTACATACACAATAAATTTGATAAGTTTCATTTAAATCAGTTCGACTCAATGGTTTTCCGCGCGATAATCCATCGCCGCAAGAATATTCGACAAGCTCACGGGTTTTGGCCTAGGATGCCTTGGTGGACTATAAAGTGCGCGTGTAACCTTAGCGCACACCCAAAGGGAAGGGAATGACTGTGCCATTATTTACTTCGAAAACTACTCGAATTGGCGTTGACATCAGCTCAACGACCGTCAAGGTTCTGATGCTGGAAAAGCATCGAAATAATTACCGGCCGACCGCCTTTGCCGTTGAGCCTCTCTCCCCGGGCGCCGTCCAGGACAAAGTCATCACGGACCCTGACATTGTAGCCGGCGCACTGAGCCGTGCCCTTTCCCGCTCACGGGCCAAGACCAAACACATTGTCATGGCTGTTCCCTCCGCGGCAACCGTCAGCCGCGTTCTGACCATCAGCAATCCCGGCAACGAATTCGAACTCGAAGAACAAGTGCGGATGGAAGCAGACCAATACATCCCCTTTCCCATCGACGAAGTCAGCCTGGATTTCGAGACCCTGCACGCAGACACGGGCAACAAGCAGAAAAAGAAGGACGAGGAGTCAGCCCTGAAGGTCATCATGGCCGCGACCCGGTCTACCAATGTCGAATCCAGAATCGCGGTGGCGGAAGCGGCAGGCCTCACTGTCGACATCGTCGATATCGAATCCTTTGCCGTACAAAATGCTTACACCGAAATCATCGCCCCCGCACTGTCCGCCGAAGATCGCGCGCAGCCGGTCGCCTTACTGGATATCGGCGCCAATTCGAGCACCATCAACGTGTTCAGCGGCGACAACATCATCTACACCAAGGAGCACCCCTTCGGCGGGAAGCAACTGACCAACGACATCGCCGTCTACTATGGCCTATCCCTCGAGGAGGCCGAAGAGAAGAAGCGTAACGATACGCTGCCTGAGGATTATCACCGCAAGGTTTTGCAGCCATTCATCGACAACATGGCCATGCAGGTCGAGCGCTTCATCCAGTACTTCTACTCAGAAGCAAATGGCGGGAGCATCGGTCTCATCCTTTTGGGCGGCGGAACGGCCAATACGCTTGGGGCCATCGAGCGGATCAACAATGAAACCGGCATCAGGACGCGTACAGCCAATCCCTTTGCCGCCATCGGCCAAGGATCAAGGATTTCAGCTGAATTGCTCGCCAACCATGGCTCATCGATGCTGATTGCTTGCGGCCTCGCCCTACGGAGCTTCGACGCATGAGAAGAATCAACCTGCTTCCCTGGCGCGATGAACGTCGCCAGAAACTTCAGCGGAATTTTGTCGTTCACCTGGTTTCGTCCGTGGTCGTTGCGTTGGCGATCGGTGGCGGCATACATCTTTACATGCAGGATCAGCTGGATTTTCAGGATGAAAGAAACCAGTACCTCAATGGCGTGATCAAGGACCTGGACCGGAAGATTCAGTCCATCAATGAGTTGAAGAAAAAGAAAAACGAGTTGATCGCGCGCATGCAGGTGATCGAGAAGCTGCAATCCAGCCGCCCCATCATCGTCCACCTGATGGAGGAGTTCGTCAAAACGCTCCCCGACGGTATTCAACTTACCAAGATCGACATCACCGGAGACAAGAAAATCGCGCTGCAAGGCTACGCCGATGCACAGGCTCGTGTTGCGGATTACCTCCGTCAACTGAATGCATCCGACTACATTGGCGGTGCTGTCATCGTGGGTTCGGGCATTCTCGCCAATTCACCCGGCAAGGACAGCCCCTCATCGAACCGGTATGTATTCTCGATCACAGCTTCAGTGAAAACCCCGAAACCCACTGAAGACAGCAAGGAGCAGTAAGCGATGGATCTGAACGAACTCAAAAACCTTGATTTCCAGACCATCGGGCTCGCATCCCTCGGGACGCGCATGGTGATCTTCCTGTTTGTGATCGTCCTGATTGTCGGCGCCGTGATCTATTTCGACACAATGCCTCAACGGGATTTGCTCGATCAGAAAAAACGAACCGAACTGAGCCTGCTGGACACCATTCGTGCCAAGCAAAAACTGGCTGCCAACCTCAAGGCCTACCAGGATCAGCTCAAGGAAATGCAGACGCGATTCGGCGAGTTGCTTCGTCAACTACCGAACAAGAGCGAGGCAGAAAATCTGATTATCGACATCGCCCAGACCTCACTCAAGAACGGTCTCAAAAACAAGCAGATCCAACCGGGCAATGAAATCAAGCACGCCTTCTATGCAGAAACCCCTTACACGCTAACCTTGGAAGGCACCTACAACCAGTTGGCCAAATTCATCAGCGATACGGCCAATCTGCCAAGAATCGTCACGCTGCACAACCCAACCATTACCCGGGAAAGCGGCGATAAGCAGGACATGAAGGCCCCGCCACTGAGCATGAAGATCGTCACCAAGACCTATCGATATCTTGATCAGGATGAGGGCACAGGCAAATGAAACGGACTGACACGAAAGGCGCACCGATGCGCACCTCCAAGTGGCTCATCTGCATGCTACCGATCACGTTGCTGCTCAGCGGCTGCGCAAACAACATGAGTGACTTGAAGCATGAGGTCGACCAGATCTTGGCTCGACCGGGCGGCAAGATCGAACCGATTCCTGAAATGAAGCCGCTCCCCAAGTACGCGTATGTTGAATCGAAGGACCGCACCCCCTTCGAACCCGCGGTCACGCAAAGCACCAAGAAGGATAGTGGTATATCCCCTGACCTCAATCGACCGAAAGAACCGCTGGAGATGTACCCACTCGACGCGCTCGCCATGAAGGGCGTCATACAACGGCAAGGTAAGACCTTTGCCCTCGTCCGCGACGGTGATGGCGTCATACACGAAATTCAGGTCGGCAATTACATGGGCTTGAACTATGGCAAGGTGACGAGCATCACCGCTGACAAGATCACGCTCGAAGAAATCGTGCCCGATGGACAGGGCGGCTGGCGCAAGCAAACGGCAATCGTCCAGCAAAAAGCGACTAAATGATTCAAGGGGATAGATAGAAATGAACAACGTTATGGATGCAACACCTCGTCATCGGCTCCTGAGCACCGCCATTCGGCAATCGTTGGGAATACTGTCGATTTCCTTAATTCCGGCCATTGCCCTGGCGGGAGATCTGACGGGAATCAGCACCGAGCGGACCGCCGACGGTTCCGTGCAAGTGCACCTCAAGCTCTCCGAGCCACTGGCCACCAGCCCGGACAATTTTCAGATCGACAATCCGGCACGCGTTGCTGTGGACCTTCCCGGCGTAAACAACCAAACCGGTGAACGACAACAAAAAATCGATCTGGGTCCCGTGAAGTCCCTCATGATGGCGGAAGCTGGCGACCGCACGCGCGTCGTATTCAACCTGACACAATCGACCCCTTACGCAATCAACCCTCAAGGCAACGAGGTGACGATCACCTTCAAGCCCGCAGCGATTCGGAATACGACCGCTTCCGGTGTCGCCATCAGCACGGGCAGCAATCCTTCAACCGCGATGGATCGCGGCCAGATGATCGACTTCCGCCGCGCAGCAGATGGTGCCGGACGACTGCTGATCAAGACATCCGGCCCCAACACACCGATGAAAATGCGCCGCGAAGGCAGCAATATCATCATAGATCTGCCCAATACACGAGTCGATGCGGGACGGTTCAACGTTCGTGATTTCGCGACCCCCGTAGAAAATGTCGACGTGCGCCCCATGGGGAATGGCAGCCGCATCATCCTCCAAACGCGCAATGCCGGCGAACACATGGCCTACCAGACGGACAACCGCCTGGTCGTCGAGGTCAAGGCAATCCCACGCACTCAAGGCGCACAGAATGTTGGAGAGAAGAAATACACGGGCGAACGCCTGACGCTCAAGTTCCAGGATATCGCCATTCGACCACTGCTTCAGTTGATTGCGGACTTTACCGGAAACAACATTGTCGTCAGCGATGACGTCAAGGGCTCCATCAGCTTGCGTCTGGAAAATGTACCTTGGGATCAGGCACTGGATCTCATCCTGACGACCAAGGGTCTGTCCATGCGCAAGAATGGCAACGTCATCTATGTCGCGCCGACAGCGGACATCGTTGCTCGCGACAAGGCCGAACTTGAGGCACGCCAGCAATCCCAACAACTGGCCCCGCTGGTCACCGACATTGTACAGATCAACTATGCCCGCGCCGCCGATATCGACAAACTGCTCGAATCCACCTCCAAGGTCAAAGGCGGTGCGGAAAAAGGTTCCGATACTTCACAACGCTTCCTGACGGATCGCGGGAATATCACCGTTGATGCCCGCAGCAACAGTTTGATCATCACCGATACCGCCACGGCTCTGGATCGAATTCGTGACCTGATCAAGAAAATCGACAAACCCGTCAAGCAAGTGCTGATCGAAACACGCATCGTGATCGCCACCGACAACTTTGCTCGCCAGCTTGGCGTTCGTTGGGGCGTAACGGGCACCGGCACGGGACAAGGCAACACCTATCTGGCCAGCGGAAACGCCAATGCCACCGACCAGATGTTGTCGAACGTCGCGGCGGGCGCAGCACCGGGCATCCCGAGTCTGGGCAACCGATTCAATTTCAACACCCCGATTTCGGGTACCCCGACAGGTGGTTTGGGCTTGGCAATCCTGGGTTCCAACGTTCTGCTGGATCTTGAATTGTCCGCACTCCAGTCGGAAGGTTCTGGCGAAATCGTTTCAAGTCCGAAGGTCATTACAACCAACGGTCATACCGCCATGATCAAGCAGGGCTCGGAAATCCCGTACCAGTCCACGACCAGTACGGGTGGCGGCGCCGTAAACACCGTTCAGTTCAAGGAAGCCGTGCTGCAGACGGAGGTGACGCCACAGATCACCCCGAACAACAACATCATCATGGACATCAAGGTGAAGAAGGACGAGCCGGACTACACCAACCTGCTGCCGGGAACGACGAATCCGCCAATCACCACACGAGAAGTCACCACCAAGGTTGAAGTCAAGAATGGCGAGACCGTCGTGTTAGGCGGTATTTACGAATTCCAGAATACCAATTCATTGAACAAGGTGCCCTTCTTCGGGGATCTGCCCGGTATCGGGAATCTCTTTAAGGATCGCGAGAACAACAACAAGCGTTTCGAACTGTTGATTTTCGTCACGCCGAAGATTATTGACAGCAACGGAATTGCCGCTGCGAACGACTGACCCGGGATCTTGATCGACCCCCTTTAAGTAATGTGGACAGATAATTTCAGGAGAAAGATTTCATGTGGATCCGAATTAGAGACCGACTTATGCGGGCACTGACCGTGACTGCCCTGCTTTCGCTCGCCGCCTGCGGTGGCGGAGGCAGTGGGTCAAGCCTCCTGGGCAACACGGGTGGGGGGTCTACACCCACCCCTCCCCCGGCAACACCACAATATTCCATTCAATTGCTGGCATCCAAAACTTCCGTGGGCACCAACGATGCCACGGGAACCGATATCATTGCACTCGTCAAAGATGCCAATAACAACCTAGTATCGGGCGTTCCTGTCACCATCAGTGCGACTGGGGGTAATTTGACGGGCGCACCATTCACAACCGATCAAACCGGATCCGCAAAGGGAAGCTTGAACACCAGCAATGTCCTGCCGAACGGCCAGATCACCCTGACCGCCACGGCAGGCGCCAGCACCTCGCAACCCCTGGTTATCGCGGTGACGGGGACGGCGTTGACCATCTCCGGCGCCACTTCGGCGACGATCGGCTCGCAGCAAACCTATAGCCTGACTCTGGTCGACTCGACCGGAAAACCGATCGCGAATCAGCCGGTTTCACTCACCACCACATCCGGCACGCTGTCCGCCACATCCGTGACCACCGACAGTAAAGGCACCGCTTCCTTTACCTTCACCCCAGGCACGACGGATGCCGCTATCACGGCGACGGCAGTCAATTTAAATGCCGGTGCCACGCAGAATATCAGCGTGTCCCAAAATGCGACCAGCATCACAACACCGACCGAAAATCAGATACTGTATATCGGCCAATCCTATCCGGTTACGGCGAACGTCAGCGTAAGTGGAACGCCGCAAAGCGGGGCCTCAGTCGCCTTCACAACCACCCGCGGCACGCTGACCGCCAGTTCGGCGACCTCGGATGTGAGCGGCAATGCAACTGTCTACATCGGTTCTAACACCTCCGGTCCATCACTGATCAGCGCCTCGGCCAACAATGTGACCGGCATTCGTAACGTCACCTTCTCGGCCCTAACGGCCCAGAAAGTCATCGTACAGGCAACCTCCAGCGTTATCCCCACCAATGGCTCCACGCAAATTCAAGCGCAGGTACAAGATAACAACGGGAATGCTGTAGTCGGTGCCACCGTCAACTTTACCCTCCAGAACGAAACCTCGAACGGCAATCTGTCCGCCACTTCGGCCACCACGAATAACCAAGGCGTGGCAACAATCACCTATACGGCGGGCGGCAACCCGGACAACAGTTTCACCATTCAGGCGACCGTACCGGCTCAACAACCGAATCAACCCACGGCAGTCTCGGGGCAAGTCGCACTTTCGGTCGCCGGGAAGTCCTTTTCCGTCGTGATCGGCGAAGATAATAAAATCGTTAAAAACGATGCAAACGCCACGTACGAAAAGACCTACAACGTGATCGTGACCGACAATACCGGTGCGCCGGTTCAAGGCGCGTCCATCCAGCTGCGCGCCTTGCCAAAAGCCTATGCGAAAGGCGCCTGGGAGCTTCAAACTGGTGCCACGACGTGGACGCAGTTCTATAAGGAATACCCATCTGGCACAGTCAACCGGGGCAGTCAGGTAAACGGTACGATCTATTACACAGGCGCCCGTCAGGTCTGCGCGAGTGAAGACACCAATGGAAATGGCGTCCTGGACCCTGGTGAGGACATCAATGGCAACGGCACTCTGGAGCCGCCGAATATCGTAACCTTCTCTCCGGCCAACCCGGTCACGGATGCCAACGGCACGGCCACCTTCAAGATCATCTACGGCCAAAACTATGGCGGATGGGTGTACAACAGCATCACGGCGACAGCCATCGTCTCCGGCACGGAAGGCAGCAATACGCTCAGTGGTTGGCTGGGACTGGCCTCATCGGACCTGGATGCGGGGAACAAGTCCGGTCCCGCAGGGAACCCGAGTCCATTCGGCATATATGGTTCCTGCACCTATCCCTATTAACGCTTGACCTTGGTTGAACGTCAAAAGCCCCGCTGAGCGGGGCTTTTTCTATTTGCGCTAGAATGGCGCGATGAACACACCGAACATCATTCTTATTGGACCCATGGGCGCAGGAAAAAGCACCATCGGAAAACTTCTGGCACACGCCTTGAATCGACCTTTCCTGGACTCGGACAAGGAAATCGAGCATCGCACGGGGGTCACAATACCGCTCATCTTCGAAATCGAGGGAGAATCCGGATTTCGCGACCGTGAAGTCGCCGTGATCCAGGAAATTACACAGGGGGAGGGTTGGGTACTCGCCACCGGGGGCGGTGCCATATTACGCGCGGAGAATAGAGCCGTTTTCGCTCAGCGCGGGTTCGTCGTCTATCTGCACGCCACGGTACAGCAGCAGGCCGAACGCACTGCCATGGATACCCAGCGCCCGCTGCTGCAGACACCTGACCGGGTGGGTAAGTTAACGGCATTGATGCACGAGCGCGAACCGCTTTATCGAGAGGTTGCCGACCTGATCATCGAAACGGCGGGAAAATCACCCCGGGTCGTGGTCGACGTAATCCAGCAGCATCTCAAGTAAACCGAGATAGAGGAAATGGCAGAATAGCCCGCCAGTGGATAGCCCAGCTCTAGGGGACGAGTGACGAAGGTCTGAGGATGCTCGAAGGCGCCGAACATTCAGCCTGCTGTTCCGCGCTCTGTACAGAAGCGGAACAAAAGGGAGGGTTTCGACGCTTGCAGGGCGAGAACCCCTAACGGCTGCTGTTCGCCGCCTTCTGGATCAGTTCCAAATCCAGCATGGGTGAGCTGCTGTGACAGTAGTCGCGGGAGAATTCGAGCAAGTCTTCCATGGCAGGAAGACGGAACTTGTGGCGCTGGCGCACGAAGGAGAAATCGCGGAACAGTCGGGGCTTGAGCGGCACGGCCTTGAGCAGACCCAATTTGAGTTCCTTGGTGATCCCGGCGGAAGACATGATCGACAGCCCCATGCCCGCTTGAACGGCGCCCTTGATGGCTTCAGGGCTACCCAGTTCCATGCAGACATCCCATCCTTCGGAATAGCCCTGGTCGACCAGATAGTTGAGCACGATTTCCCGTGTCCCCGACCCCTCTTCCCGACAGATGAAGTCGTAGGACATGAGTTGCTCGATACTGAGCTCCTCGGCTTCGGCAAGGGCATGATCCGGAGGCATGATGACCACGAGTTCGTCCCGCCGGCAGGTTTCGACCAACAAGTTCTTGTTGGTTACGGTCCCCTCGACGATGGCGAGATCGACCACGTTGTGCTCCACCATCGCCACGACCGACTCGGTGTTGCCCACCTTCAGCCGAATGGCGAGATCACGGTGTTTCAGGCGGAATTTACCCAGAAGCGCGGGCAGCATGTTCTCGGCGATCGTCATGCTGGCGCCGAGATTCAGGGATCCGCCGACTTCCCCGGTCATCTCTTTGACGCGGCGATCCATCTCGTCGTACAGCTCGAACATGCGTTCCGAGATTTCGTAGACGACATGACCGACATCCGTCAAGGTCACACGATTGTGGGTTCGATCGAACAGTCGGGTGTCGAAATGCTCCTCAAGCTGTCTCACCTGAAACGTCACGGCGGGTTGCGTCATGTGCAGCGCTTCAGCAGCCTTGGTGAAACTCAATAAGCGCGCAACGGTGTTGAACACCTTGAGACGTCGATCAGCCATGAGGTCATTCCCACTCTATGTAGTTAATCGGGATAGTGTATCAAGCCCATTTATCGTTTGCGACACTATACCCGATATCTGCCTTCGGGATAGCAGCAGGAAATGCCGCGGTACTTGGGATACGGGCCAACCAGTTGAACAATCGACACAAACCGTTATGCTAGCGAACGAACAATCATCAGAGGACGAGAGATTATGCAACGCTTAGGGAAAAACGCGCTGATCACATTATTGGCGCTATCGAATTTGGCATTGGCGGGCGTGAGCCACGCGGATGACGCGACCCGAATCTACAAGTGGGTCGATAAAAAAGGCGAGACGCATTTCAGTCAACTGCCCCCATCCAGTGGCCATGTACAAGCCGAACAGATCAATCCTGACTATGCGGCACCACCATCAGCCCCGGCCGATGAGACAGACACGAGTAAGAATCCCCCCTCAGGGGCCACTGAACCCAAGGGGTCCAAGTTACCCGCCGACACGCCCATCACCGTGTTCAACAAAAAAGAAGCTGAAAAAGCATGTCAAGCAGCCGAGGCCCAAATCAAAGTTCTCAAAAGCCCCGAGAATCAACTCATGACTCGTGACACAGACGGCAAGTTTCGCCCCCTTTCACCCGGGGAGATTGCCGACCGTTTGAAACAAGCCCAGGGCGTAGCCAACAAGGCCTGCGTCGAATAGGCACCGGATATCGAGAGCGGCATCTGCACCCAACCCGTATCAAACGCGAAAAGTCGCGAGGTTCGTGTCAAAATAACGCTCCTTCACGTACCCGGCCCAGCCACCCGGCGGGCCGGATCATATGAGTCGGCCCCGTTACAGCCCCCAACCCCCTCATCGAGATCTTCGTCCTCATGCGCAGTTCGCAATTCGCCCTCAATACCCTGAAAGAAACGCCGACCGAAGCCGAGGTCATCAGCCATCAGCTGATGCTGCGCGCCGGCATGATCAAGCGGCTGGCCGCCGGCCTCTATACCTGGACGCCGCTGGGCCTGCGCGTACTGCGCCGGGTGGAAAAAGTCGTTCGCGAGGAAATGGACGGGATCGGTGCGCTGGAACTGCTGATGCCGGCCATCCAACCCGCCGAACTCTGGCAGGAATCCGGGCGTTGGCAGAAGTACGGACCCGAGCTGTTGCGCGTGAAGGATCGGCACGAACGCGATTTCTGCGTCGGGCCCACTCACGAGGAAGTCATCACCGATTATGCCCGCCGTGACCTCAAGAGCTACAAGCAACTGCCGGTCTGCTATTACCAGATCCAGACCAAGTTCCGTGACGAGATCCGCCCCCGGTTCGGCGTGATGCGCGCCCGCGAGTTCATCATGAAGGACGCCTATTCCTTCCATCAGGATATCGACTCCCTGCGAGACACCTATCAGGCGATGTACGATGCCTACGGCCGCATCTTCACCCGACTCGGCCTGAAATTCCGTGCCGTGGTCGCCGATACCGGTTCGATCGGCGGCAATGCTTCTCATGAGTTTCATGTGCTTGCCGATTCGGGCGAGGACGCCATTGCCTATGCCACAGCTGGCGACTATGCCGCCAACGTCGAAATGGCACCGACCTTCCCCGCCGCGGCGGGTCGGCCTGCCGCCAGCGAAACGTTGGCGCGCGTGGCCACGCCCGGCGCCAAGACAATTGCCGAAGTGGCGGATTTCCTGAAACTGCCGGCAGCGCGCATCCTGAAGACCTTGCTGGTCAAAGGCCGCGAGGTGCCGGTGGTGGCCGTGGTGCTGCGTGGAGATCACGAACTCAACGACATCAAGGCTGCCAAGCATCCGGCGATTGCCGAACCCTTTACCCTCATCGACGAAAAGGACGCGCCGGCCTTAGTCGGGTGCGGCGTCGGCTCCATCGGCCCGGTCGGCCTGACCAACATACCGGTCATCGCAGACTTCGCGGCAGCAGATACGGCGGATTTCGTCTGCGGTGCCAACGAGAACGGCGTGCATCTGACCGGCGTGAACTGGGGGCGCGACCTGCCGGAACCGGAAACCGCCGACCTGCGTAACGTCGTGGCCGGCGACCCGGCCCCGGACAATCAGGGCACCATCGAGATCTGCCGGGGTATCGAGGTCGGCCACGTGTTCCAGTTGGGCGACACCTACAGCGCGGCGCTAAAGTGCGAAATTCTCGATGAAACAGGCAAGCCCCGCGTGCCGGTCATGGGATGCTATGGCATCGGCGTCTCGCGCATCGTAGCGTCTGCCATCGAACAGAATCACGACGAGAACGGCATCGTCTGGCCGGTACCCTTGGCGCCCTTCACGATCGCCATCGTGCCCATCAATGCCCATCGCGCCCCGGCCGTCCAGGAAGCGGCGGAACGGCTCGAGGCCGACCTGACGGCATGCGGCTACAGCGTCCTGCTGGAAGATCGCGGCCTACGGCCGGGCGTCGCCTTCGCCGATATGGAGCTGATCGGCATTCCCCTGCGCATCGTGGTCAGCGAACGGGGTCTGGAGAACGGCGAATTCGAGACGCGGCTGCGTTGGGAAAGCGAGAATCAGGTGATTGCCGCCGATCGACTGCAGGACTGGATCGCCACAGTCATCTAGGACGGGAATCCACGAGAAAATCCCCGGCGAAAATCCCCGGCGAAAATCCCCGGCGAAAATCCCTGGGGAAAATCCTTGGGGAAAATCCTTGGGGAAAACTCAAGGGGAGGATCCATGCGAAAAGCCCAGGGGATAGTCCAGGAGATAGTCCAGGGTAAAGCCTAGGGCGGGAGAACCGTTCCCCGCTGATTCAGCAGATACTCGGCCTGCTGGAAGTCCTCAAGGGTATCGATGTCGACAGCACGGGCTGTCGGCATGACCACGGCCACCGTCTCCTCGGCAAGAAAACTGCGCGACTGCCTGAGCCAGTCCACCCGAGCCGCATACACGGCACCATTCAGCGAATACAGCTCGGGAAGGTCCTGCCGACGGGTCGGCCGCTGCGCCGGTGGCAGAAAGGAAGCCAACCGACCCGAGACGTCGATGCCGAACATCCACCAGGGCGACTCCGCCGCCGGGCTCACGCTCACGCAGGCCGGCGCCCCGGTCGTCCAGCACCGTTCGAGGGCGGCATCGATATCCGCGCCGGTTCTCAGCGGGGACGTCGGCTGAAGCAGCACGACCCAGTCGTACGCCGGCAACACATCCAGCACCTGCAGCACGACATCCATGCTGCTGCTCTCGTCACGGGCCAGCTCAGGCGGCCGCGTCAGGGACATGTGCGCGCCCAGTCCCTGGGCGACGGACAGGATTTCGGGGTCGTCCGAGCTGACGGCCACGTCGGTGATATACCGAGAGGCCCGAGCCGCATCGAGGCTCCAGCCGATCAGCGGCTTGCCCAGCAAGGGGCGGATATTCTTGCCCGGCAGGCCCTTGCTGCCGCCCCGGGCCGGGACGATGGCCAGCACCCGCGGCGCATCACTCATGCCGCAACACCGATGCCGCGTCGTGCTGTGCCATCTCGAAGTCGTTCATGCGGCCGATATCCAGCCAGTACTCGTGCACCGGGAACATCCGCACGTCGTGGCCGTTGGCCATCTCACGCTTGAGCAGATCCGGCATGTCCAGCCGGGTATCCGCCAGGACCGAATGCACGACCTGGGGCGCCAGCACATAGATGCCGGCACTGACGAAGAAGCGATGGACCGGCTTCTCGGTGATGTCCGTGATCTTCTGCCCTTCGTGCTCGATCACGCCGTAGGGCACCTGGAAATCGTACTGCCGCGTGCAGATCGTCGCTGCCGGGGTATGCCGATCGTGATCCTGCAATAGTGCCTCGTAGTTCACCCGGGTCATGATGTCGCCGTTGACCACGATGATGGGCCGCTGAACGGCGTCCTTCGGCAACAGCCCCAGCGCCCCCGCCGTCCCCAACGGATTGTCCTCGTGGATGTACTGGATACTGACGCCCCAGCGACTGCCGTCCTGGAAGTGGTTGATGACCTGCTCGCGCAGATAGTGGACCGAGATGTAAAAACGATAGAAACCGAAATCGATCAGATCCTGGAGGATATGCTCCAGCATGGGTTTGCCGCCGACCGGGAGCATCGGCTTCGGACAGTTGTCCGTGAGCGGACGCAGGCGGGTACCGAAGCCGCCCGCCATCAGGAACACGGGATTTTCCAGGCGTGGGCGCTTCATCAGGTCAGTCAGCGTTTCCAACCCGACCAGCACGCCCTCGTCGTTCACGATCGGTACCTGCAACACCTGCGCGCTGCCCAGAAGCTGAAGGGCATCGGCACGCAGATAGTTTTCCGGCAAGGTGCGCGGCTGGGCATTCATCACCTGGCTGATGGGCGACTCCAGCGGCACGTGACGCAGGATGCCGCGGCGGATGTCGCCATCGGTGACGGTGCCCAGCAACCGCCCTGCCCCATCCACCACCAGGGCGATCCGCTTCGCGCCCTCGTCGATGACCTCGATCGCCCGACGGATGTCGTCGTCCGGAGCCAAAAGTATCTGACGCCATGCTTGATTCATGTCATGCCTCCTCGATCCTGATCGGCAAATGCCCCGGAATATGCCGGATTCCGGCCGCAATGTTTCTGACTACCGTCGCCCCGGCCGCCACCTGGGCACCGGCACCGATGTCGATTCCCTGAATCAGGGTGGCACCGGCACCGACGAACACCCGCTCGCCCAACTGCACCTCGCCGCACAGAATCGCCCCCGGGCCGACATGCACGTGCGCATCGATGCGGCAGTGGTGATCGACGGTCGCCCGGGTATTGAGCAGGACATTCTCGCCGATGACGCTACCCGGCTGTACGATGACCCCGGCCATCACCTGCGTGCCCTCACCCAATACCACATCCGGGGCCAGGACGGCCGACGGATGGACCAGGGGCGGCATCCGCAACTGCCGCTCACGCAACAGCGAAAACAATCGCTGGCGCAGATGAGGGCGCTGCGGCAGCATACCGACGCCCAGACTGTAGTGGTACTGGATTGCTTCCGGTCGCCGCGTCCAGTCGTCGTCACCCAGAACGGGTATCCCTTCCCAGCGATCGCCAACCGGCAGGTCCGGTGCCAGGATGCCCGCCACTTCGGCGCCCAGTGCCCGCAGGGTATCAAGCACCACCCGGGCATGGCCGCCATAGCCGAGCAGGACGACGGGGCGGTTCGTCACGGCTCCCGTCGTCACTGAATCGCTCATCGCAGACTCACTCATCGAGCAACTCGCCCGCCCGATAATCCCGCCGGGCGCTCTGTCCGAGCACGTCCCAGTAGCGCAGGGGCGAAACACCCGAGCCGGGGCGCATGATGGCGATCCGATCGGCCGTCAAGATCGTGCCTGCCGGAATATCCGTCCGCGCCACGAGACTCTTTCGCGCCACCTGGGCAACCGCCCATTCCGCCGGTTGCGGCCGCTTGATGCCATCGCCCAGGGCGACGGAAACGGCACGGATATCCTGGATCATGGTCGCCAGGGCTTCGGGCTCCAGCGACGCCGCATGGTCGGGGCCGGCCATCGTCCGGTCCAGGGTGAAGTGCTTTTCGATCACGCAGGCCCCGCGTGCCACGGCGGCCACGGACATCCCCGTACCCAGGGTATGGTCCGAATAGCCCACCGGCAGATCGAAGGCGGTGTGCAGCGTGTCCATGGCACGCAGATTCACGGCCGACGGCGCCGCGGGGTAATCGCTGGTGCAATGCAGCAGCGTCAATCCGGCGCGCAGGGCAGCCTGCCCCTCCGGGGCGGCATAGGCCGCGTGGAAGGCGGCGACGGAGGGTTTCTCGGTACTTTCGGCAATGCGTCCGAAGGCGATCACGCCCAGGGCCGTTTCCACCTCGGCGAGGGTTGCCATGCCGGTCGACACGATCAAGGCGGCGCCCGTCCGGGCATGTTCCAGCAGGAAAGGCGCGTTGGTCAGCTCGCCGGACGGCACCTTCAATCGTTTGAGGCCAAGCTCGTCGACGAGAAAGCGCAGGCTCTCGCTATCGAAGGCCGACGAAAGGAATTCGATGCCCTGTCGCTCCGCCGCCGCCTTCAATTCCCGGTGCAGCGCCGGCGACAGCTCCAGGCGCTTGAGCATCGCGAACTGGGATTCCGTCGTGCCGGTCGTGCGCTCCTGGTAGGCCGCCTTCGGGGCGTCCTGCGTCGCCAGGCTTTCCGCCTTGAAGGTCTGGAACTTGACCGCGTCGGCCCCCGCCTGCGCCGCGACCGAAACCAGTTCGAAGGCAAGATCCGCCTGACCGTTGTGGTTGACCCCCGCCTCGGCGATGACCTGCACGGCCCGCGCGTTCGGGGAATCGATCATGACATTCATACACACTCCGAAGGCAGATCGTAAAAGGTTTTGCGCCGCAACGTGTCGAGATCGACCTGTCGCAGTACCGCCATCATGCGCCCGGTCGCATCACCCGCACCATAGGGATTGACCCGATTCTTCAGCGCCGCCCGGAAGTCGGCGGATAGACTCCGACGAATGGCGGCCACGATATCGGCCGAGGTCGGTGCGCAATCGATCACGCTGGCGGCCCGCAAGCGGCCCTGCTGCCGATCCCCGATATTGACCGTCGGCGCCCCGAAGCTCGGCGCTTCGATGATCCCGCTCGACGAATTGCCGATCACGGTCTGAACCTGACACAACAGGGACAGGTAGCGCAGCTGGCCCAACGAGGCGCGCAGGTGCACACGACCGGCATGGCGACCGGCATAAGCTTCCAGCAAGGGGATGATCGCCCGTCCGCCCGGATCGGCGTTGGGCAGCGTGATCACGACGGTCGCCTCGGGGAAGGCATCCAGCGCCGTCAGGAGGGCACGGCACTGGGTGGCCGCATCCGTGACATCCAGGGTGGCCGGATGAAAGGTCACCAGAAAGTTCGTCTGTCCGAGGGGAAAGCCGAGCGACGCCTCCAGCTCGGCACGGGACAGCAGCGGTGTCCGGCGCAGGTGATCCAGCCCGGGCGCGCCAACCTCGAACACCCGTTCCGGGGATTCGCCCATCTGGATGACGCGCCGGCGATAAGGCTCGGCCGCGGTGAAATGCAGGTGGGCGAGCTTGGTAATCGCGTGGCGGAACCCCTCGTCCAACGCGCCCTCGGTGACCTCGCCGCCGTGAATGTGTGCGATCGGCACGCGCTGGATGAAGGCCGCGCTCGCTGCCGCCAGCATTTCGAACCGGTCGCCGAGAATCACCACGATATCCGGCCGCAACCGGGCAAACGCCTCGGCAAGACCGATCGTGGCGAGCCCCGTCGAGCGGGCAACGGCCTCGGGCTCATCGGAATCCAGATCGATATCGACCCGGGCGGCAATGGGAAAACCGTCCTGCTCGATCACATCGACGGTATGGCCGAACAGTGGTACGAGATGCATGCCGGTGACGATCAGCTGAAGCTCGAGATCTTGTGCCTGATGCAGGTCGTGGATCAGCCAGTACAGCAGACCGTAGTCCGCCCGGGTTCCGGTGACGACGGCAATCCGGCGCATCATGCCAGGCCATCGCCCCGCGCGGAGCTGGGGACATTCACCACCGTGGCCGCCAGCTGCTCGGTGACCGGCAAGGCACCGCGTGGACAGGCCGCGTACATTGGCAGGCGGTGCATGGGGGTCCACAACGGGCGCGTCATCACCCCGGCCCGATTGGTTTCCGCCAGGAAGTCATCCCGCGCGGCCTCGTCGGCCAGACGCAGGGCATTGAGCCAGTAGTTGCTGCGCGCCTCGTGATCGGCCGCCCGGGGCTCGGTGACGAAATCCCATCCGGTCGCGTCAGACCATTGCCGATAGGCCTCCGCGACCGACCGCTTGCTCGCCAGCAGGTCGGGCAAGCGGTCCATCTGGGCAACGCCGAAGGCGGCATTGAGGTTCGGCAGGCGGTAGTTGAAGCCGACCTCGTCATGCTCGAATGCCCAGAGGTGCGGTTTTTTCGCCGTGGTGGTCAGGTGCTTCGCGCGGATGGCCAGATCCTCGTCATCGGTCACGATCATCCCGCCGCCCCCCGTGGTCACGACCTTGTTGCCGTTGAAGCTGAACACCCCGAGCCGGCCGAAGGTGCCGGTATGCCGTTCGCCCACGAAACTCCCGAGGGACTCGGCGGCATCCTCGATCAACACCAGACCAAACTCCGCGCAGATGGCGGCGATCGCCGCGATCCGGGTCGGGTGACCCAGCGTATGCATCGGCACGCAGGCGCGAATGCGGCACCCGTCCGTCCGGCCGTAGGCATGACCGTCGCTACGCACTTCCGCATGCCGTTCGAGCCAGTCGCGCAGGGCCCGAGGATCCATCCCGAGGGTGTCTGCCGCCACATCGACGAACACAGGTTCCGCCCGCGCATAATGAATCGCATTGCAGGTGGCGATGAAGCTCAAGGACTGGGTAAGGACGCGGTCGCCGGGCTGTACGCCAGCCACCAGCAGCGCCGCATGCAGAGCCGCCGTGCCGTTCACCGTCGCCACCGCGTACTTCGCGCCGACGAACCGGGCAACGTCCTGTTCGAACTGGGTGACGAACGCCCCCACGCTGGAGACGAAAGTCGAATCGATCGCCTCGTTCACCCGCTGTTTCTCCAGATCCCCCATCACCGGGGCATGCAGGGGAATCGGGGCCGACGGCTCGTCATAGAGTTCGCGCACGAAGCGGATGAAACCCTCAGACATTGTAGATATCGGCCTTGTAGCGACGCAGATTTTCCGGGTTGGTGAACCATTCGATGGTGCGCGACAGCCCTTCGCGGATGTCCACCTCGGGCTTGAAGCCTGTCAGGGATTCGATCTTGCCGTTGTCGCACCAGAGTCGGAAGACCTCGGAATTCTCCGGTCGCAGACGCTGGTCATCCTGCACCACCTCGATGTCGCTGCCCATCAGCGCCCGAATCAGATGTAGCGTGTCGCCGATCGTGATCTCGTAATTCGAGCCGATGTTGACCACTTCGCCGATGGCCGCGTCGCATTCGGCCAGGGCGATGAACCCGCGGCAGGTATCCGCGACGTAGTTGAAATCCCGGGTCGGCCGCAGATCGCCCAACTGGATGCGGGGCTTGCCCGAAGCGATCTGGCTGATGATGGTCGGAATCACGGCCCGGGCGGACTGGCGCGGCCCGTAGGTATTGAACGGACGCGCCACCGTCAGGGGCAGGTCGAAAGCGTTCTGGAAGCTCTGGGCGATCGCATCCGCCCCGATCTTGGAGGCGCTGTACGGCGACTGGGGCTGCAAGGGATGCTTTTCGTCGATCGGCACATACTGCGCCGTGCCGTAGACCTCGCTGGTCGAGGTATGGATGACGCGTTTCACGCCGGCATCCAGCGCCGCCTGGCAGACGTTCAGGGTCCCACGCACATTGGTATCCACATAGCTGTCGGGCGCGACGTAAGAATACGGAATCGCAATGAGGGCCGCCAGATGGAAGACGACATCGACGTCCTTCATCATGTGTCGGCAGAAATGGGGGTCCCGCACATCCCCGGAAACGACCTCGATCTTCGGCAGGCAAGGAGCCCCCTCCAGCCAGCCCCAGTTGTTGAAACTGTTGTACTGCGCCAGGGCGCGCACCGTATAACCGCGCGCCACCAGCATTTCCACGAGATGAGAGCCGATGAAGCCGTCCGCCCCCGTCACCAGGGCACGGGGCGCATTCGATAAGGCCGTTCCAGACATAACACCATCCATTCGTAATTCGGGGCAGATCGTCATTGATCGGCCCAAACGGTCACGGTGGGCCAATCATTCAAGAATTCAGACCCGAATACAATAACACCAGCCACAATAACACCGGTGAATCCTCGCGGGACAGCAGATGGGCGAGAGCCGACCGGCATTCACGCCCGAACGGAACCCGCGACGGATTGGTGGCAAATTCCGCACAGGCGGGCAACGCTTCGCTATGATGATCGGTCAAGGACTCATGACCCGACCCAGAAAGCGTGCCCTATGACCGACACAGCCAATGCGCCCGCGCCGTATCCCGATTCACTCTCACCGGGAGACGGCCCGCTGGAACTCGTACAGACCCAGGCCGGAGACTGGATTTTCCCGGCACTGAACGGCCTGCATTTCAGCCCGCAGGACGGGCAGAGCCTCGATGCCGGAACAAGCCCCGCCCAAGAGGCACTGAAGGCGCACTTCCGGGATCGCCTGCACCAGCAGGACCGCCTGTACATCATCATCGGCAGCGACTCCGGACAATTGATCCGATTCATCCAGGGGAAGCAGCCGCTCCCACGCGGCACGCGCTGGCTGTTCATCGAACCGGAGCCTTTGGCGGCCATTCTGAAACAGACACCAGGAATCACCGCCCTGCTGGACGACTATGTCCACCTCATCACGCCCGACGCGTGGGAGGAAGCGACCGAGCTACTCCTGCTGAACGACTATTTTCGCATCGGCGGGGTTGTTTTCGAACGCTCCCTGGCCGCGCTGGATCACCCCACGGCAGACTATCTGCAACTCGTCGATCAGTTCGACGCGGAGCTGACGCGCCGTCGCTATGTCACCACGGCCAATCTCGGCACGGCGCCCTTCCTGAGTGCTCAACTGGCGAATACACCCAGCTTCTTTGCCAACCTCGTCCCGCTCAAGGGCATTTTCAAGGGAAAGAAAGCGCTGATCCTGGCCGGCGGCCCTTCCCTGGACACCCAGATCGACTGGATCAAGACCAACCGCCACCGGCTGTTCCTGATCGCCGTTTCGCGCATCAGCGCCCGGCTGCTCTCCGCCGGCATCCATCCGGACCTGATCGCCACGGTCGACCCCTACCCCGTGAGCCTGACCGTCAGTCGCCACATGTTCGACTTCGGCCCGCAAACCATCCTGGTGGCCGGCAACCATGCCTACCCCGGCATCGTGAACCGATGGCCGCATCGGAAGGTGCACACCGACCTCATCCTCCCATGGGACGAAGCCGAATCGTCGAGCGAGACGGACGAACCCCGTCAGAAGATCAACCCGGTCGGCAACCTCGTGTCCGTCGGTCCGACCGTTACCCATACCTGCGTCATGCTGGCCACCTATCTCGGATTCACCGAAATCGCTTTCGCCGGCCTGGACCTGTGTCACGCACCGGATGGGCAAACCCATGCGCAAGGCAGCAGCGAAGCGGCGGCCGGCCCCCTGCTGGACTATACCGCCGTCAAGGTTACGACCAACCTGGGGCAGACCGCCTGGACGACACCGGATTATTTCGCCGGCATCGAAACGCTTCAGGACATGGCCGAGCATCTCGGGCCACAGGGCATTTCCCTGATCAATCCCTCACCGAATGCCGCCGCCATCAAGGGCGTACGATTCCAGCCCCTCGAGAAAATCGACTGGCCGGACGAACCCTTCGATCGTCGTCCAATGGACGAGGCCCTGACCGAATCGCCCGAGGCGGTCATCGACCACCTCAATCGCGTACGCGCCGCCCTAACCACGATGGCGGAAGATGTGCAGAAAATCGAACGGCTCGCCCAACTGGCCCTGGAGTCGAATCGCGCGTTCTTCAACACCATCAATGCGGAACGGCAACCACTCCACCAACGACGCATGCGTGCGATCGACCGCCTGATGCGTACGCGCCTCCCCGAAGCCGAACACCTCGTCAAAACCATGGCCCACCGGGAACTGGTCGCCACCGATCTGCCCCATGACTTCTTCGCGCTGGACGCCAAGCAGGCCGAAGCACTGGCCAACCGCTTTTATGCGACGATTCAGCAGGCTGCCAAAAACCTGCACCCCGTGCTTCTGGATCTGGACTACCGGCTGGAAACCCGTCTCATGGAACAGGATCGACAGCAGGACCCGTCCGCGATCCTGACACGGTACGAGGAAGGCAAGGAGCCCGAGCGTGTGCTCTGGCTGGCGACCAACTGGCGATTGGCGCCCGAGATCACCGCCAGGACGGCTGCGGCCTTCGATGCGCAAATAGCCAAGCTGCTGGCAGATGACCGGAAACGCAACGAGGAGCGCCGTGCACCCAAGGCCAGCCTGCGGCTGGCGGAGATGCACTTCTCGCAACACAACAAGGTCGCATTGGCCGCACTGGCCCGCGCCCTGTCCCGCCACCCCGATTCCGAACAGGCCAAACCCTATGCCGCCTACCTGAACGGGCTACTGGCCGAACTGGATCAGAACCCGCTTGAGGCCATGCCTGCCTACGAGACGGTACTGAATCACGCCGATGCCAGCCGGGATCAGCTGCTGCTGGACCACTGCCTGATTCGCATCTCTGCCGTCAGCCTGTCGTTGGACGACCCCTTACAAGCCAACCAGGCACTGGACACGGCAGCGCTCTTCAACCCCAGCCATTGGGCGTTGAGCGGCCAACTGGCCACCCTGCGTGGCGATCTAGCCCATGCGATCGAAGCGTATTCCCACTATCTGGCCCGGTTCCCCGGGGATCCAGTCCGGATCCGCCGGATCGCGGCGCTCTTTAACGAACTGGGTATCACGGAAGGGCTGGATCAATGTCTCGCCCTCGTTGCCTTCTGTAACCCAGCCGATCAGCCGGCACTCCGTCAGGATCTGAATGCGATGCGCCACGCCCGTACGAAGGCTGATGGCGATTCAGGAAGCTCAAACGCCAGGCTATCGTAAGCTCCTGGCCCGCCCCCGGCACAAGGACACCAGAGCGGAACAGATAGAAATGACAAAGGCGCTCCGGACTGATCCTGAGCGCCTTTGTCGGTTGTGCCTCTCTCGTTCAATTCCCGGTTGAATCCACGAGACCGAACGCTATAGACCCAACCCTTCGGTATCGATATAGGCCCGCGCCGCACGGTTTTGCTGTAAGTGGTGTCGCAACGAATCTGTCAGCAGTCGTTGCTTGTTTTCCATGGCCTTGCGGGTCCGCGCGAAACGCTGCTCCCATTCCGCACGCATGGCCAGCAGATCGGGATGTTCGGCACAACCGTGCGCCACCGCCATATCCACGGTCAGCTCGATCATACGGCGCGCTTCAGTGATTGCATTGATGGCGGCAACGTCATGCACCCCGGTTTGATCGGCGAGCCACCGATCGGTCTGCGCGTCGACCTCGATCCCCAGACGACGCAGCACGTCGAGCCGATCAGCCAGAACCTCGGGCAACGGTGCAGAAACCCGACCCATCCGAAAATCAGCCAGCCAGTGCCGTCGCCTGCTTGGCCGCGACCTGGGGCTCGATCGCATCCCAGGCTTCCTTGATCTGGCGAATCAAGCCATCCACCTCGTCGAACCCGGCCAGATCCCGACGAGCGCTGGCATCGAGCAGGCGTCGCTCGCAGTAGTCGTACAATTCGTAGAGGCGCTCGCCCAATTCCGGACTCGCCTCCTTGTTCAGGCCGCCCTTCAGCCCAACCAGGATATTCATGGCGAAATCCACATTGCGCGCCTTGAGTTCATACTGGCCCGCCTCGGTGGCATACTTGGCCTTGGCAACATGTGCGAGAAAGCCTTCGAACAGCATGGCAACCAGACGATGGGGGGTAGCCTGTTCCACCTCGGCAGCCAGATCAATCTGGCGATAATTTTGCGCATAGGCGTTTGCGTACATAACGAGATACTCTCCAGAATTTGTGAACCCGATACCTGATAACCGGAGATCCGACCAGCGCCGCATCCTGGTGTTGTTATCGACGCGGTACGGAAAAACTTGAGCCCGATGAACCGATTCGGTCGTTAGTTCAGTTTCGCCAGGAAGCTCAGGGATGAGTTCATTTGCGCCACGTAGGAATCCATGGCGGTGAATTGGGACATCAACGACTTCTGGTACTGGTCAAGACGCGCTTGCAGATCGGTCTGCTGTTGCGTGATCGACTGCAACTGGTTATTGATGCTCTGCGTCCGGCTATCAAAAATACCGTTGTACTGAAGGTAGGGATTCAGCAAGTTGTCGACTTTGGCGCTCACGCCGTTGTTCGCGTCCGTGAGCAGTGTCTTGACCGCATTCGGATCGGCGGCCAGGGCCTGATTGAGCTTGGACGTATCCAGGGACATCACGCCGTTCTTATCCACCTGAATGCCGATATCGGCAAGGTTCTGAACCGTCGTACTCCCCGTGTTGTAGTTTTGCCCCATCAAGGCGCGCAACGCATTATTGACGCCGTTTGCCGTCGCGTCACCGAGGAGTGCGCCTGCCTGATTGGATGATTGATCGTAGGAAGTCAGACTCGAATAGGTGGACTGATACTGGTTGTAGTTGGTCACCAATGTCTGCAATGCGGTCGTGATCGGACCGTTGTCGACGCCCACTGTTACGGCCACCTTGGTGCCCACCTGGGCCTTTACCAGGTTCAGTGTCAGACCGGTGACCGCCGAACTGATGCTATTGCTTGCACTGGTCACCTGATTGCCGTCGATCTGAATGATGGCATCCTGAGCGGCACTGACCTGGGTCAGATTGTTCGAGGCCAACTGGGAAAGACCGCTGGTGTCGGTGTTGTTGCCATCCGAATCCGCGGCCGTCACGGTGATCGCATTGCTCGAACCCGTGTTCAACGCGGTGAATACCAGCTTGGAAACCGTGCCCCCACTCCCGTTGTCGACATTGATGATCGAGGCCTGGACCCCCGTATTGCCGGACGCGGCATTGATGTTGTCCCGAATGGTGGTCAGGGTATCCGTGGCGCCCACATTGACCGAGAAGCTGTTTCCGCCCTGCGTGAAGGTCAGGGTTCCCGAACCGACGGTACTCGTGGCCGAGGCAAAGCCCGCAGATGTCAGTTTCTGCGCGGAGGCCAATTGATCGACCTCGACCTGATAGGTACCCAGCGCCGTGCCCGGAATGGCCGTGGCATTCAGGATGCTGGTATCGGAGACCGTGCTGGTGCGCGTCCGGAAGGTGTCCAGGTTCTTGAGCGCGTCGACGGCAGTTTGCACACTGGACAAACCGCTTTTCAACTGCCCGAGCGCAGACAGCGTGGCATTGAACGAGTTCTGGCGACTGGTGAGCAACTGCTGTTGCGGGGCACCCTCGGCGTTCACCAGCTGGTTTACGATACCCTGGATGTCCAGCCCCGACCCGAGGCCAGAGAAGGAAATGCCACTCGGTGAAGTCGAGCTTGAAGTAGAAACGGTCGTTGACATCGCAACCTCCTCCATACCGCGTCATGGGGCAGCATGGACAATCATGTTCGTCAGGTTTTCTCGGACAATAACAAACCCGTCGGCGACTTGGAATCGAAGTTCAGCAGATCTTCCCGCATCCTCAGAATCGCCTCGGCGGGAATCTGCTTGATGACCTTCTGCGTGGCGGGGTCAACCACCTTGATCACCACCTGATTCAGTTTTTCGTCCACGGAAAACTGCACCGACGTCGGCTTGCCCGCCTGCTGCTTGATCAAGCCTTCGAGCACCTGATCGACCTGATCCTTCGTCGGCTTGGTGCCGGGCGTGGCGGGCTGCCCATTCGATCCGTGCCCTGGCACTGCCGCGGGCGCCGACACGGGGGCAGGCGGAACGCTGCCCGTCGTCGGTGCACTTGATGTGCCCTGCGAAGAAGACAAAACATCCCGACCTTGCAGCGAAGGCGGGATGCCGGAATTCGATATTGAGTTGATGCTACTCATTTTAGCGTCCTCATTACAACAGGCGACTCATCCGTCGATCAGCCGCCTGCATCCAACTCATGCTTTTGTCGCACCGTCCTTGGCGCCTACAGGCTCCTGCTATTAACGAAGCAGAGACAGCACAGCCTGCGGAGCCTGGTTGGCCTGGGTCAGCATCGCGTTGCCGGCCTGCTGGAGAATCTGCGACTTGGACAGCGCAGAGGTTTCCGCAGCGAAATTGGTATCCAGAATCCGCGAACGGGCCTGAGACTGGTTGACCACGAAGGTGTTCAGGTTGTCGATGGTGATCTGGAAGCGGTTCTGTACGGCACCCAGCTTGGCGCGGGTGGTGTCGATGGAGTTGATCGCCTTGTCGATCAGGCTGATGCCGCTCATGATCTTGGTGAAGGTCGCCTTACTACCGATGGAAACAGTCGTGGCCAGTACAGACTTGATCCCGCCGCTCGCAGTACCACGGGTGGACTGGTTGCCGATGGAGAACGCGATCTGGTTGGTCGCGCCGGTATTCGCACCGACCTGGAACTTGGCGTTTGCCGAACCGCTCAGGCTACCCTGCAACACGTTCTTACCGTTGAACTGGGTGTTACCGATGATACGGCCCAATTCGCTCTGCAGCTGCTTGAATTCGGTCTGCAGGTTCTGGCGGTCGGAGGTGCTGTTGGTCGCGTTGGCAGACTGAACCGCCAGGTCACGCATCCGCTGCAGGGTGCTGGTGAGCGCGCCCATTGCGCCTTCAGCCGTCTGGGCCAGGGAAATACCATCGTTGGCATTACGGGCAGCGACGTTGGAGCCGTTGATCTGGGTGGTCATACGGTCCGTAATGGCCAGACCAGCTGCATCGTCCTTGGCGCTGTTGATGCGCAAACCGGTAGACAAGCGCAGCATGGCAGTCTGCATACTGTTGCTGTTCATCCGCAATGCGTTCTGGGATTGCAGGGAAAGAATGTTGGTGTTGATTACGCTTGACATGATCTCGATCCTCGTTGAAGCAGTTTATTGGCACAATGCCATCGAGCTTGTTCTGTACTCGGGTTATCGGCGCAGGTTCGGAAAACTTTAGGGCTGATTTGAATATTTTTTCGATCCGTCGTTTCCGCCGGTTTTCACGTGTGCTCTTGCCCGACAGTCCCTGTATCGACCCCTTCGAAAAAAACTTGAACATTCCGAGCAAAGATCGGTTCACTTTCATGGTTTTGTCATGACAGCAACCGGGTAAGAAGGTATAAGCTGAATGCGTTCCAAGCCAAGGGATATGCCAACGGGGCAACCGCCGCCTGCTCGCCAAGGAATCACGAAAGATGAACGCATCGATCTATACGCTGGAAATCACGCCGCGCCTCCCCGCACGCATTGCGCGTCTCGACGACCTCGCCAACAACCTGTATTACAGCTGGACCCGGTCGGTCCGCCATCTGTTCAGCCGAATCGACCCGCTCTGCTGGCGAGATACGGAAGACAACCCCCGTCTGTTTCTGCTGCGCGTAGCCCAGGAAAAGCTGGACGAGGCTGCCGAAAACCCGGTGTATCTGGCCGACTACGACGATGCCTGCCGTCATTTCGACGAGTATCTCGCCCGCCCCTTGCCAACCGATCTCGCGGAACGGCTCGCACCGAACGATCTCGTCGCCTATTTCTGCGCCGAGTACGGTTTCCATGAGTCGCTCCCGATCTATTCCGGTGGCCTGGGCATCCTCGCCGGAGACCACTGCAAGGCCGTCTCCGATCTGGGTCTGCCCTTCGTCGGCGTGGGTCTGATGTATCGACAGGGCTATTTCAAGCAGGAGATCGATGCCCAGGGCAACCAGATCGCGACATATCAGGACATCGACTTCGACACGTTACCCATCACGAAAGCCGTGGACGCGCGGGGCGGCCACGTCTCCGTCGCGCTGAACTTCCCCGGCCGCATCGTGCAGGCTCAAGTCTGGCAGGCCCAGATCGGGCGCGCCCGGCTACTGCTACTGGATACCGACATCGAAGAAAACCGCGACGAAGACCGGCAGATCACCTACCGACTCTATGGTGGCGATCGGCGCACGCGAATCGAACAGGAAATCGTCCTGGGCATCGGTGGGGTTCGGGCGTTGCGGGCGCTGGGCCTCAGCCCCACCGCGTGGCACATCAACGAAGGCCATGCGGCCTTTCAGGTCATCGAGCGCCTGCGCGAACTCGTCCGGCAAGATTACCCCCCGTCCGTAGCCCTCGAAATGGTGGCTGCCGCCACGGTATTCACGACGCACACACCCGTTCCGGCCGGCCACGACGTCTTCGCGGAAGCATTGATTCACGAGTATTTCGAGGCACTGCTGCCCGAACTGAATCTGACTGAAGAAACCTTCCTCGCCCTGGGTCGCCAGCCCCATCAGGCCGGATTCAACATGACGGCACTCGCGCTGCACGGTTCCCGCCAGCATAACGGCGTCTCGGCGATCCATGGGCGGGTGGCGGCGGAAATGGTCAGCGCGTTCTGGCCGGAAGTTCCCGCGGAAGAGAATCCGATGACGCACGTCACCAACGGTGTCCACGTCGACACCTTTCTCGCCCGGGAATTCTCCCAGCTCTTCGACAGCCTGCGCCGGGACTGGCGACTGCATCTGCGCGATCAGTCGTTCTGGTCGTTCGTCGACACGATTCCCGATGAACGGTTCTGGTCCGTCCGCTGCGCACTCAAGGTCGACCTGATCCGTGACGTCTGCCAGCGTCTCACCCGCCAACTGGAAAGCGACGGCCTGAGCGATATCCGGATCGACCGTACCCTGCGCTACCTCAAGCGGCGGGAATCGGAGGTGCTGATCGTCGGGTTCGCCCGGCGCTTTGCCACCTACAAGCGCGCCAACCTGCTGTTCCGGGACCGGGAGCGCCTGGCTCGCCTCCTGGCCGACGAGCAACGACCGATCGTGTTCCTCTTTGCCGGCAAGGCACACCCCGCCGACGAACCGGGCAAGGCGCTGATCCGCGAAATCTGGCAGATCGCCAATGAGCCGGCCTTTCACGGCCGGATTCTGCTGCTCGAAGGCTACGACATGGCCCTGGCCCGCAAGCTGGTTGCTGGCTGCGACGTGTGGCTGAACATCCCCGAATATCCGCTGGAGGCTTCCGGCACCTCCGGTCAGAAAGCCAGCATGAACGGCGCACTCAACCTTTCCGTGGCCGACGGCTGGTGGGGCGAGGGTTATCAGGAACAGGGCGAAGTTGCCAACGGCTGGTCGATCAAACCCTACAACCGCAGCTTCAACCACGAATACTGCGACAACGAGGAAGCCAGCGACCTGCTGACCCTGCTCGAGGGCGAGGTCAAGCCGATGTTCTTCAAGCGCAACGAAAACGGCGTGCCCGTCGACTGGGTGAAGCATGCCAAGGTGGCGATCCATACCGTGCTGCCCCAATTCAACGCCACACGCATGGTCTGCGACTACATCACGCGACATTATCTGGTCGCGGCACGCCATGGCGACAAGCTGACGGCCAACGGGGGCGCCATGGCCAAGGATCTCGACACCTTCAAGCGCAAGGTTCGGGAACTCTGGCCCGGCGTTTCCGGCCGACTGATCAACGAACTGCCCCACCGCATCCACAGCCACGAGGAGATCCACCTGGAAGTCGAGGTCAACCTCAACGGCCTGCGCCCCGAGGAAGTGGCGGTCGAATGCCTGTTCGGCCACGATCACACCCAGGACAACTGGCTGACCCAGCAACGATTTTCGACCGATTCGGCCACTTCAGCCCCCCCGACGGATGCCGCGGCCCCGCCACGGACACAGATTTATCGACTGGCAATCCGGATCAATCTCTCCGGTCTGCAGAACTTCCGCCTGCGCGTGGTGCCCAGTCATCCGGCACAACTGCACCCCTATGAGCTCGGGCTGATGAAATGGCTGTGAATTGAAGTGCGCCGGACCTGTCACCTCAGATCGATGTCACTGACATAAAAAAACGCCCCGATTAACGGGGCGTTTTCTCGTTTGGATCGGCACGACGCCGATTCGGGGGTGGGCGTCCGGACGACATCGCGCCCGAACTCCCGGGGGCACGAATTACATCATGCCGCCCATGCCGCCCATGTCACCGCCGGCCGGGGCCGGGGCGTCGTCCTTCGGCAGCTCGGCGATCATGCACTCGGTGGTGATCATCAGGCCGGCAACGGACGCGGCGTTCTGCAGCGCGGAACGGGTCACCTTGGTCGGATCCAGGATACCCATTTCGATCATGTCGCCGAAGGTGCCGGTAGAGGCGTCGTAACCGAAGTTACCGGTGCCCTCACGAACCTTGTTGACGATCACGGAGGCTTCTTCGCCGCAGTTGTTGACGATCTGACGCAGCGGATCTTCCATCGCGCGCAGGGCGATGGTGATACCGGTGGTCTGATCGGTGTTCGCGCCGGTCAGGCCACGAATCGCTTCCAGAGCGCGGATCAGCGCTACGCCACCGCCCGGAACCACGCCTTCTTCAACGGCGGCACGGGTCGCGTGCAGCGCATCGTCAACGCGGTCCTTTTTCTCTTTCATCTCGACTTCGGTCGCAGCGCCGACCTTGATCACGGCAACACCGCCCGCCAGCTTGGCGATACGCTCCTGCAGCTTCTCCTTGTCGTAGTCGGAGGTCGTGGTTTCCATCTGGGCACGGATCTGGGCAACGCGGCCTTCGATGTCGGCCTTGGCACCGGCGCCGCCGATGATGGTGGTGTTTTCCTTGGTGACGACGATCCGCTTGGCGGTACCGAGGTCGTCCAGGGTCACTTTTTCCAGGCTCATGCCGACTTCTTCGGAAATCACCTGGCCGCCGGTCAGGATCGCCAGATCCTGCAGCATGGCCTTGCGACGGTCACCGAAGCCCGGTGCCTTGACGGCGGCAACCTTGACGATGCCGCGCATCACGTTGATGACCAGAGTCGCCAGCGCTTCGCCTTCGATGTCTTCGGCGATGATCAGCAGCGGCTTGCCTGCCTTCGCGGCGCCTTCCAGGGCCGGCAGCAGTTCGCGGATGTTGCTGATCTTCTTGTCGTGCAGCAGAACGAACGGATCTTCCAGTTCGACGGACATCGCCTTCTGGTTGTTCACGAAGTACGGAGACAGGTAGCCGCGGTCGAACTGCATGCCTTCGACGACGTCGAGTTCGTTCTCGAAACCGGAACCTTCTTCAACGGTGATCACGCCGTCCTTGCCCACTTTTTCCATCGCATCGGAAATGATCTTGCCGATGGACTCATCGGAGTTGGCGGAGATGGTGGCAACCTGGGCAATGGCCTTGCTGTCGGCGCAGGGCTTGGAGATGCTCTTCAGTTCTTCGACGGCGGCGAGTACGGCCTTGTCGATACCGCGCTTCAGGTCCATCGGGTTCATGCCCGCGGCAACGGCCTTCAGGCCTTCGCGAACGATGGCCGCGGCCAGAACGGTTGCGGTGGTGGTGCCGTCACCGGCGATGTCGGCAGTCTGGGAAGTCACTTCCTTCACCATCTGCGCGCCCATGTTCTCGAACTTGTCTTCCAGTTCGATCTCGCGAGCAACGGTCACGCCGTCCTTGGTGACGTGCGGGGCGCCGAAGCTCTTCTCGATGACCACGTTACGGCCTTTCGGGCCCAGGGTGACCTTGACGGCATCGGCCAGAACATTCACACCACGCAGCATGCGATCGCGCGCGGAACTGGAAAAACGGACTTCTTTAGCAGCCATGTAAGACGCTCCTTAAAATTTGATTGGGTTGTAAGTGGTGAAAAATTATTCTTCGATCACGGCCAGAAGATCGTCTTCGCCCATCATCAGCAACTCGTCGTCGCCCACTTTGACCTTGTTGCCAGCGTACTGGTTGAACAGAACCTGATCGCCGGGCTTGACGCTCATCGGACGGATCTCACCCTTTTCATTGCTCTTGCCCGGACCGGCGGCAACGACTTCGCCGCGGTTGGGTTTTTCAGCAGCCGAATCAGGCAGCACGATGCCGAACGCGGTTTTGCGCTCTTCTTCAACGCGCTTGATCAAGACGCGGTCATGCAAGGGACGAATTTTCATTGTGATCACTCCGTATCAACTTCAAGAAGGAAAGAATTGCGCGCCAGCCGCATTCCGGTCAGGCGCACGCCAGTAACGATTGCCCAACATGGGGGTGGTCAAACGGATTTCAAGGGCCTTTGAACGAAAGCTGCACGATTTTTGCAAATCGCCTCATCAAAACTTCGCGATATACTGAATCCGAACCCGGAATTTTCATCATCGAGGAAGCGCACATGGCACAGACCACACCCTTCGAACACATCCAAATTCCCGCCGGCGAACGCATCCGCGTGGGCGACGACGGCGCGCTGATCGTACCCGATCAGCCCATCATTCCGTTCATCGAAGGGGACGGCATCGGCGTGGACATCACGCCGGTCATGAAGAAGGTGATCGATGCGGCCGTCACCAAAGCCTATGGCAGCCAGCGCAAGATCGCCTGGATGGAAATCTACGCGGGCGAGAAATCCGCCACGGTCTACCCCGAGAAGAGCGGCCTGCCCGCCGAAACCATGACCGCCGTGCGCGACTTCGTGGTCTCCATCAAGGGCCCGCTGACCACACCCGTGGGCGGCGGCATCCGTTCGCTCAACGTGGCTCTGCGCCAGCAGCTGGATCTCTACGTGTGCCTGCGCCCGGTGCGCTACTTCACCGGCACCCCCAGCCCCCTCAAGCATCCGGAAAAAACCGAGATGGTCATCTTCCGCGAGAACAGCGAAGACATCTACGCCGGCATCGAATGGGCGGCCGGTACGCCGGAAGTCAAGAAAGTCATCGACTTCCTGCAGAACGAGATGGGCGTCACCAAGATCCGCTTCCCGGAAAGCTCGGGTATCGGCATCAAGCCCGTTTCCCGCGAAGGCACCGAGCGGCTCGTGCGCAAGGCGATGGAGTACGTGATCGACAACGACCGCAGCTCCCTGACCCTGGTGCACAAGGGCAACATCATGAAGTTCACCGAAGGTGGCTTCAAGAACTGGGGCTACGACCTCGTGAAGAAGGAATTCGGTGCCGTCGAAATCGGTGGCGGCTGGTGCAAGTGCACCAACCCGAAAACCGGACGGGAAATCATCATCAAGGACGGCATCGCCGACGCCTTCCTGCAGCAGATTCTGCTCAAGCCGGAAGACTATGACGTCATCGCCACCCTCAACCTGAACGGCGACTACATCTCCGACGCGCTCGCGGCCCAGGTCGGCGGCATCGGCATCGCGCCGGGCGCCAACCTCTCCGACACCGTCGCCATGTTCGAGGCCACCCACGGCACCGCACCGGACATCGCCGGGAAGAATCTCGCCAACCCCGCCTCGCTCATCCTGTCCGCGGAAATGATGCTGCGCCACATGGGCTGGATCGAAGCGGCCGACCTCGTCATCAAGGGCGTCGAAGGCGCCATCGCCAGCAAGCGCGTCACCGGCGACTTCGCCCGCCTGATGGACGACGCCACCCAGATCGGCAGCGACACCTTCGGCGACGAAATGATCAAGCAGATGGGCTAACCCCTCCGCCTGGATGAACTATCGTGCTGTCGGTGCAATGCCGACAGCACGGAGGCAGACGGTGTTCTAAACTGGCCTCATACGGCCCCAAAGCGGGCCAGATTGCCGCCACCGCAGGAACACGTCATGGATCTTCAACCCGAAATCCACGTTCAATGCCCCTATTGCTGGGAAACGATCCCCCTGTACCTCGACGCCAGCGCCGGCACCCAGGAGTACACGGAGGATTGCTCCGTCTGCTGTCGGCCGATCATCGTGCACGTCTCCTTTCTCTTCGACGAACCGGCGGTCTGGGTCGAACCGGAAATGGACTGAATGCATGCGTGGATGAATCACCACCCTTCCCCCGCACTGCCCGAAACCGGGGTTTAACCCCGCATGCCGGCCTGTGGTAGCATTCGCCCGCAATTGTCTACGTAGCTCAGTTGGATAGAGCGGCCCCCTCCTAAGGGGCAGGTCACAGGTTCGACTCCTGTCGTGGACACCATCTCCCCTCCGTTCATCTTTCCTCGGCCACGTGGGCGCTCCGAATTTTGGCGTCGACGCTGTACGCCTGGTCGGGCCCATTCTCCGCGCTTCCTTCTGCGGTTTGATCAACCACCACGTTTATCACTCCCCATAAAACCCTCGCCAATCCATTGGGACGAAAGCGATCTATACCGTTGCAAATACTCGGGATTTCCGGGCGCCGACGACACAGAAAATGCGTTTTCTATTGCACCTCATAAAGATTCATGCAATATGCATGTTTATATTCATTCGTCCAAGACGGGGAGGCGCTCCGATGACCGATTCCATCCACATCCCGCTCGATTCCGATGCAAAATCGCCCGTCATCTCGGGCGACTCGGCCCGCCGCGCCGCCAAATGGTTCAATTACGGCAATATGATCGCGCTGGCCATCCCCTTCCCATTGGGGATCTTCTGGGCCGGTATGTCGATGCTGATCTACGGTTTAAACAAGCATCATCCCAACCCCAAGGTGGGGTACTACACGCAACGCGCCGCATATCGGTTTTATGGCGTGGTCGGATCGTTCATCCCCGTCGGTCTGTTTTTCCCGGTACAACTCATGTATTACTTGATTTTCTGGGCGATTGCCGCTGCAATCATATTGCCTTGGTCAATTTACGACTTGTACCGGATCAACCACGACATCTGGGAAAACAGTACGGTTGAAGCGCCCCCAGCATTCGCTGAAACGGAATAGATCCGTGGCGCCGTTCATGCCCGGTCGTTGGGCTGAACCATCGGCGGGTTCGTTCGAGTCATGCTGTGTCAGCAGTTATCGTCAGATTCCAAGACCCTACCCCGTAATGGAGTCCGAACATGAACATCCGCCCACTTATCACCCATCTGTTTCTGGATATCGGCGGGGTCCTGCTGACCAACGGCTGGGACCATGAGGCGCGCCAGCGGGCCGCCGATCACTTCGGTCTTGATCTCGCCGATCTGGAAGCGCGCCATCACCTGACCTTCGACACCTACGAAGCAGGGAAAATCTCGCTCGACACCTATCTGGAGCGGGTCGTTTTTCACCAGAAGCGCACCTTCACCCTGGGCGAATTTCAAGCGTTCATGGTCGCGCAATCGCAGCCCGATAACGCGATGATTGGCCTGATGAGCCGCCTCAAGACCCGGTACGGCCTGAAAATCGCCGTCGTCAGCAATGAAGGGCGCGAATTGAATGCGTATCGCATCAACACGTTTCACCTGAACGAATTCGTCGACACCTTCATCTCCTCCTGTTTTGTCCATCGCCGCAAACCCGACGAGGACATCTTTCGACTGGCGCTGGACATCACCCAGGCCAAAGCGGAAAACGTCCTATACATCGAAAATACGCCGCTGTTCGTTCAGGTGGCCGAAAGCCTGGGCATTCAGGGACTATTACACACGGATTTTCACGCGACGCGTTCACGGTTGGTCGCCTACGGCCTGGCGGATACCTCCGATGCACGGGAGTGAGTGGGCCGTGCCTTCAGCGTCACCCCGGAGGGATGACCGCTGCACGCGCTAAAGACGGGGTGGCGGCGCTGGCGGCTGCGTCGGCTACTGACGCAGCACCCCATTCCGACGGATCTTTGGCTCGATGTTACCCGACGGATGCCGACACTGGACGGACTGGATGCGATCCGAATGGTGCGGCTTCGCGTGCTGGCCACTTGGTTTCTACGCGATAAAACCATTACCGGCGCGCAGAACCTGGCCGTGACGCCCGACATGCGGGTCGCCGTGGCCGCACAGGCCTGCCAACTCATATTGGCGCTGGACGTATCGTATTTCGACGGCTGGTCGGAGGTCATTCTGTATCCGGGTGCCTTCCGCACGCGCCACGAACAGATGGACGACGCGGGCATCGTGCACCACGACGCCCGCACCCTGAGCGGCGAAGCCTGGCTGCATGGCCCGGTCGTTCTGGCTTGGGCGGAAGTCGAGGAAGAACTCTTTCATCCGCACGCGGGCCGCAACGTGGTGGTGCATGAATTCGCCCACAAACTCGACGGTCTGAACGGCGCGATGAATGGCATGCCACCCCTGCATCGTGGGATGCATCGGCCCGACTGGACGCGGGCATTCGGCCGGGCCTATGCCCGCTTGCGCCTCCAGTTGGCCCGGGGGGACGCCACCCTGCTCGATCCCTATGCCGCCACCAACCCCGCGGAGTTCTTTGCGGTCGCGAGCGAGTACTACATCACCGCGCCGCAGCTGCTGCTGACCGGCTACCCCGAGGTCTACGCCCAACTCGATCTATTTTACCGACCGGCGCCTTCCTGACGACGCTCAGCACAAGGTGCGCCCTGGGCGGTTGCACCCCGAAAAGCGGTTGAAGACATAAACTTATCGCAATCTCCCACCAAAATATGGTTACATTTGCAATTGAATGGCTTTGCGATACATGATTGATCCGGCAAACGAACCGGTTGCCCGCACAACGAACAGGAGTTCCCGCTCATGCGACTGGATGCGCCCACGCCCCGCCTCTCCCTTCTGGGTTTTGCCATATTGCTCTGTTGCGGATGCTCGGTAGACCAGCCGTCCACACGCGCCGGTCAGGCTGACGCCCCGCTCGATTTCGTCTGGCAGCGCGTAGGCACGACACCGGGGGGCTGCGCGATGTACACCAAGAAACCGGTCGCTAAGCATATCATCGTGGACAACGCCATCTGGTTTCGCAACGCCCAAGGGCAATATGTTTTGGACGAACACGCCTGTTCTCCCTCAACCTTTCAAGGAAATCCGCAATGAGCATCCTATCTGGCATCCAACCGAAAATCGGATTCGTGATCGCATTCACGGTGGTGCTGACAGGCTGCGGCGGTGGAGGGGGCGGCTCGTCCGTACCGGATCCCGGCAGCTATGTCCCGACACCCGCGCCGACACCCGCTCCGACACCCGCTCCGACACCCGCTCCGACGCCCGCTCCGACGCCCGCTCCGACGCCCGCTCCGACGCCCGCTCCGACGCCCGCTCCGACGCCCGCTCCGACGCCCGCTCCGACGCCCGCTCCGACACCTGGCCCCACCCTCACCCCATCACCCGGCGCGCCGACCAATTCGGCCCGGGTTACCGCAACACTGAACTATGCCGGCGCCGCCGCACAATCCGTCGGTGTCGCCGTACTGGACTCGGGGATCAACACCACCCACCAGGAATTCACGGGCAATGGCGGTAAGAACGGCGTGGGCGGCCCCATCGTCAGCGGCGGCATCAATACCACGGCGGCCCTGAACAATGCCTACCCCACCCTCACTGGAACCACCTCCCAGCAGAACACCGGCGACTACAGTTATGCGTCCGGGCAGTCCACCCATGGCAACTTCGTGGCCAGCGTGATCGGCGGCGCCAATGTCGGTTACTCCGGCGATTCGAGCCTGTACATCGAAAAAATCACCGACACCACGACCGCCAGCTCCGTGACCGTAGCCTACGGCTTCGGCGATGCGGCCACTAAGGGCATGAGCTTCGCCAATCTGAGTTACGGACTCGACCCGGTCAGTTATTACAAATTACTGGCCGATCAGGTGGCCTCCGAGCGCGCCGCCGGGCAGACCGGCATCAACAATCTCACCGACGCGCAGTACGCGCAGTACCAGAACGTCATCAACAAGGGCATGGGGTTGATCGTGTCCGCCGGCAACAGCACCCTCAATTTCTCGACGACCAATCAGACCCAGAACACCTGGTCCACCAGCAACCCGCTCTATGGGCTGACGCTGATCGTCGGGGCCTTGGACAGCAGCCAGAACAATCTGGCTTCCTATTCGAACTTCGCGGGGGATGATCCCAACGTACAAAAGCGTTTCATCACGGCGCCGGGCACCAATACCGGCGCGGATCCGACAAGCAATACCGCCTATGGCTCGTTTTCCGGAACCTCTTCGGCGGCGCCCGTCGTCACGGCCGCCGCCGCGACCCTTAAATCCTACTGGTCGTTCATGACCCCAGCGCAGGTGCAGCAGCGCCTGCTGGATACCGCCGACAAGAATTTCAACGCCATGTGGAATATCCACACCTGCGGGGCATCCGGTAGTTTGAACTGCGGCAATTACTATTTCGGCCAAGGCCGCCTGGATCTGCCGGCCGCGCTGGCGCCGGCCGGGGTGGTCGTAACCACGACGGCTGCCAGCGTCCCCACCGGAGCTGACGGCAACCCGAAAACGGCGCCGGCGCAGGCCGCTCACCTGGTGGTTCCCGCCGCCCTCGCACCGATTCAGCAACAGGTACGCGCCGAATCCACCGGCATCCAAGGGTTCGACGCGATCGGCCGCAACTACACGCTCAATGTCGCCCCGGCTATCGACACCGTGACCGATCCCACGCAAACTCTGGGCTATGAAATGCAGGGGTTCATCGATGGATTCATGAACAAGGATCAGTCATCGTTTACGGCCTTCGAAAATCAGTGAAACGCTGTTAACTCAACCGCCTGAGTCAGGAAAGGAGCGATTTCCCGCCATGTTCGCCGTCGATCAGGTCATCGACTATGACGGATATGGCCGTCCCACCATGGCCTATGTCCAATATCGTGCGAACGATACGGCATTCAGCGCATTCCATTTTACGCGGGGCAAGGCCCTGCCCGACGCCGTGGGCGCGGATCTACCGGTCGCGCTGGTCACCGTCAACGGCGCCAATCCCTTGGCCGGCATGGTCTATCAGGCGGACGGAATCGGCACCACCCACAAATTCAATGAAGTCGTATTCGCTAAAACCCAGGTCTGGTCCGGTACCGGATCGGCCGTACAGATGGGGTCGTACGATCGGATTGATCAATACGCTTTCGCACTTGGCGCGAATATCGGCGACCACCTTCAGATCCAAGGCGAAGAAATTCGCGCCCGCGAATCCAGCGGCTTCCTCGGCGCGATCGGCAGCGGCGGATTCAGCACTGCCGACGGCGCCAGCATCCGACTGCATGGGCTATCCCTAAGATTTTCGATGAAGGCGGCCGAAAATCGGTTCGAGGCCTTTGCCACCTACCGACAGGGCACGGCCCAATCGCGGTTTGCCGATTCCATCCTCACGCGCATCGACGCCCGCCTGAACCAGTCCGCCGTCGGCATCGGCTGGCGCAACAACGTCAATGCCGTCGCCTTCGCCGTCAGCCAGCCGCTGCACGTCACCGGCGGCGATCTCGGCATGAAGCTCGCCATCGGCCGCACCGACAACGGCGCGGTGATCTACAACACCCCCACCATCGTCCTCAACCCCGGAATCCGCCAGATCAACTGGGAACTGGGCATGACCCACCGGCTCAATCAGAACGCCAAGATCGGCATGAACCTGATTTATGTGAAAAACCCGGCAAACTCGCCGGGCCTGAGCCACGATGCCGGCCTATTGTTCATCTATGGGGCACGGATTTAAGCCGGATACGCCCCACTCATCGGGCTGAAAAGGGGTTTTTTACTCCGAGCCCAATAGCTGAGTTAAAACCAGCGCCCTCTCGATCAATGACCTTATATATCGGAGCCCGTTGATCAAATCAGAAAATAACCTTGATCAGAACGCCGTCTAAACGGAAGACGGGGGGTGAATATTTATCACCCGCGCCTGAAGGCTGGTACGGTTAATCTTTATTTCGTTGCTGACCGCCTTGCCTTTGTAACACATCGAGGTTTCAAGCCGCTTGCAAACCCCGTCCCTGGCCGCACTAAACCAGTTGAATGATCCGATGCATAGAAGATCGTCATCACAGGCAACAATCTTGCTGTGGACCTTATTGACGATTATCAGTTGGATTTTAGAGGATGCCAGGATTTCCTTGGCTGCTATCAAAGCACACTCATTCGCGTCCTGCTGATCCGTGCTTTTGTTCCCACGGTTGAATTCCAAATCGGTATAGATCGCGATCTTCACCCCGCGCGATATCGCTGCATGCATCGAGTCCAGAACGCCGGAGGTCGAAAGCTTTTCCTGCTTGAACCAGGGCGTGACGATCATTACCTCGCGCTTGGCAGATTCAATGGCTTCCCTCAGGAATGCATCGTGCTCTTCGGCATCGTGCAGCACCTGGATATCCGCGCCCATGTCAGCGATGTCCACACGTTGAACCGGTGGGAAGATCAATTCATTACCCATGCTGCGGAAAAGATACGTGGCCAGCAAACCCCGAGGTTGTGACTTCAAGCGGGGATTGAACATGTCCATGTCCCCAAAGACCAGGAAACTGTCCTTGGCCCGAGAAACCGCCACATTCAACATGCTCGTATTACGGTCGATGAAGCCGCCATCCGCGTGCTTCGAGTACGTCGGGGAGAACACAATGACCCGTCGCTCCGCACCTTGGAGTGCATGAACAGTGCCGATGGTCATCGATGACTCGCCGGAACCGACTGCGATACCCCTCTTCTTGCATTCGTCCGAGATGAGCCCAGCTTGGCCGGCAAAGGGGGTGACCACGCCGATGATTTTGTGTAGCGGTTCGCCATAGGCCCGCTCCAGCATCTCACGATGATCTGAGATCCATGCAGCAATCGTTTCGGCCTCTACCTTGTTTTGCCTGCTTCCCGAGTTTCCCTGCGTGCACATGCCGTCGATATGCAGATACCCCATGGCAGGGAGATCAACCTGCGATGGATATTCGTTCTCGTCGCGGCTCGGAATCAGCTTCCCGTGGTAACAAAGCTGGTTGCAGTACTCGATGATTTCGCTGAGGCAACGGCGGTGTTCATACAGAAAAAGGCCGCGTGCCAGATCGCGGTCATAGTGGTAGCGGGATGCGTTTTGGGCGATCTTCATCACACTGCCTGACGATGCCGTAATGCCAAGCTCGCGCAGACGCTCAAATTCTGTACGAGGCGATGCTGGCGACATGATTTCTGCGGAAATGAGGTTGCCGACATCAACGGGGCCTGGCATTCCCCAGATGGGTTCGATTTGCAGCGTGTCGCCAATGACCAATGCCCGTTTCGCCAAAGCGAACGAGGCTCCCGCCACTTCGGGCAAAACTTGTCCGGCCTCATCGACGATGAGCAGATCGGCGAAGTCGTAAAGGTATTCATCAATGAATCCTTCTCCGTCATGGCGTGTGCACCTTAAGTGGGTCGGGAGCATGAAGAACGTGCTGACGACGCAGGGGGTCAGCATCATGCGTCGTCGCCACCGGTCCATGACGACTTGCCGGCCTTTCTTGCGTTTCAACTCTTCAAGCTGGGTGCCCAACTTCTCAATCTCCAGCAGCCAACGTCCCTCCCAATAGTGCGTTGCCAGCAGAAACATCCGGAAACGGATGGTCGTATCGACTTTTCGGTCAGCATCCGTCAATGTCCTGATGGGGTGCTCCTCGCTTTCAAGTTCTCGGACGGAGCTTTTCCAGTGGCGATAGGCCATTTCAAAGGTGTCAATGATCCGCTGCGCCGACATGGCGCGGGCAGCACTACTACTCGCTGCTGCGGCCAACTCCGCTGCCTGGCCGTTCAGTTGATCACTGATTGAGTCCACAGAACGGATGTCGTCGTCAATGGCGATACCCATCGCTCCAAGTTCTCTCCGGGCCATGGCAACGCGTTTTTTTTCGACGGCGGGAATCCAACTGAACAGCGTCAACAAAAATGACTCGCTGGCGAGGTAATCATTCCAGCGTTTAAGAGCTTTTCGTACATCATTGACCAAGGTTTCGTCATGCGCCGCTTCGTTCTTGAGATGATCTAATGTGGCGTAAGGCTCAGTCCCCAGCGTATTACGAACATTGCACTCTTCCGCCTGATACTTGGTCCAGGTAGACGCCATTTGAGAGAGCTTGGCCGCTTCCGTGCGCAGTTCGGCGTGTAGCGACTCGACGATACTGGACACATCTGTCTTGGCCAGACTCGGAAAAGCTTGTTTGCCGGCGGTGATGAACGCCTCGCTCGCCGACGCAAAATAATCCGGGGTTTCAACGGCGTCGAAAAAACCCGGAGTCTGGTATTTGGCGGCGGCCTCGGCGAGCTTGCTGGATGAAGGGAAATACGCGCCGAAACTCTTGATGCCAGGCAACCATCTCCCGGCAAAGGGGCCTGTGCCAGCCTTAAAATCCTTGCCAAATGCGTCAAGGATGTTGGTCACAGCCTGGTTGTTCGTCGAGGCCGCGACAATGACGGGCGGCTCACCTTGCTGTAAAGCTGCTTGCGCCCACAGGGAAGCCACAGCGGATAGCAGCATCGTCGTTTTCCCAGTACCTGGTGGCCCATTGACCGCAACGATCTCGCCGGGGATGGAAATCATCAGATGGGAAAGCGCGTCACGCTGGGCCTGGGCCAGCGGGTGTTCATCGCCGGAATGGGCCTGTCGCCTGTCAAAGGTAGCCTCGGATGCAAGGCAAGGCTCATCCGGTGTGGCGTGGTCAAGCGCATAGGTGACAAACAGCGGGGCGTCTGGCGTCGTCTGGTAGATGTCGTCGTAGACAGCGATGATGTGCTTGCTGGGCGAACCCGTGATGTCCACCTTCTTCAGATACCAAGTGGCGGCCTTCGTATACTTGTCAGATGCTTGAGGCCAATCCCCGATGACTGCGCTCATGAATTGGTTGCAGTAGTCCAGGTATTCCTTCCATATCACGGCATGCGCACGGTCTTCTTCAGGATTGACCGTATAACCATGCTGGGTCAGGTTTTCATCCATCGCCGACACTTGGCCGATGGCAAATGCCCCTCTATCAACAGGATCAAGAATGTCGCGCGCAAACACAGTCTTGCCGGAGGGCAACATCTCGCCAGAGCGATTGGCTCGAACAGTGCACGATAGCGGGGTAACGATCTCAGGCAACCCGCCACCGAGACCTTTGCCATGCACGATCTGCCGCATGAACGCCCATGGTCTGATGATGAGATCGACAGTTTCGATGTGCTCGGGCTCACCTTTGAACAGGGCTGCCAATATATCCTCATCGAGGATGCCTTTTGTCAGCGACTCCGACGGCTGCGGGGTGCATTCCTTGTCGAGGTCGGCCCTTCTCCAAGCACCTTTTCCAAGTTCAGCGTCGGCTAGCGAGTGACGCCAATAGGCGGCATGTTTTTCCATTGTAGCAGTGGCACGGATTGGATTTTTGGACATCATGCTCATAAGTTTCATCGGTCATCAAGAACTCGAGTTCGATCATCACACCCTTATTGTCAACCTTGTTTGTGTCGGACATACCACTGATGAAGAATCGGCTACCCTCGGTTATGGCCAGCACTATTTATATCCCCAGAAATTTTATGCGCCGAATGGATAACAGTGATCTGTGATCTAAGCTTGCCCCGCTTGACCAAAATGAAATCATATCCTAATTATTAGCAATAACTAATATTAAGGATATCGAACCTCGAGCCATCTACCTGAAATCTGTCGCAACGACAGCATTTGATCGAGGAGTGACGCATCATGAACATCAACAAACTATCCGCACTGATCCTGGCCGCCAGCGTTCTGTCGCCACTGGCTGCACCGGCAGCCCTGGCGGCGGCCGAGCATCCGGCCGGCTTCTGGTCGTACCCGGAAATCGCCGGTTATGGCCCCGTGCATGTCTGGCCGCAGGCCATTGATCGACCGCAACCGGGCACGACCTACAAGGCCCTGTTCGACGTGACGCATACCAAGTCCATGGACAAGCTCAACGGCAGCCTGGACCACGTGGCACGCGCCGTGAACGTGTTCGCCGCGGCGAAAGTACCCGAAGATCACATGAAGTTCATCGTGATCATCCATGGTCCGGCCACGGCGATCGCGCTCGACAACAAGGCCTTCGAGGCCAAATACGGGCATCCCAACCCGAACCTGAAGGTGATCGACGACCTGCACAAGGCGGGCGTACGGCTGATGGTCTGCGGCAATGCCCTGGCGGACAACGGCTTTACCCCATCCGAGGTCAATCCCGAGATCAAGGTGGCCATGTCCGCCCTGTCGACCCTGATCATCGAGCAGGACAAGGGCTATGCACTGATGCGGATGTAAACCCGGGCCGCATCGACCTTGTCCGGACAGGCCGGGCGATCCGGCCCGAATCACGGGAATTAGGAAACGGAACCTCTGCGGTTCCGTTTTTTTCTGGCCGTACGGTTGATGAAGCGGGCCGTTTCCAGCCTGCAACCCCACCCTGCCCCCAGAAACCTGCGCAATGACAAAGGCCCCGCAGAAGCGGGGCCATGGGATCGAATTCGAAGTGGATTTACTTGGGATTGTTCAGGGCTTCGGAAGCGGTTTCCAGCTTGGCGACCTGCATCATGATGGCCTTGCCCGGAGTTTGCGGCAGCCGGGGCATCGTTTCTTTGGGGAACTTACCAGTCAGGTCGCCCAGAAAGGCCACGATGTCGTGAACCTGCTTGTCCGACAGAGATTTGCCCAACTGGCAGGCAGCCATGATCCGGACGGCGGTCGGCAGGCTGGCCACCGAGCCATTATGGAAATAGGGTGCCCGCAGCGCGACGTTGCGCAGGCTGGGCACCTTGAAATCATGTTCGTCGGCCGGATTCTTCGTGACATTGAATCGCCCCGGATCCTTGTCCAAATCATACTTGTGGACGTAGGCCACGCATTCCTGGTTGTGAGCCTGCAAGGGGAATTTCTGGAAGAAGCCGGTCCCCATCTTCGTCCCGGGGTTGTCGAACATCATGCCCGCATGGCAAGCAGCGCAACCCATGGTATGGAGGTCGTGCATGCCGGCCACGGCAGCAGTGTTCATGGCCTTCTTGTCGCCGGCCATGTAGCGGTCATAGGGGCTGTCCGGCGTAATCAGGGTCCGCTCGTAGGTGGCGATGGCCTGCACGACGTGTTCCAGGGAAATCGAGTCCTTCTGGCCGAATACCAGGCCAAATTCCTTCCGGTACCCCGGAATCTGTTCGAGCCGATCCACGATGGCCTTGGCATTGGGCATCCCCATTTCCACCGGGTTCATCAGCGGCCCCTTGGCCTGATCCTCCAGACTCTTGGCGCGGCCGTCCCAGAACTGCACGGTATTGAAGGCCGCGTTGTACACCGTGGGCGTGTGCCGCGGCACATCCACCCGGCCCATCACTCCGAAGGAAAGCGGGAGACCATCGCTGCCGTTGCCCATTACCCGATGACAGGTGTCGCAAGAAAAATCCCCGGACAAGGAGAGCCGGGGATCGAAATAGAGCTGTTTGCCCAAAGCCACCTTCTGGGGCGTCATAGGGTTGTCGGCCGGTACGGGAACCTTGGCGGGAAACGAATTCGCCAGAACGGGAAACGCCCCGCCCAGCCCGCTTGCCAACACCACCTGAAGGGCGGCTCGCGCCAGCCTTGCGCCCACGGAAAACTCGATCGGATTCATCTGCATACTCCTCCAGCCCCTGCGCCGCAGGGTTTTTCGCCATGGCAAAGCCCCGCCTTGCGACGGGCATGAAAAGCATCGATGCATCAAGGAATAGACAGCAGAGACCGGGTTGTCACGGGTATGCACATGAACATCTGCCCATATCCATGTCCCCCCGGTAACAGGCGTTTCCCACCTGTTACAGAACGGGGAAGGCTGACCGGACAAGTCGCATCAGCTCAGGGGTGGCTGACGCAGTTTCGGCCCTTGCCCTTGGCGGCGTAGAGGTAGGAATCGGCAGAGGAAATCAATGCTTCGAGCGTGGGATGCCTCTCGGTGCGCTCGACCACCCCGAAACTTGCGGTAATCGTGAGTGAGACGCCCTGATAGTTCATCGTGTGCCCGGCAATGAGTGCCCGCATGCGTTCGGCCAGCGTCACCGCCTCGCCAAGCCGGGTTTCCGGCAGCAACAGGATGAATTCCTCGCCCCCCCAACGGGCCAGCACGTCATGATCGCGAATGGATTGCTGGAGCAGGCCCGCCACCGAACGCAAAACTTCGTCACCGACGGCATGACCATAACGATCGTTAACGCGCTTGAAATGATCCAGGTCCAGCAGGATCACGCACATCGCGCAGTCGTGCCGTTGCGCAAAGTGCCAGACCGGCATGCTGATATCCGTGAATGCCCGGCGGTTGTTCACACCGGTCAGCGGATCCACCCGCGCCAGCGCCTCGGCCCGGGACTTCTCCACCATGCCCATCCGGAACTGGTAGGTCAGCGCCAGGGCCAGCAGCGTCGCATCGAGCATCAGCCCCACATCCGCTGCCCGGAACGTCCATTCGTTGAACGGGATCATCCCCCAGACAGCCAATGCCGTCAGGGCCGCACCCACCATCGCCGCGAAAGCGGCCAACAGAAAATAGCGCGCCGCCGGCACGGCTGCCCGTACGGAAACCACGCCCACGCCGAGCATGATCACGGTAAACAGGCAGACGAACACGAATGCCAGCAACAGGGCATCGCGCTGATCGTCGAACAGGATCGTGAGCACGAGGAGCGCCACAACACCGCCGATCAATCCCAGAACGGACTTGTGCAACCGGGGGAAATGAACGCGCGTATTCAGGAAACTCAAACCGAACAGCAACCCGCTCGCCGCATACGACACCATCAAGGTCGGTTGCGACCACTGCGCCCAGACCGTGTCATCCGGCCACAACCAACGAAACCCATGACCGGTGTAGGCGATGTTCATCAGAATGAACAGGCCGAGATAGACCGAGTACAGCAGGTAACGAAGCTGCCGCAGTCCGGCATACAACATTGCGTTGTAGATGAGCAGGGCAAGCAGGAAACCATACAGGAAACCGTAACTGTAGCTCTGGAATTCCGTCTGGGCGTCCGCTTCGGCGACGGTTGTCAGGAAAATCGGCACCACCATCGGATCCGGCGTGGCGATCCGCACGAAGATCTCGGTGCGCCCCGGTTCGAAGGCATGATCGAAAGCGAAGAATCGACTGTCGATGGGCCGTTCGGCGAACGGCAGGCGATCGCCCATGTGGTAGGTGCCCGTCGTACGGCCATCCCGCCGGAGATAGACATCGATCCAGTCCAGCCAGGGGATATCGATGGAAAGCCGACGCAGAAGCGCCCCGGACTCCTGATTATCCACAACGAAGTGCAGCCAGACGGCCGGCGCACCGATGCCGAAGTCCAGGACCGGACGGCGACTTTCCGTAAACGCCCCCCGCCGGTAGGCATCGATGGCCTGATCCAGGTCGATGCGCCCACCGGTTTCCTGGTAGTAGGCGATGTGCGTGCCAATGGGCATATCCGGGCGGGCGTTCGCCACATCCACCGGATCGGAACCCACCGCCGAACCCAAGGCCGCATTGCCGGACACCAGGCTGATCAGCAACGACAGGACGGCCCAAAACCTCATGAGCACGTCACGAAATTTTCGTCGCTGTGGGGGCGCGCGTGGGGCGGATACCGGTGGCGGTCCTGACGGGCACGATCGCCATGCCCGTTGATCCACCCTCGGGTGCGGTTCTCTTCATGGGCTGCATCATACCCCACCGCACCGAAATTCCGCGGCTGGCAAGTGCCGAGGGCGGCTGACGGTAGCCCGTCCCGTCGATCGAACGGGAGAAAAATCGACACCTGATAAATAGTCGACCAATGAATTATCACAAGACCCTAGCTTAATTCCCCATTCAAACATTACTATGGGGGGCGAAACCATTGGTTGCGGCCACGCGTACGGTGGCCAGTAGTCCGCGGGCACTTGAATAGCCGTGGCCGGACACGGACGGCCCATTACTTGTTTGGATGCGTTTAGGGGGTTTTATGATTTTGCAGAGGGTCTTGATTGGCGCCGTGATGATGGCTGCCCTCACGATGGGACAAGCGGTGCAGGCCGAAGACGATGCCGCCGTGACCGAAGTGGCCCAGACGCCCCCCAAGGATCTGTATGCCTCGTTCAATCTCAAATACGTGACCACGGATGAACTCGCCAAGAACCCCGGCAAATACACCATCATCGATGTCCGATCCCAGTTCTCCTACGACGTGCTGCATGTCAAGGGCGCCTACTGCGTGCCGTTCGTCCTGCCGAAGAACGAATTCGATGCGAAGGTGAAGAAAATCATCGCCGAGACCAAGAAACCCCCGGCGTTCTACTGCAACGGCCCGATGTGCGCCATGGCCCATCGTTCCTCTATTCGCATGCAGGAAGACGGCGATCCGAATACCTACGTCTTTGCCGACGGCATTCTCTCGATGGCGGAAAAGTACCCCGCCAACACGCTGCTGTACGGCGAACCGCTGAAATCGGCGAGCGAACTCATTTCCGACGAAAATTTCAAGGCCCATCTGCTCAGTGCCGACAAGGTCATTGCGCAGACGGACGCCGACCCCAAGGCGGTGATCATCGACATCCGGGATCCCTGGCAACGTGCCGGCATTTCCCTGTTCCAGATGCGCGACATCAATATTCCGCTGACCGACCCCGCCAAGCTGAAGGAAACGATTCTGCATGCGAAGCAAAGTGGACGGACGTTGTACTTCGTCGACGTGAAGGGCAAGCAGGTCCGCTGGCTGCAGTACCTCCTGCGGGCCAACAACGTGACCAACTACTGGTTCGTGAAGGGTGGCGCGCAATCCCTGATCAACGCCATGCAGCAGTAACCCGGCCATCGCGCCGAGTGAATCCGGGCTCCGGCCCGGATGCGTTTGTTTCATCATCCAGCCCCCGACAACACGCATGACCCTACCCGACGCCAATACGATTCTGGAGCGTGCGCGAACCCAATTCATGGGGCTCGCGCCCTTTCTGCGCATGAGCATCGAGGGGCAGGATCTCAGACCCGTCGCGCAGGCAATGCTCGAAGCGCTGGGGCAGGATTCGAACAACGCCAATCTGTGGATGAACCTGTCCACGGTGATGTTCGGTCTGGAACAACGGGAAATGGGGCTATCCATCCAGGATCAGGCCCTATCGCTCATTCAACGGGTGTTCCATCGGGCAGCGACGCGTCCGCCCACCCGCTTTCGCCTGCTGATGATCATGGTGGCCGGAGACATCGCCGCCAACACGCCGCTGGATTGCCTCCTCGAAACCACCGACATCGAACTGATCTACTACTACGCCGCACCCAATGCGCCGTTCGCGCAGCCCATCCCCGAACATGACGCGGTCATGGTCGCACTGGGTTATGCTCCGGAACACCAGGAGCTGCTGAACCTCCTTCAGGACAAACTGGCCCTTTGGCCGCGCCCGGTGATCAATGCCCCCCGATTCATTCCACATACCGAACGCAGCGTGGCCAGTGCCCTGCTTCAAGGGATTCCGGGCCTGCTGATGCCACCGACCCTGGCAGTGGATCGGGCGGAACTCATTGCCATCGCGCAGTCCGAGCAGGAACTGGGCCGCCGCCATCCCGACTGGGCTTACCCCATCATCGTTCGCCCGCAAGACTCCCACGCGGGACGGGATCTGGAACGCATCGCGACACCGGGCGAATTACACGATTATCTGGCCCGAGTCCCCGCGCAGCGGCTGTTCATCGCCCCATTCATCGACTATCGATGGTCCGATGGCCTGTATCGCAAATTCCGTGTGGCGCTGGTGGATGGCGAACCCTTCATCTGCCATATGGCCATCTCCGACCACTGGATGATCCATTATCTGAATGCCGGCATGTACGACAATCCCGCCAAACGTGCGGAGGAAGCAGCCTTCATGGCCGACTTCGATGCCTTCGTTGCCCGCCACCGAACGGCACTTGCCGAAATCCACGAGTGCAGCGGTCTGGACTATGTCTGCTTTGATGGCGGCGAAACCCCGGACGGCCAGTTGCTGATCTTCGAGATCGATCACGTCATGGTCGTGCATGCCATGGACCCGCTCGACCGCTTCCCGTACAAGCCGGCCCATATCCAGCGGGTGCAGGCGGCGTTCGAACAGATGATCGCCCGGCGCGCCATCGCCCACCAGACGACTGCCGGGAGTTGATGCACATGGCCCAGCCCATCCCCGCCCTCAACCCGAACAACGAACGGAATTTCTCCGGCGGCCCCGGCGCGCTGCCCGCATCGGTGCTGCAGCAGGTGCAGGAAGCGATCGTCTCGGTTCCCGAGGTCGGACTGTCGATTCTCGGTATCAGCCATCGATCGGACTGGTTCGCGGCCGTGGTCCAGGAACTGGAAACCAATATCCGCACCCTGCTCGGCCTCGGTGACGACTATCACGTCCTCTTCCTCCAGGGCGGCGCCACCCAGCAATTCTCGATGGTGCCGATGACCCTGTTGCACGGCAAGACCGTGCCCGCCGAGTATCTCCTCACGGGCTACTGGAGCGGCAAGGTGCTGACCGAGGCCCGAAAAGAAGGCCCGATCCGTACGCTCTGGAGTGGCGAGGCGGACAGCTATCGCCGTCTCCCCAGCGACGCAGAACTCGATTTCTCGCCCGACGCCCCCTATATCCATTACGTATCCAACGAAACGGTCGAAGGCATCCAGTTCCACCGCGTCCTGGGTCGGGACGATGTTCCGCGCGTCTGCGACATGTCCTCGGATTTTCTTTCCAAGCCCTGCGAAGCGGACCGGTTCTCGCTGATCTACGCCCATGCGCAGAAGAACATCGGCCCGGCCGGCGTCACCGTGGTCCTCGTGCGCGATGCCTTGCTGCAGGACGTCCGGGACGACCTGCCCGGCTTCCTGGACTATCGCAGCCACATCAAGGCACATTCCAACTACAACACGCCGCCGGTGTTCGCGATCTACGTCGTCCTGCTGGTCACCCGCTGGCTGCTGAACGATATCGGTGGTCTCGAACGGATGGACGCAATCAACCGGCGCAAGGCGCAGGCGCTGTACGAATTCCTCGATACCAGCGACGGGTTCTACCAAGGCCGCGCGGCCACGGCGGATCGCTCCCTGATGAATGTGGCCTTCAACCTTGCCACGCCCGAACTGGAACGACTGTTCTTCACCGAAGCACAGCAGGCAGGCATTTTCGGCCTCACGGGGCACCGGGCGATCGGCGGCGTGCGCGCTTCTCTCTACAACGGGCTGACGGAACAGGCCGTGGCGGGTCTCGTCGATTTCATGGCCGAATTCCGGAAACGCCACGGCAGATAATCCCGACGGCCCCGCCCCAGCGTTCTGGCCCTGATCCCCACATGCATGGCATGGCCCCACTGCGGCGGCGTATAATTCCCGGATGAATACACCCACGCCCGCTGCCAGTCACCGCCCTTTGTCCGCCGTTACGGTCGCCGGCATGATCTGGCACGAGCAACGCTTCCTGATGGTCGAGGAACGTATCGACGGCCGCGTCCGGCTCAACCAGCCCGCCGGCCATGTCGAACCGGGGGAAACCCTGATCGAGGCGGTCATCCGCGAAGTCCGAGAGGAAACCCGCCATGCCTTCCACCCGGAAGCCCTGCTCGGCATCTATCACAGCAACCCGAGCGAAGGAGCGCGGATCCTGCGTGTCGCCATCTGCGGGCACGTCGACCCCGAACCAGATTCAGGTGCCCTCGACCCCGACATCCTGGCAGCCCGGTTTTTCACGCACGACGAAATTCGTGCGCGGCGCGCCGACCTGCGCAGCCCCTTCGTCGAACGCTGCATCGACGATTTCCTGGCCGGCCAGCGCTTCCCGCTGTCCGTCCTGAACGCCTTCACCGAATGATCCTGTAGACCGAATGACGAACGCCATGCCCCCCGCCCCCGTGAAGCCGCCCCAGGAATGCCGCGTGATCGTCGGCCTGTCCGGCGGCGTCGATTCATCCGTGGCCGCCCTGCGGCTGATCGAGGCCGGCTATCAGGTCGAAGGCCTGTTCATGAAGAACTGGGAGGGCGACGACGACGAGGAATACTGCGCCGCCAAGGCCGACATGCTCGACGCGCTCTCCGTGGCCGACAAGCTCGGGATCGAATTCCATTTCGTCAATTTCGCCCAAGCGTACTGGGATCGGGTGTTTGCCCACTTCCTCTCCGAATACCAGGCCGGGCGCACGCCGAATCCCGACATCCTCTGCAACCGGGAGATCAAGTTCCGGGCCTTCCTCGATCACGCCCGGACCCTGGGGGCCGACTACATCGCCACGGGCCACTATGCCCGGGTCAGTCATGATCCGGTGCGATTGCTCAAGGGTCGCGACGCCAACAAGGATCAGAGCTACTTCCTGCACGCCCTGAATCGCGAGCAATTGGCCGCCACCCTGTTTCCGGTCGGCGAACTCGAAAAGCCGGTCGTTCGGCAACTGGCCGAACAGGCGGGATTCAAGACGGCCAAGAAGAAAGATTCGACGGGTATCTGCTTCATCGGCGAGCGACGCTTCACCGACTTCCTGAAGACCTACCTCCCCGCGCAACCCGGCGACATCGTCACGGTCGACGGCGTCGTGATCGGCGCCCACCAGGGCCTCATGTACCACACCATCGGCCAGCGTCAGGGGCTGGGCATCGGCGGGCTACGCAATCAGGGCGACGAGCCCTGGTACGTGGCCGGGAAAAATCTGACCGACAATACGCTGATCGTTGCCCAGGGACAGGATCATCCGGCCCTGTACGCCTCGGCGCTACGCGCGGAACAGGTGCACTGGATCAACCCTCTTGAGCAATTTCCAGCCAGGTTGACGGCCAAGATCCGCTACCGGCAGCCGGATCAGGCCTGTACGGTGGCGGTGGTCGACGAGGATCGGATCGAGGTGCGTTTCGATCAACCGCAACGGGCCATCACACCCGGCCAGTCCATCGTCTTCTACGACGGGGATATCTGCCTGGGCGGCGCGGTCATCGACACGGCCGTCGCTTGAGCTGTCCGCGTGTCTACTTGCCTTTGGCGGCGAATACAGGGAAAGTACCCTGTTGCCGAACGTACGAGCCACACATGACCCTGTCCCGATCCTGGACCACCATCGTCCCACCGAGCCGAACATGAACGCCATCGAAGACCAGACCATCGCCCTCGGCGGCATCCTCCAGAGTTGCCGTCTCGTCCGCGAACTTGCCTACCATGGGCGCGTGGAAAACGACGCCGCTTTCGAGGCCAGCATCCGTTCCCTGTTCCAATTCGACCCGAAGGATACCGCCGACACCTTTGGGGGCGTCGCCGCGATCGATTACGGGCTGGAGACCTTCCATAAACTGCTTTCCGCGCAGAATCGTCAGCCCGCCGATACGGAGTTGATCCGCTACGCCGTCAGCCTCATCGCCGTCACGAAGGCCTTTCTGGCGGACGAGACCATGGCCTCCCGCGTGCACCAGCGTCTATCTGCCCTCTCGCCATCCATGACCGAACACGGCATCGACGATGCGCTGATGACCGATTTGAACCATCTCTATCGGGAAACCATCAGTACGCTATCGGCCCGCATCGTCGTCAATGGCGAGAAGCGTTTCCTTGAGGAAGCTCGGGTCTCCAGCCGCATCCGTGCCCTGCTGCTGGCCGGCATTCGCGCCACCGTGCTTTGGCGACAGGTGGGCGGGAATCGCTGGTTGTTGCTGCTTCGTCGCGGACAGTATCTCAAGACCGTCCGGGCACTGCGCAACGCGCCCCCCTGAGTGCGATCCCTTGCCCGGCGCAAGCTAAGGCGTCGGTGCTCCTCTGATCCCCCATGAAAAAAGGCCCACGAAGGGCCTTTTTCACGTTCGGGGTGCCCGGAAGACTATCGATGCGGCCACAGTTGACGGCGCAACTGGTACTGCCAGATGAAGCCCGGGGTGGCCAGGGTCGCGAACATGAACAGCGTCACCACCCAGAACTCCCAGGGCTTGTGCTGGATGCCACCGATGCTGTCCTCCAGATAGAGGCCGATGCCGATGGCCACGGCATAAAGCACGAACCATTCGACGAGCTGGATCCAGAACGACTTGCGCTGTCCGGCACCCGCCACGGGAATCACGAGAAACATGCGCTGATTGAGAAACGGCAGGTTGGCCAGGACCAACATCACCAGAATATAACCCTGTACGAGGGTGTTGCTTACCATCCGTTCTTACTCCGATTGACGCGGGGGCGTCGTGGATTGAATCTGTCGCAGCCGTGGTCAGTTGCCGAAGGCGACCGCTGTCCAGCCGGCCAGAACCCGCGGGAACAAGCCGAGCAGCAACACGATCAATCCGCTGACGACGAGCATGCCCTGAACGTTCCAGTCCGGGTTGACCGGCGCGTGATCGACGGGCGCGTCGAAATAGACGTATTTCACGGCGCGCAGATAGTAGAAGGCACCGATCACCGACATGACGACGGCATACACCGCCAGCCACCACAGGCCTATCCCTACGACCGACTGAAGCACGGTAAGTTTCGCCCAGAAGCCCAGGGTGAACGGAATGCCTGCCATGGAGAACATCAGGAGCAGGAACACGAACGCCATCACCGGGCTGCGATCGTTCAGCCCCTTGAGATCATCGAGATCCTCGGCCTCATAGCCCTGGCGCGCCAGGAGCAGGATCATGCCGAACCCGCCGACGGACATCACCACGTAGGCCAGGGTGTAGAACACCGCGGCCGAATAGCCCTCGGCCGTGCCGGCCAGAATCCCCAGCAGCACGAAACCGACGTGACTGATGGTCGAGTAGGTCAGCATGCGCTTGAAGCTGGTCTGCGCGATCGCCACGATGTTACCAATGGCCAGCGAAAGCATGACCGTGATGATCAGGATCGGCTGCCAGTCCACCATGAGCGAACCCATGCCATCGACGAACAGGCGGATGACCATCGCCAGTGCCGCAATCTTCGGCGCAGTCGCCAGATAGAGCGTCACGGCAGTGGGGGCACCTTCGTACACATCCGGCAACCACATGTGGAACGGCGCGATCCCGAGTTTGAAGATGGCACCGACTGCGAGCAGGACGACGGCTGCCTTGAGCGCCAGGGACGGCTCGGTGGTCGTCAGCGCATTGGCGATATCCGTCAGCATGAGATGGCCGCCCGTCATGCCGTACAGCAGCGACATGCCGTAGAGCAGGATGCCGGAAGCCAGCGCGCCCAGGACGAAATACTTCATCGCCGCCTCGGAGGCACGACCGTCGTCGCGCTTGAAGGCCGTCATGGCATACATGGACAGGGACATCAGCTCCAGACCCAGATAGATCAGCAGCAGATGGTTGGCCGAGATCATGATCATCATGCCGAGCAGACCGAACAGCGCGAGCATGTAGTACTCGCCCTTGTCCATGCCCCGGTCGCGCAGGTAACCCCGGGACATCACGAGAACGGCAGCCACGGCCACGTAGGCGGCGAGCTTCATCAGATCCGACATCGGATCGTTGACCGCCATGCCGCCGAAGCTGAAGCGCACGTCGGGCGACATGTTGATCAGGGTGATGAAGAAGAGCGCGACGAGCGTCAGCAGCGACAGCGTGAAGCTGACCGAACTGCCCCGACGGGGCAGGAACGGGTCGATCAGCAGGATCAGGCACGCCATCCCCGCCAGGACGATCTCTGGCAGTACCGGCATCAGATTGAGGTCAGTCACATTCATGTCAGTCATCACAGCTTGGAGGTCAGCGCTTGGTGCGCAAGATGTTCAATGGTGGCGTGCATGATATCCAGAACCGGATTCGGCCAAATCCCAAGCACAATGATGAGGAAGGCCAGGATGCCCAGGATCCAGCCTTCGCGCATGTTCAGATCGCTCAGTCCCGCGACGGCGTCGCTGCGCACGTCACCGAAGATCACCCGCTTCACCATCCACAGGGTATAGGACGCACCGATGATCAGGGTCAGCGCCGCCAGGAAGGCGATCCAGAAGTTGGCCTTGAACGAGGCGAGAATCACCATGAATTCACCGACGAAGCCTGAGGTGCCCGGCAAGCCGACGTTTGCCATCGCAAACACGACGACCAGCGCGCCAAACCAGGGCATGGTATTGACCACACCGCCGTAGGTAGAAATCTCGCGTGAGTGCAGCCGGTCGTACAGCACGCCGATCGACAGGAACATCGCCGCCGAGATCAGGCCGTGAGAAATCATCTGGATCATGGCCCCTTCCAGCGCCAGGTTGACGCCCGTTCCCGCGGTATTGGCCGGGTTCGTGGCGATCATGAAGATGATGAACAGACCCAGGGTGACGAAGCCCATGTGCGAGATCGACGAGTAGGCGACCAGTTTCTTCATGTCGCTCTGGACCAGTGCCACGAAACCGATGTAGACGATGGCCACGAGGGAGATCGCGATGATGAACCAGTCGAGAAAATGTGCGGCATCCGGGGTGATCGGCAGCGAGAACCGCAGGAAGCCGTAACCGCCGATCTTCAGCATGATCGCCGCCAGGATCACGGAACCGCCGGTTGGCGCCTCGACGTGTGCGTCGGGCAGCCAGGTATGCACCGGCCACATCGGGATTTTCACGGCAAAGGCGATCAGGAAAGCCAGGAAGATCAGGATCTGCTCGGTCATGGTTAACGGCAGTTGCTGCAGGTCCAGAATGGCGAAGCTGCCGCCCTTGAAGTACATGTAGATCAGTGCGATCAGCATGAACACCGAGCCGAGGAAGGTGTACAGGAAGAACTTGATGGTCGCATAGACGCGCTTCGGACCGCCCCAGACACCGATGATGATGAACATCGGAATCAGCATGCCTTCGAAGAAGAAGTAGAAGACGATGGCGTCAAGTGCCGCGAACGTGCCGTTCATCATCCCTTCCATGATCAGGAAGGCGGCCAGGTATTGGTGGGCTTTTTCCTGGATCACTTCCCAGGCCGCTACGATTACGAGCACCGTCGTGAACGTCGTCAGCACGATCAGGGGCAGGGAAATGCCGTCAACACCGAGGTGGTAGTTGATGCCGAACTGCGGAATCCAGGGCGCCTGCTCCACGAACTGCATGGCATACGTATCGGTATGGAAGCCGGGGATCAGCAGTGCGCTGATCAGGAAAACCAGCAAGGTGCTTGCGAAGGCGAACCAGCGCGCGAATTGGGTATTTCTGGCCCCGAAGAGCATCACGATCAGACCCGCCGCGATCGGGAACCAGACGATCAGGCTCAGGATCGGCCAGGAGGATAGCCAGGAAGATAACCAGGAAGATAACCAGGAAGAAAACATGAAACCGGTGTCCATCTCGAGTTAGGTCAGCGAAGAAACACGATCCAGGTCAGTAACCCGATCAGGCCCAAAATCATCACAAAGGCATAGTGATACAGATAACCGGTCTGGATCCGGCGCCACTGTCCTGCCGTGAATCCCACGAGGGCGGCTGTACCGTTAACCAGCCAGCCATCGATCACGCGGACGTCACCGACACGCCACAAACCGCGGCCCAACAGGCGGGATCCGCCGGCAAACACGGCGTTGTTGAAATCGTCAAACCCGTAGGCACCGTCCAGAATCCGCTTCGGCAGGGCGAATATCCGGGCGAACAGGGCCGGCAGCGTGTCCGGCATGCCCAGGTACATCAGGGCGGACAAACCGACACCGGCCATGGCCAGCCAGAACACGGGGGTGGCCAAGCCATGCAGCATCATGGATACCGCACCATGGTAGTGGGCATGCAACTCCGCCAGCACGTCATGAGCGGGCTGAACGCTGATCGACGACCCGAAGAAACCGGCATACAGCAAGGGATCGATGGCAAAGAAGCCGACCAGAAGGGCGGGCACTGCCAGCAGAACCAACGGAACGGTTACGACCTTCGGCGATTCCTGAAGATGGCTGCGGGTATGGGCATCCATCCGTCCTTCGCCGAAGAACACCAGGAAGAACATCCGGAAGGTGTAGAACGCCGTCACGAACACCCCGATCAAAACCGCCCAGTAGGCGAAATTCGCGCCCGGCAGCGTGGAAGCATGCACCGCCTCGATGATGGTGTCCTTGGAGAAGAAGCCCGACGTACCCGGGAAACCGATCAGGGCGAGCGAACCGATGAGGAACGTCGCGAAGGTCACCGGCATGTACTTCCACAGCCCGCCCATCTTGCGAATATCCTGTTCGTGGTGCATCGCGATGATGACCGAGCCAGCCGCAAGGAACAGCAGGGCTTTGAAGAATGCATGCGTCATCAGGTGGAAGATGGCCGCGGAATAGGCGGATGCCCCCAGCGCCACGGTCATGTATCCGAGCTGGGACAGCGTCGAATAGGCAATCACGCGCTTGATGTCGTTCTGCACGATGCCAAGCAACCCCATGAACAACGCGGTAATGGCCCCGATCACCATGATGAAGGACAGCGCCGCTTCCGACATTTCAAACAGGGGCGAGAACCGGGCGACCATGAAGATACCCGCCGTCACCATGGTTGCCGCGTGAATCAAGGCGGAAATCGGCGTCGGGCCTTCCATGGAATCGGGCAGCCACACATGCAGCGGCACCTGAGCCGACTTGCCCATCGCACCGATGAACAGCAGCAGCGCGATCACGGTGGGCAGCGACCACTCCATCCCCGGCCAGTACTGAACCGTCACGCCCGTCAGGGTCGGCAGTCGGTCGAAGAACGTCCCGTAATCCACGGTATTGGTATACATCAGGATGGCGGCAATACCGAGCAGGAAGCCGAAATCCCCGACCCGGTTGACGATGAACGCCTTGAGGTTGGCGAAAATCGCCGTTTCCTTCTTGAACCAGAAGCCGATCAGCAGATAGGACACAAGACCCACGGCCTCCCAACCGAAGAACAGCTGCATGAAGTTGTTGGCCATCACCAGCATCAGCATGGAGAAGGTGAACAGGGAGATGTAGCTGAAGAATCGCTGATAGCCCGGATCGTCCTGCATGTAGCCGATGGTATAGATGTGCACCATCAGGCTGACGCCCGTCACCACCACCATCATGAGCACGGTGAGATGATCGATCAGGAAGCCGACGTCGAAATGGAAGCTATCGGTCGCCGCCCAGGTGTAAACGGCCTCGTCGAAGGTGGGCAGGCCGCCCCAGACGTGGGCATAGAAGCTGTACAGCGACAACGCGAAGGCGACGGCAACGCCGAGGATGGTGATGCGGTGGGCGCCGGTGCGACCGAGCTGCCGGCCAAATAGACCCGCGAGGATGGCGCCGAACAAGGGGGCGAGGACTACCCCCAGATAGACTAGCTTCATGAATTGATTACCCCTTCATCGCCGTGAGGTCTTCGACATTGATCGTTCGACGATTACGGAACAGGGTTACCAGAATCGCGAGGCCGATCGCCGCTTCGGCGGCAGCCACCGTCAGTACGAAAAACACGAATACCTGTCCATTGATGTCGCCCAGGTAATGCGCGAACGCGATGAAGTTCACGTTCACAGCCAGCAACATCAGTTCAATGGCCATCAGGAGCACCAGAACGTTCTTGCGGTTCAGGAAAATGCCGGCCACGCTGATCGAGAACAGAATGGCGCCGAAGATAAGGAATTGAGACAGGCTGATCATGCGGATTTACTCGGGTTGTCTGCAGACTCGGCTTGACTTGCCTGGGCGGCTGTCGATGGGGCCATTTTCACCATGCGAACACGATCGTCGCGACGCACGCGCACCTGCGCATCAATGTTCTGGTAGAGCACACCCTCACGCTTGCGATGCGCGAGGGAGATCGCGGCGACGATGGCCACCAGCAGAATGAACGCGGCAAGCTCGAAGGGATACACAAAGGTCGTGTACAGCTCGCTGCCCAGCGCCAGGGTGTTGGACGTTCCGGCAGGCGCGGCCGCCGGTGCCGGGAAGACGGACAGGCCAAAACTCTGCGGACCGACGATGAATCCCAGCTCGATCACCATCACAAGCGCGACGAACACGCCAACCGGCAGATTACGGACGAATCCTTCACGCAGGGGCGCCATGTTGATGTCCAGCATCATCACCACGAACAGGAACAGCACCATGACCGCACCGACATAGACGAGCAGCAGCACGATCCCCAGGAACTCCGCCTCCATGAGGACCCAGACGAGGGCCGTGGAGAAGAAGGTCAGCACCAGAAACAACGCAGCGTGCACGGGGTTCTTGACGGTCACGACACGGATCGCCGACAACACGGCCGACGAAGCGAAAACGTAGAACAGGAATTGATAAAGGGTCATGCTCTGGTCCTTAACGGTAGCGCGCGTCGACGAGCCGATCGGCGGCGATCTGCGGTTCCAGTCGGTCGCCGATTTCCAACAGGCGATCCTTGGTCATGATCTGTTCGCCCTGATGCTCGAAGTGATACTCGAACACTCGCGTCTCCACGATTGAGTCAACCGGGCAGGCCTCTTCGCAGAATCCGCAGTAGATGCACTTGAACAGATCGATATCGTAACGGGTGGTTCGACGAGTGCCGTCTTCCCGCTGTTCCGACTCGATGGTGATCGCCAGAGCCGGACACACGGCCTCGCACAGCTTGCAGGCGATGCAGCGCTCTTCGCCATTGGCGTAACGACGCAGCGCATGCAGCCCGCGGAAACGCGGCGACTGGGGCGTCTTCTCTTCGGGATACTGCACAGTGAACTTGTGGCCGAAGAAATACTTACCGGTAACCGATAACCCGAGGAAAAGCTCCCACAGGAACCAGGTCTTGAAAAAATGTTTGACTGCGGTCATGTCACGTTACCTCCAGGTCCTCCGTCAGGAAAACCAGGGCCCCACTTTGAAGTACACCAGCACACCCTCGACGAAAATCCACAAAATGGTGACCGGAATGAAGACTTTCCAGCCCAGGCGCATGATCTGGTCGTAGCGGTAGCGCGGGAAGGTCGCGCGGAACCACAGGAAGAGAAACAGCAACAGCGCGATTTTCACGAAGAACCAGAGAATGCCCGGCACGAACGACAGGACGGACTCCAGCGGCGTTCCCTGGAACGGCGACAGCCAACCGCCGAGGAACATGACGGCCGTCAGTGCGGAAATCAGGATCATGCTGGCGTATTCGGCCAACATGAACAGGGCGAAGGTGATGCCGGAATATTCCACGTGGAAACCGGCCACCAGTTCGGATTCGCCCTCGGTGATATCGAACGGCGCGCGGTTGGTTTCGGCAACACCGGACACGAAATACACCACGAACATCGGCAGCAGCGGCAACCAGTACCAGTTCAGCACACCACCCGACTGATGCTCGACGATTTCGGACAGGTTGAGCGTCTTGGCCGCCATCAGCACGCCGACCAGCGCGAAGCCCATGGCCAGTTCGTAGGCAACCTTGTGGGCCGCCGAGCGCATGCCGCCGAGGAGCGCGTACTTGGAGTTGGACGCCCAACCCGCCAGGATCACGCCATAGACGCCGGCCGCACCGATCGCCAGCACATACAGCAGGCCAGCATTGATGTTCGCCAGCACCCAGCCCTTGTCGAACGGGATCACTGCCCAGGCCACGAAGGCGGCAACCAGAATCAGAACCGGCGCGAGATAGAAGATGAACGGGTTGGCGACCTGCGGCGTGATGATTTCCTTGAACAGGAGCTTGAACACGTCCGCGAACGGCTGGAGCATGCCCTTGAAGCCGACCCGGTTCGGGCCGATCCGCACCTGCATGTAGCCGATGACCTTACGCTCGAAATACGTGAGATAGGCGACCGCGATCACCAGGGGCAACAGGATGACGAGCACCAGCAGCGTATTGACGATGAAGTACTGCCAGTCTGTGGGCAGCCAGCCCAGGATCGGGGACAGGAATTCCGTCAGCATGTTACGGCCTCCTGAACGATCTGCACTGCACCGCTCACCATCGGCAAGGTTGATTCGATCGTACCGGCATAAACCACGATCGTACCCGGCGCGACACCCTCGTCGATCTGTATCGGCAGGCACACGCTACCACCAGACTGCTGAACCGTTATCACATCCCCGTTTGCCCAACCTTCCCGCGTGGCGTCAGCCGGGTTCACCAGGCAGTGGCGCTGACGATCGGCCTGGACCGTCGCCTGCAGGGACGGAGACCGGCGAACGATACCATCAACGGCATACATGCCGACCGGCGCGATACGGACCCAGCCTTGCGCGTCCGCATTATCGGTCGAGGGTGTCACCGCACCCAGCACATCACTGTGGTTGCTCAGATTGACCTGGGCGCAGGCCGTCTGTACTTCGGCACGAATCTCGTTCGTATCCATGTAATCGAAACCGTTCAGATCCAGCAAATTGCCCAGGACACGCAACACCTTCCAGGCGGGGCGCGACTGACCGAGGCTGCGCACGACCCCGCGCTGGGATTGCCAGCGGCCTTCGCCATTGACCCAGGTACCGGCCGTTTCGACCGCCGTACCGACTGGCAGCAGGACATCGGCATAACGGCGCATGGCATCAGTCACCTGACTGGCGCAGGCGAGGACGAACTCCGAGGCGGCCAGCGCTTCGATGGCAGCCGCGCCGGCGCTGCTGTCGCATTCGGGTTCGACACCGAGCAGCAGCATGGCCGGCTTGGGGGCGGCCAGCATCTGCGCGGCATTCGCCCCGACGCCTACGGCCTGTGCACCTCCGGCGACGCGGTGCGGCACCGCACCGGCCAGCCAGGCACCCGGCGCATTCCCGCCCTGAGGAAGAATGCCCAGGGCAGCACCGGTAGATTTGGCCAACTGGGTGGCGAGATAGCGGATTGCGCCGAAGTTGGCGTCGTTGCCGGCAAGATGGCCGAGGAAAATCGCGCCTTGCTTGCCCGCATTCAGATCGGCAAGAAGTGCCGACACGAGTTTTTCCGACACCGGAGCCGACTCGACCAGATTTTCCGGAAGATTGATGCCAGCACCGCGGCAAAGCGCGATCAGGGTGTCGAGCATCCCGCCTCGGGCCGAACTGGCCCATTGCGTCGCAGCAAAGTTCAGATCCTGCGTGAAGGGATGGACCAGATGCACCTTGACGCCCCGCTTCAGGGCCGCCTGACGAACCCGATGACCGAAGAGCGGAATTTCCTCCCGGATGCTCGAGCCGATGACCACGATGGTCTTCAGCTGATTGATCTGGGCGATGTCCATGCCCAACCAGGGCATCACGGGATCACCGCCATCCGCCGAGAAGTCGATCTGGCGCAGACGGTGATCGATGTTGTTCGAACCCAAGCCTCGAATCAGTTTCTGGAACAGGTAATGCTCCTCGAGGCTGGCATTCGGCGATACGAGACCGCCGAGGGCGGCTGCACCCTGCTGCTGGACGATGGCCTGCAGGCTTTCGGCGGCATACGCCAGCGCCGTATCCCAGTCGACAGTCGCCCAGGCACCGTCCCGCTTGATCATCGGCTCGGTCAGGCGATCCTGCGTAAACAGGCCTTCGTAGGCGAAGCGATCCCGGTCGGACAACCAGGTTTCATTGATCAGATCGTTGTCCCGCGGCACGGTCCGCATGATCCGTCCATCGCGGGTATGCAGATAGAGGTTGCTGCCGAAGGCATCGTGGGTGGAGATGTGCGGCTGCTGGATCAGTTCCCAGGGGCGCGCGGTATACCGTGAGGGCTTGGCCGTCAGGGCGCCCACCGGACACAGGTCGATCATGTTGCCGGACAGCTCGGAACTCACGCTCTTGGCGATATAGGTACCGATCTCCATATGGTCGGAACGACCCACCACACCGAGCTCCTTCAGGCCGGCGATCTCCTCGCCAAACCGGACGCAGCGGGTGCAATGGATGCAACGGGTCATGTCCGTCGCGATCAGAGAACCGATGTCCTTGTCCTTCACCACGCGCTTGGTTTCGGAGTACTGGCCGACCCCTTCGCCATAGCCCATGGCCAGATCCTGCAGCTCGCACTCGCCGCCCTGATCGCAGATCGGACAGTCCAGCGGGTGGTTGATCAGCAGAAATTCCATCGTGGCGCGTTGCGCAGCAAGCGCCTTCGGGCTGCGGGTCTGCACGCGCATGCCTTCGGAAATCGGCGTGGAACAGGCCGGCAGCGGCTTTGGTGCACGCTCGACCTCGACCAGACACATCCGGCAGTTGGCGGCGATGGAAAGCTTGCGGTGATAGCAGAATCGCGGAATGGTGATGCCAGCCTGATCGGTCACTTCGATCAGCATGTCGCCCTGTCGTCCGCGCAGACTGTGGCCGTCAACCTCGATGGTGATCATGTCGTCATGGATACTCAAAGACTTAACCCTGTATCAGTTAAACGGTCGCCAAACCATCAACACTCATGCTGTGGCCATGTTCGATGTAGTACTCGAACTCATGGCGGAAGTGCTTGATGAAACTGCGCACCGGCGTCGCGGCCGCATCGCCGAGGGCGCAGATGGTCCGCCCCTCGATCTTGCTCGCCACGTCGTCCAGCCGGTTCAAGTCGGCAGGGGTTCCTTTGCCTTCGACAATGCGCGTCAGCATGCGGTACAGCCAGCCCGTGCCCTCACGGCAGGGCGTACACTGACCGCAGGATTCGGAATAGTAGAACCGCGCGATCCGACGCAGGGCCTGAACCATGCAGGCCGAATCGTCGATCACGATCAGCCCGCCGGAACCCAGGAAGGTGCCGGACTTGGCGATCGAGTCGTAGTCCATATTGGTCTTCATCATGACGTCACCCGGCACCACCGGCGTTGACGTGCCGCCGGGAATGACGGCCTTGAGACGCCGACCTTCCCGTACCCCGCCGGCCATCGCCAGCAGTTCGCTGAACGGCGTACCCATCGGGATCTCGAATACGCCCGGCTTGGCCACGTGCCCGGAAACGGAAAACAGCTTCACGCCACCGCTGTTCGGCACGCCCAAGTCGGCGAACCACTTGCCGCCATTGCGCATGATCGCCGGCACGGATGACAGCGTTTCGGTATTGTTGACGGTCGTCGGCCGGCCATACAGACCGAAGTTGGCCGGGAACGGCGGTTTGAACCGCGGCTGCCCCTTCTTGCCTTCGAGGGATTCCAGCAGGGCAGTTTCCTCACCGCAGATGTATGCGCCCGCACCGAGGGAACCATACAGATCGAAGTCGATGCCCGAGCCGAGGATGTCCGTGCCAAGGAGGCCCAGCGCATAGGCCTCCTTCAGGGCACCCTCGAAACGACGGAACACCAGGTCGGTGAACTCGCCGCGCATGTAGTTGTAACCGACAGTCGCGCCGATGGTGTACCCGGCGATCGCCATGCCTTCGACGAGGGCATGAGGGTTATTCAGCAGGATCTGGCGGTCCTTGGCGGTACCGGGCTCGGATTCGTCCGAATTGCAGACGATGTACTTCTGGCCCGGCGCATTGCGCGGCATGAATGACCACTTGAGACCGGTCGGGAAGCCCGCACCGCCCCGGCCCCGCAGGTTCGAGGCCTTCAATTCCTCGATGATCAGCGACGGATCGGTTCGCTCTTCAAGAATCTTGCGCCAAGCCGAATACCCGCCGATCTTCAGATAGCTTTCCAAAGTCCAGGGTTCATCGAACTGCATCGTGGCAAAACAGACTTGTTCCGACATCACGTCACTCCAGCTTATCGAGAATGGCGTCGACCGCTTCCGGGGTCAGCCGCTCGTAATAGACATGATCGACCTGCATCATCGGTCCGCCATCACAGGCGGCGAGACACTCCTCCTCCACCTTGAGGAAGATCCGGCCGTCCGGGGTGGACTCGCCCATCTTGATCCCGAGCTTGCGCTCGCAATGGGCCACAATGTCATCCGCCCCCATCAGCGCGCAGGAAATGTTCGTGCAGATCGACACGTGGTGGCGACCGCAGGGCTTGGTTTCCAGCATGGAATAGAACGTGGCCACCTCGTACACGGAGATGGGCGGCAGACCGAGATACTCGGCCACGGCATCCATGAGTTCGGTCGTCAGGTAGCCGTTGTTCTGATGCTGGGTTTCCCGCAGGGCCGCCAGCAAGGCCGACTGCTTCTGCTCCGCCGGGTACTTACGCAGCCAATGATCGATCTCATGGCGCGTGTGCTCCGTCAGCAGTTCGATCTTGCTCGATTTCATCAACGATCCACCTCACCAAATACAATGTCCTGGGTGCCAATGATGGCCACCACGTCCGCGAGCATGTGCCCCCGCGACATCTCGTCAAGCGCAGAGAGATGCGCGAAGCCGGGGGCGCGAATCTTCAGTCGATAGGGCTTGTTGGCCCCGTCGGACACGAGATAGATCCCGAACTCGCCCTTCGGATGCTCGACGGCGGCATAGGTCTCGCCCTCGGGCAGGCAATAACCCTCTGTGAACAGCTTGAAGTGGTGAATCAGCGATTCCATGTCGGCCTTCACTTCTTCACGACGCGGCGGTGCGATCTTGCGATCGTCGACCATCACGGGGCCGGGATTCTGGCGCAACCAGTCGATGCATTGCTTGATGATGCGGTTGGACTGGCGCATCTCCTCGACGCGGACGAGGTAACGGTCGTAGCAGTCACCCGTCACGCCGACCGGAATATCGAAATCGAGTTGATCGTAGACGGCATAGGGCTGCTTCTTGCGCAGATCCCATTCCACACCGGAACCCCGCAGCATCGGGCCAGTAAATCCTAAGGCGATGGCCCGCTCGGGGCTCACGATGCCGATATCGACGGTCCGCTGTTTCCAGATCCGGTTGTCGGTCAGCAGCGTTTCATATTCGTCCACATAGGCGGGAAAGCGCGTGACGAAATCGTCGAGGAAGTCCAGCAACGAACCCTGACGGGCTTCGTTCATGCGTTTCACGTCGCGTTCGCTGTGCCACTGGGAGGGTTCGTACTGCGGCATCGAATCGGGCAGATCGCGGGCGACGCCGCCGGGGCGATAATACGTTGCGTGCAGACGCGCACCGGAGACCGCTTCATAGCAGTCCATCAGGTCTTCGCGCTCGCGGAAGGCATAGAGGAAGACCGTCATCGCACCGATGTCGAGCGCGTGCGCGCCCAGCCAGAGCAGATGATTCAGAATGCGGGTGATCTCGTCGAACATCACGCGGATGTACTGGGCACGCTCTGGAATTTCCAGACCGACCAACTGCTCGATCGCACGCACATAGGCGTGCTCGTTGCACATCATCGACACGTAATCGAGGCGATCCATGTATCCGATCGACTGGTTGTAGGGCTTGCTCTCGGCCAGCTTCTCCGTACCGCGATGCAACAGCCCGATATGCGGATCGGCACGAACGATCGTCTCGCCGTCCATCTCCAGCACCAGGCGTAATACACCGTGTGCCGAGGGGTGCTGCGGACCGAAGTTCAGGGTGTAATTCGCAATTTCCGGCATGACTTATTTACCCTTACGACCAATGTAGCGGCTGTCGTGCCGATGCACCTTGGGCACCAACACACGCGGCTCGATGGAAACCGGCTCGTACACCACGCGATTCTTTTCCGGATCGAAACGCACCTCGACATGGCCGATCAGCGGAAAATCCTTGCGGAAGGGGTGCCCGACGAAGCCATAGTCAGTCAGCAGACGACGCAGATCCGGGTGATCATCGAACAGGATACCGAAGAGATCGAACGCCTCGCGCTCGAACCAGTTCACGGTCGGCCAGACGCGGACGACGGAAGGCACCACCGGCGCCGCATCATCGGCACAGGCAATACGCACCCGCACGCGCCAGTTGTGGGTATAGGAAAGCAGATGGGCCACGACGGCAAAGCGTGGGCGTCCGGAATTGCTGGGCTGCGCATCGTCTCCGAACTTCAATCGCGCGTTGCTCGCCGGCTCCACGCCGCGACTGTAGCCCGTGTAGGACACGCTTTCCTCGCCCGCCCACTCCTTCTGGCCATACTCGAGATAATCGATACCGCACAGATCGATGCACTGATCAAACGCAGTGGATGGCGACTGAGCCAGCGTCGTGGCCACGGCCAGCCAGTTCTGCGCGGAAACGTCGATCGTGATTTCGTCCAACGCCACGGTCAGATGATTGATCATGGCACCGAGCGTGGATTCCAGCGCCGGTTGCAATGCCGGATTGAGCCTTTGCTGCACAGTCATTACGGTCATTTCACCCCAGGTTTACCGCAGTCCGATTAACTGCGCGCGATCGTATTGGTACGGCGGATCTTGTTTTGTAACTGGATGATCCCGTAGAGCAAGGCTTCGGCGGTCGGCGGACAGCCGGGTACATAGATATCGACCGGTACGATCCGGTCGCAGCCACGGACCACGGCGTAGGAATAGTGATAGTAGCCGCCGCCATTGGCGCAGGACCCCATGGAAATCACCCAGCGCGGCTCAGCCATCTGATCGTACACCTTGCGCAAGGCAGGAGCCATCTTGTTGACCAGCGTACCCGCCACGATCATGACGTCCGACTGGCGCGGACTCGGACGAAAGACGACACCGAAGCGGTCCAGGTCGTAACGTGCGGCACCGGCATGCATCATCTCGACCGCGCAACACGCCAGACCGAACGTCATGGGCCAGAGTGATCCGGTTCGTGCCCAGTTGATCAGCTTGTCTGCCGTCGTGGTCACAAAACCTTTTTCAAATACACCTTCTATTCCCATTCCAAGGCCCCCTTCTTCCACTCGTAAATGAAGCCGACGACCAGCACACCCAGAAAGATCGCCATGGCAATCAGACCGAAATGGCCGATGTGATCCAGTGCCACCGCCCAGGGGAATAGAAACGCAATTTCAAGATCAAAGATAATAAATAGAATGGCTACCAGATAATAACGGACATCGAACTTCATCCGGGCATCTTCAAATGCCACGAAACCGCATTCGTACGCCGCGTTCTTGGCAGGATCCGGCCGCATGGGCGCAAGGATCTTACCCCCAAACAGCAACCCCAACGAAAACAGCACGGCCACACCGAAAAAAATCAGTATCGGAAGATAACCTTCAAGCATGGGGCAACCTCACCCGTTACAGAGCCAAACGTTTTGCTTTTTCGCACACAAACTGAAACCCAGCACACAGTTTAGCCTGCGGACTGGCCCAATTCGATTGTACGTACATTTATATATTTGGTGCGGATGGTGGGACTCGAACCCACACAGCTTTCGCCACTACCCCCTCAAGATAGCGTGTCTACCAATTCCACCACATCCGCTAAATTTGCGCCGGCAGGAACCGCATCGTCACGATGCCTGCCTGGCCTCGCCCAAAGTTACTTACCGGGCACATCCGCAGGTTTTGGTTGATCACCTGACTGACTACTGGCCGGCGCGCCCCCGCTGATCGTGGATGGCACGTCAGCCGGTTTGCCTTTGGATACTGGAGCAGGGTTGACCGATACAGGCGCCCCACCCGTTGCTGGTTCCGTCTTTGAAACGGGCACAGAATTTACCACGCTTATGGTGTTGTGTGAAGCGTTAATGACATACGCCAGCAACAAGCTGGTCGCGAAAAAGCCCACGACAATCCACCCGGTCATTTTCTGCAGAAAAGTCGCCGCGCCGCGTGCACCGAATACGGTGCCGGATGACCCGGAACCGAACGCTGCTCCGGCATCCGCGCCCTTTCCATGCTGAATCAGCACGAGTCCGATCAGGGACAGCCCCAACAGTACATGCACGATCAAAATCAATGTTTGCATTACGATGCTCTCAACGAGCCGGCAGCGGCTCGACAAATAACCAAAAAATCTTCCGCGGTCAGCGAGGCGCCACCAATCAACCCACCGTCAATGTCCGGCTGAGCGAAGAGGATGGCCGCGTTGCCCGGCTTGATGGATCCGCCGTACTGGATACGCACAGACTCTGCGATTGCAGGACTGTAGGCCGCAAGCTGCGCCCGAATGGAGGCATGCATCGCCTGGGCCTGCTCCGGCGATGCCGTCTGCCCGGTACCGATTGCCCAAACAGGCTCGTAGGCCACGATGACCCGCTCAAATGCCTGAATACCGACGGCCGCCACGACCGCCTCGATCTGGGCACCCACGACCGCATTCATCTTGCCCGCCTGACGCTCTTCCAGCGTCTCGCCGACGCACACCACCGGGGTCAATCCGGCCGCCAGGGCCTTCTGGGTCTTGCGACCGACCACCTCGTTGGTTTCACCGAACAGGGTACGCCGTTCGGAATGCCCCACCAGCACGTACTGACAGCCGACATCGCGAATCATTTCGGCTGAGACCTCGCCGGTATAGGCACCGGTATCGTACTCGGCACAGGACTGCGCGCCCACGCCCAGACCCGCGCCAGCCACTTGCGCGACCACCTGGGGAATGTATACGAACGGCGGGCAAACCCCGATATCGATATCCTTCAATTCCGGGCGCACCGCCTCGATATCGGCAACCAGGCGATCAGCCATTGCCCGGGTGCCATTCAGTTTCCAGTTCCCAATTACGATCGGTGTCCGCATGCCGTCTCTATTCCCGTTGACCTATGTTCTTTCAACGCTCGTGGTCAAGACCCGTCACCCAAATAGGATCGTTCCTGCCAAAAGGCCGACAAGGTTACTTGTCCGGGCCATTTAAATCAATCCTTGCCACGGGCCGACATCGTTCAGCACCTGCCGGTCAGGGCGCAGCAATCTCGCGCACAACCGCCGCCAGGTCCTCGGCATGCCGCGCCACTTCGTCGGCATGCTCCCCTTCCACCATCACGCGAATCAGCGGCTCGGTACCCGACGCACGCAACAGCACCCGCCCGGAAGCGCCCATGGCCTGCTCCACCTGACGCACCGCCGCACGCATCCGCGGGTCTTCCAAATCGACTTTCTGCTCCGTACGCACATTGACCAGCGTTTGCGGATAGATCCGCACCGCAGACGCCAACTCACGAAGACTCTTCTGTTCGTGCCGCATTGCCGCCAGCACCTGCAGCGCGGCGATAATGCCATCCCCGGTCGTGTGACGATCCAGACAAAGAATATGCCCGGACGACTCCCCGCCCAACAACCAGCCCTGCTGCTTGAGCACCTCGTGCACATATCGATCCCCGACGCGCGCACGAATGAAAGGCAGGGAAAGCCGCTCGATCGCCAACTCAAGGCCGAGATTGCTCATCTGAGTCCCCACCACGCCACCGCGATACCCCAATCGGTTCTTGCGATCCGCAGCGATGATGTACAGCAGGATATCCCCGTCGAGCACCCGCCCATCGGCATCGATCATGATGACCCGATCGCCATCCCCATCGAGCGCAATACCGAGATCGGCCCGATGCACAGCCACCGCACGCTGCAAAGCCCCCGGGTCCGTCGAACCGACCCCGTCGTTGATATTCAGTCCGTCAGGCTCCGTTCCCATGCGGATCACCTGCGCACCCAGCTCCATGAAGACACGCGGCGCAACCTGATAGGCCGCACCGTGGGCACAATCGACCACAATCTTGAGATTTGCCAGCGAGAGGCCGATATCGACCGTACTCTTGCAAAACTCGATGTATCGACCGCCTGCGTCATCAATCCGCTGCGCCTTGCCCAACGCCGCAGGTTCCGCCACCGTCATCGGCTCTCCGAGCAGTCGCTCGATTTCCGCTTCGATCGAATCGGGTAGTTTTTCACCGGTCGCGGAAAAGAACTTGACCCCGTTATCCTGAAACGGATTATGCGACGCGCTGATTACCACACCGGCCGATCCGCGCAAGGTTCTGGTGAGATAGGCGATTGCCGGTGTCGGCATGGGCCCCAGGAGACGAACGTCGACGCCCGCAGCGGAGAAACCGGCCTCCAGCGCCGACTCGAACATGTACCCCGAGATGCGGGTATCCTTACCGATCAGCACGCGGCGGCGTCCGTCCTGACCCAACACCATACCTGCCGCCCATCCCAGTTTCAGGACAAACTCGGGCGTCATCGGCCACTGGCCCACGGCACCGCGAACCCCATCCGTACCAAAAGTCTTCATTCCACCCCTCATCTGTGCTGGTCACGGGCATCCAATGCAGGCCACCCGTTCAAATCGGGGCCTATTGAACACCGCCAGCAAATTTCTGTCGACACATAAAGCCCAATACAGCGTGAATGCGCCCACAAAAAAACCGCCTTTCGGCGGCTTCTCTGGATGCCTGCCCGCCGATCGACGACGGGCCATCGGAATCACTCGGTCTGACGCATGCTGTTGTTCGCGTCCGGATTGTTCATCTGGGACACATAAGCCGCAACATCACGAATTTCGTCCGGAGTCAGGTACTTCGCCTGCGCGTTCATGACATAGGAGTAAGGGCCCAATTGCTGACCCTTCTTGTACATCTCCAGCATGGAGCTGACCGCTGAGGCCGGCATGCCAGCCAGCTTGGGTGCATTCAGCAGCTTGCCGCCTTCACCGTTTGCACCGTGACACACGGCGCAGGAAGAGAACAAGGCATGACCGAAGCCGATGTTCGCATCCGCCATGACCATGGCAGGCGCAGCCTTGGGCGCAGGGGCTGCAGCCGGGGCCGCGGCCGCACTTGAACCACCACCCAACGTGGCGATGTACGCGGCGAGATCGGCGATATCTGTCGGAGACAGACCTGCAGCCTGCGGCGCCATGGTGCTGTAGCGCGCACCGCCCAGGTTATGCTTCTGCAGGTAGGCCTTGTCGCCCTTGTGGAAGGCGGTCAGAATCGCTTCCGCATCGGCGGCACTCAGATGCGTGAGCGCCGGAAACGCCCCGCCATTGCCCTTGCCATCCGCACCATGACAGGCTGCGCAAGTCGCGAACTTTGTCTTGCCTGCAGCAGCATCACCAGCAGCCATTGATACCAACGGCTGAACCATCAAACCACCCAGCGCAACGGCCAGCAGCGTACGACGCATCATCTTCATGTTTACTCTCTCATTATAATCATTGAAATTTAACCACGTTTGCGACGGCATCACCGCAAGGAGCGCCCACAAGCAAACGCGTCAATCCAAATACCCCGCCGCGTAAAATATCAGAAAACACTAATTCTGAACAAACCAATGCGACTTATGCGGCAATAAGTAAATAGATGGTAGCTCATTTTCCCCGGAAAATACCCACACGGATCACCGGGAGCCATTCGTCCGTCCGGGTCAACCTTGCCGAGTTTCCATCATGGCGGAAAATAAGCGGCAGGCATCCCGCGTCGCGGCAACGTCATGGACTCGAACGACCCGAGCCCCCCGATCGATCGCCAATACCGCCAGGGCGACACTGCCCGCCATGCGATCCGACACCGATCGCCCCGTGATCTCGCCGATCATCCGCTTACGGGAAAGGCCAACCAACACCGGAAAGCCCAACCGATTCACTTCGGACAAACGGTCGAGAAGCCGCAGGTTTTGCTCGGTATTCTTCGCAAAACCAAAACCGGGATCGATGAGGATTTTATCCCTGGGAATTCCGGCATCGATTGCCAGATCGATTCGAGCCCGGAGCTCATCGATCACTTCCCGCACCAGATCCTCGTAATGGGCATGGTCGGCCATGGTACCCGGCTCACCACGCATGTGCATGAGGCAGACGGCCGCATCATGATCGCGGACGGCAGCGGCGGCAGCGGCCAGGGCGCCCGGCCGAGCCAGCGCCCGAACGTCGTTGATGAGCGACGCACCTGCCCGCACCGCTTCGGTCATGACCCACGGATCACTGGTATCCACGGAGAGAGGCACATCGACATGACGCACGATCGCCTCGATCACCGGCACGACGCGATCCAGCTCCTCATCCGCACCGAGGGGGACTGCACCCGGACGCGTCGACTCACCGCCGATATCGAGGATGTCTGCGCCATCGGCAACCATCCGCCGGGCCGCATCGACCACCCGGTCGACATCCAGCCGATCTGCCAAAAAAAAACGCCCCCCGTCCGAAAAGGAATCCGGGGTGACGTTCAGAATACCCATGATCAACGGGCGCGGTGCGGCCGATAGTTGCCGCATCAAGTCAGACATCGCAAGCGCTTAATGCGAGTTGGCCGCCCCGCCGCCGACCGGTCCACCTGCGGCATTGATGCCACCGCTACCGGTCTTCGACGCATCCGACTCGTCGGTCGTCGTATCGGACGCCGACTCGTCCACCCCCACCCCGCCTGTGGGCGGATTGCTGGAGGATGCCGAATCGGAACCCTGCCCCCAGTCCGCAGGTTCACGCACCGGGCGACGCGCCATCAGATCATCGATCTGGCCGAGATCGATGGTTTCGTACTTCATCAACGCTTCGGCCATGGCATGCAGGATGTCGATATTGTCGGTGAGCATCTGGTGGCAGCGCTGGTAGTTGCGATCGATGATATCGCGCATCTCCGCGTCGATGACGCTTGCCGTGGTATCCGACACGTTGCTGCCCGGCACCGACCGACCGAACATCATTTCTCCATCTTCTTCCGAATAGGCCAGCGTACCGAGTTTGTCGGACATGCCCCACTTGGTCACCATGTTCCGGGCGATTTCCGTGGCGCGCTCGATATCGTTGGACGCACCCGTGGTCACGGCTTCGGCCCCAAAGATCAGTTCCTCGGCAATCCGTCCGCCGAACAGGCTGGAAATATTGGATTCCAGCTTGCGCTTGGAATAGCTGTACCGATCCTGATCCGGCAGGAACATGGTGACGCCCAATGCGCGACCACGCGGAATGATCGATACCTTGTACACGGGATCATGCTCGGGCACCAGGCGACCAACGATGGCGTGCCCGGCCTCGTGGTAGGCCGTCAGTTTCTTCTCCGCCTCGCTCATCACCATGGACTTGCGTTCGGCGCCCATGATGATCTTGTCCTTGGCGCGCTCCAGATCCGCCATCACGACTTCAGACTTGTTGGCCCGGGCCGCAAAGAGCGCCGCCTCGTTGACGAGGTTCGCCAGATCCGCGCCGGAGAAGCCCGGCGTACCGCGCGCCAGCAGGTTCGGATTGATGTCCGGCGCCGCGGGCACCTTGCGCAGATGCACCTTGAGAATCTGCTCGCGACCGCGTACGTCCGGCAGACCCACGATCACCTGGCGATCGAAACGGCCCGGCCGCAGCAGCGCCTTGTCCAGCACGTCGGGACGGTTGGTGGCCGCGATGATGATGACGCCCTCGTTACCTTCGAAGCCGTCCATCTCGACCAGCAACTGGTTCAGCGTCTGCTCGCGTTCGTCATGACCGCCACCCATGCCGGAACCACGGTGACGACCGACTGCGTCGATCTCGTCGATGAAGATGATGCAGGGCGCCTGCTTCTTCGCCTGTTCGAACATATCGCGCACCCGGGAAGCACCCACGCCCACGAACATTTCGACGAAATCCGAGCCGGAAATCGTGAAGAACGGTACCTTGGCCTCGCCAGCCACAGCCTTGGCGAGCAGGGTCTTGCCAGTACCCGGCGGGCCAACCATCAGCACGCCGCGCGGCACACGGCCGCCCAGGCGCTGGAATTTGCCCGGATCGCGCAGGAACTCGACCAGCTCGACCACATCGGCTTTCGCCTCGTCGGCACCGGCCACGTCGCTGAACGTCACCTTGACCTGATCCTCACCCAGCAGACGGGCCTTGGACTTGCCGAAGCTCATCGCACCGCGACCGCCGCCACCCTGCATCTGGCGCATGAAGAACACCCAGATACCGATCAGCAACAGGAACGGGAACCACTGGATGAAGATGGTCATCAGCAGAGAGGGACGTTCCGGCGGCACGGCATTGATCTTGACGTTGTTGTTCAACAGATCGCCGATCATCGCGCGGTTGTCGGTTTCCGGACTGTAGGTCTCGAAACGCGCACCCGAACTGGTTTTTCCATGGATGGTCCGACCTTCGATCACCACAGAATCGATGCTACCGCCCTTCACATCGCTCAGGAACTGCGAATAGCTCATCGGCTGGGCGGACGTCGAACGGCTGTTGAAGCTGTTGAACACCGTCATCAGCACCACAGCGATCACCACCCAGACCAGGACATTCTTGGTTAAATCGTTCAACACGCCACCTCTGCTCACAATCGATGGGGATGTAATACCCCCATCAGAAAATTCTTAAAACCAACCTTATACTATGCGCTTGCCGCGCGCCACCAGGTATACCTCGCGCGAACGCGGCCGGGATGCCTTTGGCTTGCGGACCACCACGCTATCGAACAGCGTCCGCGCCTCACGAACCAGGGCATCAAACCCCTCGCCTTGGAAAACCTTGGTGACGAACGCCCCGCCCGGCTTCAGCATCCGACTGCAAAAATCCAGGGCCAGTTCAGCCAGATACATCGCTCGGGGGATGTCCACCGACTCCACACCACTCATGTTGGGCGCCATATCGGAAAGGACCAGATCCACCTCGTCCCCGCCCAACAGTTCCGTCAGACGATCCAGCACCACATCGTCACTGAAATCGCCCTGAATAACGGTTGTATGGGCGAAGTGGTCCATTGGCAAGAGGTCGAGGGCGAAAATATGACCACGCTCGCCCACCACCTGACTGGCGTACTGGGTCCAGCCACCCGGCGCTGCCCCCAGATCGACGACCCGCTGCCCCGATTTCAGGAACTGATCACGCTCGTTCAGCTCCATCAACTTGTAGACGGCACGGGAACGATATCCTTCGCGCTGCGCGCGCAAGACGAACTCATCACGAAAATGCTCAGCCAGCCAACGTTGGCTGCTGTTTGACCGGGCCATAGGCACCCCTGATCCCCAAATAATTGTTCATTATCCCCCGAATTGGCGGATCGCCCAAATCGCCAGGCGTACACGAACAATCCAATGGACCCGTTTCCCGCGCACAGGTTCATCGCAAGGATCAAATACTTGGCGCACCGAAAGCTCGGGCAGGGACGTGACGCAGTCGCAGCCAGATATGCGCGACCGGCAAGAGAAGATTTTGTGCGGGCTGCTTACCGGCTCAAACGACAAGCGCCCGAATGCTTCTTCAGTGAGACATCGCACCCGACATGGCCGGCCGCTTCTTGATCGGCACCTGCAGGGTTTCCGTTGTGCCATCGGAGAAGGTCAACGTGACCGGAACGTGATCGCCGGCCACGAGGGGCTTGTTGGGCCCGATCAGCATGATGTGGTAACCACCCGGCGCGAGCCGCGTTTCGCCGTGCGCCGGAATCGCAATCTCCTTCTGCTCGATCATGCGATGCATCCCGTCCACCTGAACGGATTTGTGCATCTGAACCGCCTTGAAACCCGGCGCGGACGCCTTGATCAGGGCATCCGGACGATCCCCGGTATTCTTCATCGTCAGAAAGACGGCACTGGCCATCGCCCCCGGCGGCTGCTCCGGAATCCAGGCGTCGGAGATCACCGGCGCGGCCAGCGCGCCGACGCTCGTCAAAAGGAGCATTGAACCGATAACCCATTGTTTCATTGAACCACCTCTTTGAAAAAACGAACGATCGCCTGCGTCATGGGCGAAATTTCATGCGGGGGCGGCAGAATCGCCACCATTTTCCCGTCGGGGGAAATCAGTCGGAAGGCCGTATCGTGATCGACTTCGTAGGTCATGCTGCCCGGCGCGTGCGGCTCGATCCGGTAGCCGGCCTTGATGGCGCGCGTCACCCGGTCGATCATGGCTCGCGTCCCGGTAATCGCATGGAAATCCGGATCGAAATAGTGCGCGTACTCGGCCAACCGCTTGGGACGATCGCGGTCGGGATCCACGGAAAGGAAGACCACCTGCCAATTCGCGCCGGGCAGATCCTTCTTCAGCGCCGGCAGCAGACCGGACAGGGTCGTCAATTCGGTCGGGCAGATATCCGGGCAAAACGTGTAGCCAATATAGAGCAAAGTCCAGTGATCGCGGAACATCGCCGGCATCCGGACAGGACCCTGCGCGGACACAAAATCCGCCCCCGGCACCCGAATCGGCGTCGCCAGCGGCCGGAAAACCAACAAATCCTGGGTATGGAACGCGGCCAGACGCGCCTCGGAAATCGGCTGCTCGGCTAAATTGGCGGCCGGGGCCGCCTTACTCCATCCAGCCGCAAGAAGCAGCAACCCAGACCCGAGGCTCGACAGAAGCCGAAGGAAATGTGAAACCCGCAACGATCACCTCCCGATGCCTCGGACACAAAAGTCCCCTTTGCATCGTTTCATTTAATCCCGATAACTCGTTAATATGCCTTCACAAGCCAGAAGCAAACAATGTGTGATTTCACACACCCGGATCGGCGCCCACCGGACCGACCCGTTTGCCGGCTGTCACCCCGCTGATCGAGACACCATGAAACTCACCACGAAACAGAAGCAATTCCTGCGCGGCGAAGCGCATCACCTGAACCCGGTCGTCCTGCTGGGGCAACACGGCCTGACCGATGCTGTGATGGCCGAGATCGACCTGGCCCTGACGACTCATGAACTGATCAAGGTGCGCGTCCCCGGCCAGGATCGCGAAGACAAGAAGGCCATCATCGAACAGATTTCGGAAACCACCGGGGCCGAACTGGTGCAAACGGTCGGCCACATCGCGGTGCTCTACAGACCGCATCCCGAGGAACCGCGCCTGGTGCTGCCGAAGGCAACAAAGAACAGCGCCGGATAAACGCACCGTTTTCTCATGATCCTGCCCTTCCTGGAATCGGGCGCTCACGCAGACCCCGAGGATTTCCCGCCCGTCACGCAAGCATTGAGTGAGCCGAACGGGTTGCTGGCCGTTGGCGGCGATCTGTCGCTTCCCAGGATGATTGCCGCCTATCGGCGCGGGATATTCCCCTGGTTCAGCGCGGATGATCCGATTCTCTGGTGGGCACCGGATCCGCGTACGGTGCTTCTGCCGAATGAGTTCCATTGCTCGCGGACCCTGCAACGATGGCGACGTCAGGACCGCTACAAGGTCACGGTGGATCAGGCATTCGAGGCTGTCGTGCGCGGTTGCGCGGCGCCCCGTTCGAATCAGGACGGCACCTGGATCGTACCGGCCATGCGCGAAGCCTTCGTCCGGCTTCACCGTGCCGGGGTCGGGCACTCCGTCGAAGTCTGGTCGGGCGATGAACTGGTGGGCGGGCTGTTTGGTGCCAAACTGGGTCGAGCGGCCTTTGGCGAATCGATGTTCAGCCGTGCACCCAATGCCTCCAAATTTGCCCTGGCGGCCATTCTGCTGGATGGCTGCTGGGGCGAAATCGACTTTCTCGACTGCCAGTTCACGACGGAGCATTTACTCTCACTGGGCGCGATCGAGTGGTCCCGCAGCTATTTTGTGCGCCAACTGGCCAAAAGCCAGCTTGACGACGCACCGACAGCACAAGGAATATTCATCTAACGCACAGAAGCGGGGCGCATAGCTCGCGTATCACTTCGCTTTCATCTCAGGGAATTGCGACCACGATGCAACATGATGTCATGGCCTCACTACTGATCCTGCTGATCATTTCCGTGATCGCGGTAGTCAGCCTTCGCCGCCTGAAACTGCCGGCGGTGCTCGGCTATCTGGCAGTCGGCGTAGTTGCCGGCCCCTTCGGACTGGGCTGGATCAGCCAGGCCGCCGACATCCATATCATCGGCGAATTCGGCGTGGTGTTCCTGCTGTTCATGCTGGGCCTGGAGTTCTCCCTGCCCCGCCTCATCGCCATGCGGCGCGCAGTGATCGGCATGGGTGGCGCCCAGGTGGTCGCGACAGCGATCATCACCGGCATCGCCGCCTGGCTGATGGGCTTCTCGCCGGCGGCGGCATTCGTGCTGGCCGGGGTGCTGACGGTGTCCTCCACGGCCATCGTGGTGAAGCAACTCGGCGAACAGATGGAGCTGAACAGCCGACATGGCAATAGTGCGATCGGCGTGCTGCTGTTCCAGGACATCGCCGTGGTGCCTTTCCTTATCATCATCCCGGTGCTGGGTTCGCATAGCGGGACGCCGACCGACTCCACCCAGCTCACCCTGAACGTGGCCTGGACGATCGCGGCCGGGGTGGCCGTGGCCGTAGCCCTCTTCTTCGGCGGACGTTGGGTGCTTCGACCGCTCTTCCGGGAAATTGCGCGCGCGCACTCGGCGGAGCTCTTCACCATTGCGGTGCTGCTGGTCGTGCTCGGTGCCGGCTGGCTTACCAATCAGGCCGGGCTTTCCTACGAACTGGGCGCCTTCCTTGCGGGGATTGCCTTGTCGGAAACGCAGTACAAACACCAGATCGAAACGGATATCCGCCCCTTCCGGGACGTCCTGCTGGGGCTGTTCTTCATCACCATCGGCATGCTGCTGAACGTCCGCAACCTGCCGGACATCTTCGTCTGGGTCATCATTCTGCTGGCCCTGCTCATCGTGGTGAAGACCGCCATCATCTTCCTGATCGGCCGCGCCATGGGCGAGGAACCCGGTGTCGCCTTGCGTACGGGGCTGGTACTTGCCCAGGGCGGGGAATTCGGTTTCGCCATGCTGGCCATCACAACCCCGGACATCATGCCGGACGATCAACGGCAGATCGTACTGGCCGTCGTCATCTTCTCCATGGTCCTGACCCCGATTCTGGTGAAGCTCAACGGCCACATCGCCAAGCATATCGTACCCAGCTACCGCCGTGAGCGGCATGAAGCCCAGATCAGCCTCACCGAGTCCACCTCCGATCTGTCGGATCACGTACTCATCTGCGGCTTCGGCCGAGTGGGCCAGAACGTGGCCCGGCTGCTGAAAAGCGAGGGCTTCGAATACACGGCCATCGAAGTCGATCCGGACATCGTTCAGCAGGCCATGGAGGCGGGCCTGCCGGTGCATTTCGGCAACTCCACTCATGGCGAGATCCTCGAATCCGCCGGGCTCAGCCGTGCCCGGGCACTGGTCATTTCACACCTCGACGATCCCATTGCACTCAAGACCATCGAAGTGGCACGCAGCCTGTCGCCGGACATCCCCATCATCGTCCGGACCCGTAGCGATGAACAGCTCGACCAGTTCTACGAGGCCGGCGCCACCGATGTCGTTGCCAGTATCTACGAGATGAGTCTCGTCTTGTCTGGCAACGTACTTCGGGCACTGAACGTCCCCGTGTCCAAAGTCATCCGGCAGATTCAGGAAATCCGCCGGGAAAACTATGCGCCACTGCGCCATACCTTCGCCGGGACCCGATCACGCGAAGCGGGCGACTTCGTCCCGCTGGCGCCGCGAACGCTGCGCAATATCACCCTGGTTCAGGGCGCGTACGCAATCGACAAACCGCTGAACGCCTGCCTGCCGGACAACCGCACCATCGTGGTGGACGCGATCAACCGTTCGGGGATTCGTGGCGAAACACCTCAAGCGGACATGATCCTGCAGGAAGGCGACACCCTCACCCTCTATGGCGCGCCCGAGGAACTCGACAGCGCCGAACATTTCCTCCTGGCGGGCAAGGAGTGAGGGAAAGCAAAAATGCTATTTTTGACAGGATCTTGCGCTATAATGAAGGGGAAAACAGGTTGAACCGACTCCGGATTCATCCGGATCGATCGACCCGCTTCCCGCAAGCAGCGAGGTGCACGCCATGATGACCCCACCCTTGAGTTACGCAAATACGCCCGTGGCCGATGGTGCGCTGACGCCGAGCAACAGCCAGAATCCGAACTACCCCTCCGCGCAAACGCGCAACGCGCCGGTCGAGCCACAGACCCCCTACCGCGTATCCAGCCCGGAACAGGTCGCCGCAACCGCACGGCAATCGGCGCCACCGTTCGTGGGCCAGTTGCCTGGACAATTGGTCGACGTTCACGCCTGAGCCTGAAACAAAAGCCCAGAAAGAAAAGCCCAGAAAGAAAAGCCCAGGAACAAGGGAGGGGATGATCGCCCACCCTGTTGACGGAACTGCGCCATCGATCGAGTTGCGGGCAAAGCAGATGCGATTCCCGGCATAATGCGCCACAATCATGCCCCGCAATTCCCAGCTGCAAATTTGTTATGGCGCCCTCCAAACCACCTCGAATCGCAATTCCGAAATCGCCGGCTGACCCGCTATTCCTACGCAGCGAATCGACGCTCGGTACCGCCTACACGCTCGCCAATCTGGCGCAAACCAGCGCGCATCCACTGCTGGTCATCGCGCCGGACAGCCGCACGGCGAACGAAATGGCCGAGGCTTTGGCCCTGTTCGACTTTACCAGCAACATATTTCCCGACTGGGAAGTATTGCCCTATGATCGGTTCTCGCCCCATCAGGATCTGATCTCCGACCGACTGGCCCGCCTCTGGCACCTGCCCCGCGAATCACGCGGCATCACGCTGATCGCCGCCCCGACCCTCCTGCAGCGCCTGCCGCCGCCTTCTTTCGTCACCGGGCACAGCTTCCTGCTCAAGGCCGGGGATCGGCTGGATCGCGAAGCCTACCGTCAACAGCTGATCGACGCGGGGTATCTGGCCGTCTCCCAGGTCGCCCAACCCGGCGAGTTCGCCCTGCGCGGTGGCCTGATCGACGTGTTCCCGACCGGCATGACCCAGCCCGTGCGGATCGATTTGTTCGACGACGAGATCGAAACCCTGCGGCTATTCGATCCGGAGACCCAGCGCTCGACCGACCCGGTACCCGAGATCACCCTGCTCCCTGCCCGGGAATACCCCCTGAACGAAACCGGTATCGCCACCTTCCGACGCAATTGGCGTAACCGCTTCGAGGGCGACCCGACCCGGAGCCCGGTATACAAGCAGATCAGCGACGGCCTGGTACCGGCCGGGATCGAAACCTACCTGCCGCTGTTTTTCGACGACACCGTGACCCTCTTCGACTATCTGCCCAAGCAAGCGGCCCTGTTCGTACTGCCGGGCGTCGATCGGGCCATCGAACGCTTCACCACCGAGACCATCGAACGTTATACCCAGCGGGCCGGCGACGTCAGCCACCCCATCCTCAAGCCCGACGAGCTTTATCAGACCGCCGACCAGTACGAAGCGCGCCTCAAGCAGTGGCCGCGGCTGCTCACGTTCCCCGTCGATCATCCCGGTTACCCGCAGGCGATCCGCCTGCCGCATCAGTCCCTGCCGGAACTCGCCAATCCCATGCGCGGGCAGGAAAGCCTGGCCGGACTCCAGGCGTTCAGCCAGACCTTCCCGGGCAGGATCCTGCTGACCGCCGAGAGTCCGGGGCGTCGCGAAGCCTTCGGCGAACAGCTGATCAAGGCCGGCATCCGCGCGCCGGTGTTCGAGCGTCTGACCGACTGGCTGTCGGGCGGCGACCGCTTCGGCCTGCTGGTCACGCCCATCGAACGGGGGGCCATCCTGGCGTTGCCCGATACTGACGCGCCGCTGGCCCTGATCACCGAAACGGACCTGTTCGCCGAACGGGTCGCACAGCGCCGGCGCAGCAGCGTGCGCACCCGCGATGCCGACGCCCTGATCAACAACCTGAACGAGCTGGCGGAAGGCGCACCCGTCGTCCACGAAGAACATGGCGTCGGCCGATTCGGTGGGTTGACGACACTGGCAATGAACGGACTGGAGCAGGAATTCCTGATCCTCGTCTTCGCCGGCGACGACCGCCTCTACGTACCTGTCTCGTCCCTGCACCTGATCTCCCGCTACACCGGCGGGAGCGAGGAAACCGCGCCGCTGCACAAGCTGGGTAGCGGGCAGTGGGAAAAAGCCAAGCGCCGCGCTGCGGAACAGGTTCGCGATGTCGCCGCCGAGCTGCTCGACGTGCATGCGCGCCGGGCGGCGAAGAAAGGTCATGCCCTGCCGACGCCGGCCGAGGAGTATGCCGAATTCGCCAACGCCTTCCCCTTCGAGACCACCGCGGATCAACAGCTCGCCATCGACAGCGTCCTGGCGGACATGGCGCGCGCCCAACCGATGGATCGGGTGGTCTGCGGCGACGTCGGCTTCGGCAAGACGGAAGTCGCCATGCGGGCCGCGTTCATCGCAGTGCAGAACGGGCGTCAGGTCGCCGTGCTCGTGCCGACCACCCTCCTGGCCGAACAGCATCTGCGCAACTTCCGCGACCGGTTTGCGGGCTGGCCTCTGCGCATCGAAGGCCTCTCCCGCCTGCATACGGGCAAGAAGGCCGAGCAGACGCTGACCGACATCGCCGAGGGCAAGGTCGACATCGTCATCGGCACACACAAACTGCTGCGGGACAAGATCGAATTCCACAACCTGGGGCTCGTCATCATCGACGAGGAACAGCGTTTCGGGGTGCGCGACAAGGAGCAGCTCAAGCGGCTGCGTGCCGAGGTCGACCTGCTCACCCTCACCGCCACGCCGATTCCCCGCACGCTGAACATGGCCCTGAGCGGCATCCGCGATCTGTCGATCATCGCCACGCCCCCCCGCGAGCGACTGGCCGTGAAAACCCTGACCCTGCAATGGGACGACGCCCAGATTCGCGAAGCCGTGCAGCGGGAGCTCAAGCGCGGCGGGCAGGTCTATTTCCTGCACAACGAGGTCAAGACCATCGACCGCATGGCCAAGCAACTGGCCGAGCTCATCCCCGAAGTGCGCATCGCCGTCGCCCACGGACAGATGCCCGAACGCGGCCTGGAACAGATCATGGCGGACTTCTACCATCAGCGGTACAACCTGCTGCTCTCGACCACCATCATCGAATCCGGTATCGACATCCATACCGCCAACACCATCATCATCAACCGGGCCGACAAGTTCGGTCTCGCCCAACTGCATCAGCTGCGGGGTCGGGTCGGCCGCTCGCACCATCGCGCCTATGCCTACCTGATCACGCCCGAGCCCGCACAGATGACGGCCGATGCCGTGAAGCGCCTGGATGCCCTGACGGCGCTGGAAGAACTGGGCGTCGGTTTCACCCTGGCCACGCACGATCTGGAGATTCGCGGCGCGGGCGAACTGCTGGGCGAGGGTCAGTCGGGCCAGATGCACGAGGTGGGATACGGCCTGTACATGGATCTGCTCGATCGCGCGGTGCGCGCGCTCAAGTCCGGCAAGGAACCCAACCTGCTGGCGCCGCTGGAACACGTCAATGGCGAGGTCGATCTCGGCCTGCCGGCGCTGATTCCCGCGGATTACGTGCCGGACGTCCACAACCGGCTGATTCTGTACAAGCGTCTGGCCAACTGCACGGAACAGAACGAGATCGATCAGATCAAGGTCGAACTGATCGACCGCTTCGGCCTGTTGCCCGACCCGACACAAACCCTCATCGAAACCCATCGCCTGCGCCTGCGCGCCCGCGATCTCGGCATGCGCAAGCTGGAACTCGCCAGTGGCGGGGGTCGCATCGTCTTCACCGAACACGCGGCGATCGACCCGGTTAAACTCGTGAAGCTCGTGCAGAGCGACCCGCAGAAATTCCGTCTCACGGCGGACACGCTGAAATGGACCGAAACGATGGATGATCTCGCCGCCCGAACCCGCTTCATCGAACGATTGCTCGGGAGCATCGCCCCATGACCGACCGCACAAAGACACCTGCCGAACCTGAATCGGAACCACCGCGCCCGGCGCCGGTATGGAAGCGGGTCGCCGCCCTCTTCTACGACAGCCTGTTCGTCTTTGCCCTGCTGATGCTGGCGACCCTCATCGCCCTGCCCCTGAATCACGGCGAGGCCTTTCCGCAATCGGGCGGGCTGGCCTGGTTGTACCGCGGCTATCTGCTGTTGTGGGTCGGCGCGTATTTCACGCTGTTCTGGTGCATCGGCGGCCAGACGCCGGGCATGAAGGTCTGGCATATTCGCGTCCGGTTCGACGGGCGCGACTGCCTGGGGCGCGCCACGCTACGGTTCCTGGGCGGCCTGCTCTCGATCCTCCTGGCCGGCCTGCCGTTCTGGCTGAGTCAGATCGATCCCGAGCGACGCAGTGTGATCGACCGACGCCTCGGCAGTCGCGTCATTCGCACGCCCTAACTCATCCCACATCGGATACCCGCGCTCCCTCAATTCAACCGGGGAATCGTCCTCAATCCGCACATAATCGTTCCAGCTGCCCTGCGCGTTGCACCCGACGACGCACCCCATCGGCCAGGATCGACAAGGATGGATCCGCATCGGAAGCGACCAGGGTGAAGCGGTCCCTCGCCCGCGTCAGGGCGGTGTAGATCAACTCGCGCGTCAGAATCGGGTTCGGCGCCGCCGGCAGCACGAAGACGGCATGGCCGAACTCAGATCCCTGTGCCTTGTGCACGGTCAAGGCAAACGCGGTTTCGCAGGAAGGCAACCGGTGTGGATTCAACCAGCGAATCGGCGCCGTGGGATCGTCACCGGGGAATGCCACCCGCAGGACCGGCTCGCGGCCCGCATCGTCACGATAGGGCAGCGTCAGGCCGATATCCCCGTTGGCGAGCCGCAATCCGGGCTCGTTCCGGGTCACGAGAATCGGGCGACCGGCATACCAGGCACCCTCGCGCAGACCGAACCCCGGCAATAATCCGGCGCGGTACAGGGCCTGCTCGACCAAAAGGTTGACGCCCTCGACGCCCTGCCGTCCCTGGCGCAATGCACACAGAATCTGCGTCTCCTGGTGCGCGGCGAAGATCGCACGAGCCCAGTCATCCTGCGCCGCCCCAACCATCGACGGCGGTGATTGCACCCGCTTCAGCCAGGTCGATAGCGCCTCGACCGCCAGACGAGTCAGGCCGTGCGCCTGACGGTCATCCGGCAACAGTCCGATCGCCTCGCCCGGCGATGATGCCGCTTGAAGCACCCGACGGGTGGCCGAGGCATCGCCGGCATTGATGGCCCGCGCCAGGGTACCGATGGGACTATCCGGGCCGAAGCGATGGCTGTAGCGCAGCGTCGCGATGGCCTGATCGAGAGAGGCGCCCGGCTCGGCAGCAGCCGGCAGCGATACGCCAACGGTTTGCCGAATCCATTCGACCGTTTCCGCATCATAGGGCATCTTCGCATCGGCGTGGGCACAAAGCGCGCCCAATACGGAACCGGGTTCGACCGACGCCAGCTGATCCCGATCCCCAAGCAGCACCAGCGACGTGTCGGGTGCCAGGGCTGCGAGGGTTCGGGCCATCAGTTCCTGACCGATCATGGACGCCTCGTCGATCACCACGATGTCGGCCGGCAAATAGTTGCCCGCATGATGCACCGGGCGCGGCTGATTCGGTCGAACGCCAATCAGCCGATGCAGGGTTTCGACGGTCTGCGGCAACGTGTCTGCCAGGCGGGGATATGTCTCCGCAAATCGGGGCAGGAGGGTGACGATCTGCGCCTGGATGGACTGTTTCAGACGGGCCGCCGCCTTGCCGGTGGGCGCAGAGAGACGAATCCGCAGCGGCGGTTGCCCGGCGCGGAATGCCAGAATCTGGCGCATCAGAAGCAGCTTGACCACGGTGGTTGTCTTGCCGGTTCCCGGTCCGCCGGTAATGATCGAAAACGGTCGACGAATCGACAGCGCGCAGGCGATTTTCTGCCAATCCGGCTCGGCAGGGTCAACCGACATGGGATCGAACAAGCGATCCAGCACCTCGCGGACATGCCGTACATCCAGGCGAGCCGACTCGGCGGACACCCGTCGACGCACCTGTTCGGCGATGGCCTGCTCCTGCACCCAGTATCGCCGCAGGTACAGGAGACCACCATCCAGCACGAACGGAGGCGCATCGGGCAATATCGACACGCCAGCTGATTCCGGATCACCGATGGTCGGTGGCTGCGGATCTTCAGCCAACGCGACGACGCTACGCGCATCGGCAAGGACGGCCACCCAATCCGCCAAGCGCCAACCCCGCATCAACTGGGCCGGTCGAACAGGCGGAATACCGTCCTCGGGCAGCACGCCCGATTGCGGCGGCATTTTCAGGACGGTATCGGGATCGTCCAGACAGGCGGCCAGATCGAGGCAGACGTGCCCCTGACCGGCCTGATGACTGGTCAGCACGGCGGCGAGGATCACTCGGGCGTCCGTCTCCGGGCACAGCGCCTCAAGCCATCGGCCGACCGCACGATCGACGCGGCGCATCCAACCGGCATCGACCCATTGATCCATCAATATCGCGATCGGCGGCAGCATCGCGTCGCCTGCCCTGTCGTCACCCGCCGCACCCAGTCCCTCCTGGCTCGAGCCCTGAGGCGGGATAAAATCCAGGGACAGCTGCTCGGGACTCATGTCGCCTCCATGGCCAATACGGCCAGCGGATCCGCCCCCGGTGGGACTTCGGATTCACCACCGAGACAGCGATCGATGGCTTCGATCACGGCAACGTCCGGACAATGGGAATAAACGCCACGCCCGGGCGCCGCAACCCCGCGGACGAACAGGTAAAATGCGCCACCCATGTGCCGCGCGTAATCGTAATCGGGCACCCGATCCTGCAGATGCCGGTGAAGCGCTGTCAAATACAGGGCCATCTGCAAATCATAGCGCGCGGCCAACATCGCTTCGGTCAAGCGTTCCTGGGCATAGGCGCCATCCGTCTCACCCAGCCAGTTCGATTTGTAGTCCAGCACGTAATACCGTCCATCGGCCTCGAAAACGAGGTCCATGAACCCCTTCAGCTGACCGGCCACCCACTGGTCGGACAACGGCGGTCTCGGCAAACCGGGATGGAAATGCGCCTGCAAAATGGCATCCAGCGCCGCGACACGCAAGGCGTCCACGGGCAGCCAGAACTCGAGTTCGATCTGGTACCGCCGTAGATCGCGCAGAGGCAGTGGCCCCGAGGCCGAGGGCAACGGCACGGACAGCGACTGCGCAATCAGCTCGGTCAACGGTTCACGCACCTCCGGCGGCGTCGTTTCCAGCCCCTCATCCGCATGGAATAACGTTGCGCAGGTCGCCCGACTGTCGAACCGGCCAAAGCCCTCTGCCCCGGCCACTTCGAACAGACGGTGCATCAACGTACCAAACTCGGGGCCCTTGGGCAGACGACTCAAGATCACGGTTGTCGGATGGGCGGGGCCAGGCGCCGTCGAATCGACCGCCACGGAGTGCGACGACCGGACGGTCGTTTCCTCCATGGATTCATCGACCAGGCTATCCAGACGATTGGCCTGTTCCGGCGTTTCGGGCACGGGCAATGCGGCATGCAGACTGTGCGACAAGCTACTGAAACTCGTGATCTGCCACGGACGAAAGTGCCGGGAACGCGGCGTCAAGGCCGTACCCAAGGGCGAAAGCGGCGCCTCGTAGCGGTCATTCGTTGCGACGGGGGCCGAGACAATCCGAATGTCCGAGCAAGCCGCCCAGTGCGTCAGCGCCTCGTCGAGGGTACGGGGCGGTACCGGACCCGGCGCACCCTCGCCCTGCCGCTCGGTCAGCGCGTCACCAGACGATGCCGATAATCCGAGGAGATAACCCAGCGCCGTTTCCGTCTCGGTGCCTGCCGCCTTCTTGTTGAAGGTCACCGGACCCAGCCCGACCACGCAGGCGGACTCTGCCCGCGTCAGCCCAACATAGATCAGGCGCAACCCCTCGGTCAGCTCATCATGCCGCTGTTCCGCCAGTGCCTGCGGATCCGCGCCCAGGCTCAGCACACGCGCCGACCCCACGTGACGAACCTGGGCCACATCGTCCCGCGACCGTTCGCTGGGCCGGATCAGGCAGAGGTACGGCAGATAGACCAGGGGATACTGCAACCCCTTTGCGGAATGGATCGTCGTGATCTGTACCAGATTCTCGTCCTGCTCGAGCCGCAACTCCTGTTCGGTTTCGTTGGCATCCAGAGCCTGGTGGAATCGCTGCAACAAGGCGTCGATACCGGCAAGCTGCGCCTGTTCACTCTGTGCCCAGTCCGCCAGATGCAGCAGATTCATCAACCGCCGCTCACCGGACACGGTGACCATCGGCCGGGTCAACAACCGTGCCGGAATGTCGTAATCGTGCAGCAGTCGGTAAACGGCGGCCAGGACACCCTGTCGTAGCCACAATGCCCGGTAGGTGAGGAAACGCTCGACCGCCGCATCCAGCGGATCCTCACCGGCCTCCGTCGATCTCAGGGCATCCAATTCCGCCAACGAACGGCAGAACGATCCCGTCGCCAGAGCGCTGCGGATATGGCCCAGGTGGCGCGGATCAGCCATGGCACGGAGCCAGAGCAGGAAATCCGCGGCCTCGGTCGATGCAAACAGGCGATGCCGATCCGACAGGTATACACTGCGCACGCCCCGTTGGCTCAACGCCTGCTGGATCGCCGCCGCCTGCTTGCCGTTGGACACCAGTACCGCGATATCCCGGGGCTGCAACGCCGTCCCGCCCTCCTCGACACCGGAATCGGACGGATAGAACACCGCCTGCCCCCCGGCACCCGCCTGAACACGCCGACAAATGTCGGTGGCGCATCGCGCAGCCATCTCATCGATGAACACAGACACGCCGCAGGGTTCACCCGACAGTGTCCAACCAGTCAGAGGGGGAACATCCTGGCCGTCGATCCGAAGCGTCCGCGCTCGGCCTTTCGCCGCAACAGGAATGAAAGGGAGCGCATTGCCCCCCCCGTCACGGTAGCCGAATGCGCCCCCGGGGCGCGACTCTGCCAGGGAAAAAACCTGATTGACCGCATTGACCAATCCCGGCGTCGACCGGAAGTTGTGTCCCAATGTGTAATGGCGGCCGGTGGTTGCTGTTCTGGCCTTCAGGTAACTCTGGATATCCGCCCCCCGGAATCGGTAAATGGACTGCTTGGGGTCCCCGATCAGGATGACGGTGCCCGAAGGCACCTCGTCCGTGATTCCGTAAATACGATCGAATATCCGGAACTGTAGGGGATCGGTATCCTGGAACTCATCAATCAGCGCAACGGGAAACTGCCGACACAGCGACTGGGCCAGCACATGTCCAGTGGCACCTTCCAACGCGCGATCCAGATTGACCAGCAAATCGTCAAATCCCATCTGTCCCTGCGTCTGCAGCATTACGCCGACCCGATGCCGGACCCACAAAGCGGCATGCGCAAACAGTGCCAGACGCATTTCCTCATCGAGTTCACCGGTTTGCCGCACTGCCCCATGCCAGGCGGCCACCGCCGACCAGATCGGATGATCCGGCAGCGCGAACCCCTTGTTCAGGCTCGGTCCGGCCAGGAATGCCCGGATCCGGGGATCGAGAGCTTCTCCGGTAGCGGCCCAGGACGCAATGCGTTCAAGCGCCATCGCCAGATCCTGCTCGGTCTTCAACACGCCATGGCTGCGCTTGTTGATGCCCAGGTGCAGTGTGGTCACCAACTCAGACAACGCCGCCGCATCGGCCTGCCAAATCTGACGGGCTGCGGATTCGAGACGCGTGAGCAAGGATTTATGGGCGGTACCGCAGGCAAGAATGGCAGACAGATCGGCATCGCCATCGCTCACAGCGCGGTCGGCCAGCCAGATCGGCGTGTCGTCGCGCACGAGCAGGGATCGCAGACGCCGCAGAAGCGTCTCGGGATCATCCAGCAGACGAGCGGCCAGACGCCGTTGCGCCTCGGGCAATCCATACACGTGAATGCGCCAATAATCCTGCACGCAGGTTTCCAGCACCGGAGTCATATCGGTCAAGAGCGTCTGCGCGTACAGACTCCGGCTGTGAAAAGCATGCTCGATCAGCATCCGCTGGCACCAGCCATGAATGGTGAAGATCGCTGCTTCATCCATCCAGTCCGCCGCTTTTGCCAACCGCGCGGCGGCAATTCGACGGTCCTGCCCGTTGGGATAATCCCCTCGAAGCGTCAGAAGCAGCGGATCGACATCGGCAGGAATGGATGAATCCGGAGCGGCAAAGAGCTGTGCCGCCACATGCAGACGCGCGCGAATGCGTTCTCTGAGTTCGTCGGCCGCGGCCTGCGTAAAGGTTGCGACCAAAATCTGCGGAGGCATCAGCGGTTCAGGTTCTGCGTCGGAACAGCGGTCATGACCAAGGATTAAGCGGAGATAGAGCACCGCAATGGTATAGGTCTTACCGGTACCGGCACTCGCCTCGATCAGGCGGCAATTCGAGAGCGGAAAGTCGAGAGCACCCAATTCCTGGCTGCCCTCGACCGGGGGAATCTGATGAGCAGACACGCGTCGAGCACCTGTGACCTGGAACCATAAAGCTCGATCATACCCAAAATGACGTATTGGAAACGACGGGATTCCATCCGGCGTTTCCAATGCCCACGAAAAAGGCCCCCGAAGGGGCCTTGACTCTATTGTTGGCGATGACCTGACTCAGGTCAGCCGAACCTTAGAACTTGTGCTGGATACCCAGAGAGACGGAGGACGTCTTCAGGCCGCTGGAAGAAGCGGTACCAACCGGGAAGCTGTAGTCGTGACCACCGCCCATGATGGTGTAAGTGCCATTGGTATCGTTGCTGGTCTGACCGTAGACAGCGTAAACGCTGGTCTGCTTGCTCAGCTTGTAGTCGTAACCAACGGCCCACAGGTCACCACCGGTGTTGGTGGTGCCGCTGAAGCTGTCAGCCTTGTAGTACTGGGCCTTGATGGTGTTTGCACCGAAGCTGTATGCCGCGCCAACGCCATAGGTCTTCAGATCCTTGCCGGAAGTGAAGCCAACGTTCTTGGCATCCATGTACAGACCCATGATCTTGAAGCCGGCGATCTTGTAGTTCGCGCCCAGACGGTAGGCGTCGGTGCTGCGAGAAACACCAGCAGCATTCGGACCACCATGACGACGGGTTTCATACGCTGCATCCAGACCGAAGCCGGCGATGCTGTAAGAAGCGTTCATGCTCCAAGCGTTGGAGTTGTTGTAGTACGGAGCAGTCTTGGCTGACGGCGGGTTGGTGTAGTAGCTGTCGTTTGCAGCCCAGCTGTTGATGTAGGCAACCATGGCCTTGAAGCCGGCCAGATCAGGCGTGGCATAGGCCAAAACCTGGGACGGACGCAGATCGAAGCCGGTGGTGCCGATGATGTTACGAGAGTCAGCAACGGTGTCGCCGAACAGATCGTACTTACGACCCATCATCTTCATCGGGGTGTCGTGACGACCGGTGATGACGGTACCGAAAGCGCCGGTAGCACCGATGAAGGTGTTACGCTGACCGCCCAGGCCACCTGCAGAAGCGCCGGTAGAAGCGTTCTGACCCGCGTCGATGCCGGTTTCGTACTGATAAATGATGGACAGGCTGTCGTTGATCTTCTCTTTGCCCTTGATACCGATGCGGGAAGAGTTGGATGAGAAACCGCCAGTGGTAGCAGCGTGGTTGTCACCGCCAACGAAATCGTAGGATACGTGGAACTTGCCGTACAGGGTGGTGTCGGCCATAGCGGCGGCCGGAGCAACCAGGGCTGCGGCGACTGCGAATGCGATGATATTCTTTTTCATCCGATCGATCTCCAATGAGTTTTGAGATTACAAGATTCCCCAGCAATCTGGGTACCCCGGCAATAGTAGCCGGATGTCGGATTGACACAAGCCGCAACGAACTTTTTTACAACAAGCCGACTATTTTTTGTTGCTGCATTGCAACACGCAGAACGCTCGCGCCCCATTAGCGCGCACCAGAATCACGCTCTATCCCCATTCGGCAGCAATTGTCACCCGGCCCGCGCATGGGCGGCTTCACAGATACTCGAGTTCGAAATCCACCATTTCCAGGTAACCGCGCTCCAGCTCGAGATCCATGGCCGTCAAGGGATGCGCTTCCAGCCAACCCTCCGGAAACCGGATACTGAGCGACTGCTTTTTCGCCTGCAGCTTCAAATTCGGCACATGGGAGCGCAGCGATCGATCCCGATGAAGCAGCACCGCGAGGCGAAGAACCACTGCCAAGCGGACCACCTGCCCGCGTAGGCTTTCCTCGACCATTTCGAAACGCTGCGGCTTCATTTTGCGCCGATGGACATGCACCAGACTGGCGATAATGGTTTGCGCGGCGCGGGTCAATCCCGGCATATCGGCGTAATTCAGTATGTACGCGCCATGATGGTGATAACCGGAATGACTGACGGCCAGACCGATTTCGTGAAGACGCGCGGCGATTTCCAACCAGACCGAGTAGCGCGGTGCCTCGATTGCATCCGGGGCACTGCGCAGATCCCAGGCATCCGCCACCTGACCGAACAGCATCCGCGCGGAACGCGCCACGCGATCGGCATGGGCCATGTCAATGGTGAACAGGTGCTGCAGGCGCTGCACGGTGGCGGCCCGGATGTCGTCATGATCGCTACGGTCCAGCCAGTCGTAGACCAGGCCTTCTCTCAGCGCACCGTCGCTGATATGCATCCGCTCGATTTCCAGCGCGGAGAACACGGCCTGCATGGCAATCAATCCGCCCACGAATACCGGCTTGCGATCCTCCGACAGCCCGGCCAGATCCAGCTTATCGAGTGACCCTGCCTTGAGCACCGCCGCATGAATCTGAGCCAACCCCTCGGCGGTAATGCTGCCGTCCCCCCAACCGTTGGCCTCCGCGACGGCGGCTAGAGATCGGGCCGTTCCGGAGCTGCCCACGGCACGCGCCCAGCCCACATCGAGATACGCCCCCTTATAGGGACTCAGTTCGAGCTCGGCCCGCGTCTTCGCTCGGGCGAGTCGCGAAGCGGAGAACACACCATCGGAAAAGAACTCCCGCATCAAGGCGACACAACCGATCGGAGCGCTTTCCATCTTATCCGGGGTCGTTCCACGGCCCAGAATGAGCTCGGTCGATCCGCCACCGATATCCACGACCAACCGAACACCATCGATCGGAATGTCGCTCTGCGCAACCCCCAGATACACGAGTCGGGCCTCTTCCCTGCCCGCAATGATCTCAATGGGGTGTCCGATCGCCTTTTCGCCCCGTCTTATGAATTCAGCCCCATTTTTTGCCGCGCGCAACGTATTCGTTCCCACGATACGTACGCTGCCCCGGGGCATGCCGGCCAATCGCTGTCCGAAGCGAGTCAGGCTGGCCAGGCCTCGTTCAATGGCTTCCTCAGAAAGATATCCGTCCTCTTGCAAGCCGCCGGCCAGACGGACCATGTCCTTCATCCGATCCACGACCTGCACTTGTCCAGCATGAATCCGGGCCACCAGCATGTGAAAACTGTTGGACCCGAGGTCAACGGCGGCTACCAGCGTTTCGTCTTGCATGTTTTGTATCCGAGGATCTGTATGACCCACGCATTATCGCCATCGTTGCGCATCGAAACAATTTCAATGCACGCGGCGCCACTACTTGATCGAAGCATTCATGAGTCTGTCATGCCGAAAGCGCACTATAAAATCGATCTAATAACACCCACCTGCCAGCCGATCCCTTTGCATGGCGCATAGGGGGGATATGTGATGCGCGACAAAACCTTACTCCCCGCTCATTCTGCCGAGACTCGGTTCATCCCGCACAGTGCGCCCCCTCGCCAGATGGCGGACGCTGCCACGCGCATAGACCAACTGATCGCCCGTCGACGCATTGCGATTGCCTTTCAACCCTTCATCGACGTCATGAGCCACGTAATCCATGGCTACGAGGCCCTTGGCCGACCGCCTGTGGACGCCGGTTTCTCCGACATCTCCGAGCTGCTCTCGATCGCCTCGGCAACCGATCGACGCCTCCAACTCGAGTGCCATCTCGTCGCGCGCGCCATCGATCGGTTCATGACATTGGATTTACCCGGTCGACTGTTTGTCAATCTGTCCCCGGAGTGCCTGGGTCACCCCGATTTTTCGGTCGACAATCTACTCGCCTGTCTCCAGACGCAGGGCCTGGCCTACACCCGGCTGGTCGTCGAATTGACCGAACAGCATTACAGCAACTTCCCCCACGTGCTACAAGCCAACCTCGACCGGCTGCGCAAGCTGGGCATATCCCTAGCATTGGATGATTTTGCAGCCGGCTACAACGGCATGCTTCATTGGATGGATCAGCAGCCCGAAATCGTCAAGATCGATCGCAAGATGCTCAGCGACATCGACAAGTTGCCCAAGAAATATCGATTCGTTCGTTCCGTCGTCCATCTTGCCAAGGAGTCCGGGGCCCATGTCATCGCGGAGGGCATCGAGACCCCCTCGGAAGCCGGCGTCTTGACGGAACTCGGTGTCGACTTCCTGCAAGGCTACCTGTTCGGCAAGCCGGCAACGGAACCCTTGCGGAACATCGAACCCGAAATCCTCGGTCATCTTGTCAGCTATCGACAGGCACAACGGACGCAACAGGGCCTGATCCGCACGCTGATCCAGCCTGCACGCAGCGTTCAGCACACGACCCGCCTGGATACGGTCATGGACCTATTTCTCTCGAGCCCGGAACTCCGCGCCCTGCCTGTACTCGATGGGGAGTCCCCCGTCGGTATTGCCTGGCGGCATGATCTGATGAACCTCTACGCCAGCCCCTACGGACGACCACTGAACGAACGTCGGTCGATCAGTCGCCTGATGGATCGACGGCCCGTCATCGTCGATGAATCTGAATCGCTCACGGTATTGAGCCGACGACTCAGTGAGCGCGATCATCGAAGCTTTCACGACGTCTTCATCATTACCCGCGGTCGCGCCTATGCCGGCATCGGTCAACTGATCGACCTGCTTCGTCTGTACACGACCCAGCAGGTGCGTCAGGCACAACACCTCAACCCCCTCAGCGGCCTCCCCGGTAACGTCCCCTTGAACGAGACGCTCGAATCCTGGCTAGCCGAACGACAACCCTTCGCTCTGGTGTATGTCGATCTCGATCATTTCAAGGCCATCAACGACCATTACGGGTATCAGCGGGGCGATCAGGTGCTCCTGATGCTGAGCCAGATACTCAAGGACCATACCCATCCAGCGCGTGACTTTCTCGGCCATATCGGCGGTGACGACTTCGTCATCCTCTATCGCACCACGGACTGGCGCGCATACTGCGACGAAATCATCCGTCAGTTCGACGCCCGGATCCCCGCATTCTACGATCCCGAGGATCAGCAACGCGGCTCGATCGGCACAGCCGACCGCGATGGAAACCCCAGGCAGTACCCGATCTGCAGCGTGACGCTGGCTGCACTGAATCTCGGGGATGATCAGGTCCCCAACAGTCACTTGCTGACAGAGCAAATCAGTGCCATCAAATCCCGGGCCAAGCAACGTCAGGGCAGCAATCTGCTCGTCGAAACTTTGCATGACTGCCGCCGACCGGTCACACGAATCTGATCGGATATTGCGATCTGCCGCATCAGGGCCCATACAACAAAAAAACCCGCCACAAGAGCGGGTTTTATACTTGTCGCACCGGGGTTCTGCCTCGGCGCGTACGGATTTACGCGGGTTACTTGACCTGCTGCTTCAGGCTGCCTGACGCATAACGCTTGTGCATCTCGTCGAGGTTGATCGCGGTGATCTTGGAGGCCATGCCGGCGGAGCCGAATGCTTCGTAACGTGCCTGGCAGATGCCCTTCATGGCCTTGGTGGCTTCCTTGAAGAACTTGCGCGGGTCGAAGTTGGCCGGGTTGTCGTGCAGGTGCTTACGAATGGCACCGGTGCTCGCCATACGCAGGTCGGTATCGATGTTGACCTTGCGCACGCCGTGCTTGATGCCTTCAACGATTTCCTCAACCGGTACGCCATAGGTCTGACCCATGTCGCCGCCGTAGTTGTTGATGATTTCCAGCCAGTCTTCCGGTACGGAAGATGAACCGTGCATCACGAGGTGCGTGTTCGGAATCCGGGCATGGATTTCCTTGACGCGGTCGATGCGCAGCACCTTGCCGGTCGGCTTCTGAGTGAACTTGTAGGCGCCGTGGCTGGTACCGATGGCGATGGCCAGGGCATCAACGTCCGTCTTCTTGACGAAGTCGGCAGCCTCTTCCGGATCGGTCAGCAGCATGGAGTGGTCGAGTTCCTCGTCGGAACCGTGACCGTCTTCCTCACCCATCTTGCCGGTTTCGAGCGAGCCCAGGCAGCCCAGTTCGCCTTCAACGGAAACACCGCCGGAGTGCGCCATTTCGACGACCTTGCGGGTCACGTCGACGTTGTACTCGTAGGTGGACGGGGTCTTCATGTCGGACATCAGGGAACCGTCCATCATGACCGAGCTGAAGCCGGACTGGATGGCACGCAGGCAGACGCCCGGATCCGCACCGTGATCCTGGTGCATGACCACCGGGATGTGCGGATACATTTCTACCGCCGCCATGACGAGGTGACGCAGGAACGGCTCGCCCGCGTAGGAACGAGCGCCCGCGGAACCCTGCAGGATGACCGGGCTATCGCACGCGTCAGCGGCCTGCATGATCGCGTGGATCTGCTCCATGTTGTTGACGTTGAATGCGGGCATGCCATAGCTGTTTTCAGCCGCATGATCCAACAATTGACGCAAGGAAATAAGTGCCATCTAGCCTCTCCAGTTAGGTAAAAAACAAAACGAAATCAGATAAATAATCTCAGAGCACCGTGTTGCCGGCAAATCGCCTTGCGATCACGGCAATCAATCTGCGTTGATGATATCCCCGACGCGCACGATCTTCATCGCGTTGGTGCCGCCCATCTCGCCCATCAGGTCGCCCTTCGTGATGATTACGAGATCACCCTCATCCAGACGCTCCATCTGGATCAACGCCTCGATGACCAGTCGATTCACCTCGGCATGATCCGTGGACGAATACGGGAAATGCACTGCCTGAACCCCACGGTACAGCGCCACGCGGCGTGCTGCAACTTCGCTGCGCGTGAAGGCATAAATGGGAATATCGGTATTGACGCGGGACATCCACAACGGGGTTGCGCCCGACTCGGTCAAGGCGACAATGGCGCCCACCGAGAGGTGATTCGCCGTATAGATTGCCGAATAGGCAATCGCCTGATCGATCCGCTCAAAGGGGATATCCAGCGGCGGTTGGCCCCGCTTCGCTTCGATCTGGTATTCGGCCCGATGACAGATGCGCGCCATGGTTTCGACGACGCGAACCGGGTGCTTGCCCGCGGCCGTTTCGGCCGAGAGCATCACCGCATCCGTGCCATCCAGAACCGCGTTGGCCACGTCGAACACCTCGGCCCGGGTCGGGATCGGATTGGTGATCATCGTTTCCATCATCTGGGTCGCTGTGATCACCGGACGGTTCATGTCCCGCGCCATGCGAATGAAAGCCTTCTGCACCGCAGGCAACTCGGCGTCGCCGATTTCCACACCGAGATCGCCACGCGCGATCATGATGGCATCGGAGGCCTGGATGATGTCCCGAATGCTGTCGATCGCTTCTGCGCGCTCGATCTTCGCCACGATGTGGGCCGTGCAACCCGCTTCCTGCAGCAATCGGCGAGCTTCATGGATGTCCTCACCGGTGCGCGGGAAGGAGACGGCGATGTAATCGACACCGATCTGGGCTGCCGTCTTGATATCGTCGCGATCTTTTTCGGTGATCGCGGGTGCCGACAAGCCGCCGCCCTGACGGTTGATCCCCTTGTTGTTGGACAACTCGCCGCCAACGACCACTTTCGTCTGAATCTTGTTGCCGACGACGCTTTCGACCTGCAGCACGATCCGGCCATCGTCCAACAAGAGAATGTCACCCGGCTTCGAATCAGTGACCAATGCCTTGTAGGTGATACCGACGGCCTGCTCATCCCCGGCATCCCGATCCATATCGGCATCCAGCGTAAACATTGCACCATCGGCGAGTTCGACCTTGCCGGTCTTGAATCGATCGATACGAATCTTTGGCCCCTGGAGGTCCCCCAGGATCGATACGAATCGCCCGTGCTTGCGTGCCGCTTCGCGGACCATGTCGGCACGGTTCTGATGATCGGCAGCCTTGCCGTGCGAGAAGTTCAAGCGAACGACGTCCACACCGGCACGCACCAGTTCTTCGATGACTTGCGGATTGTCGCTTGCAGGCCCCAATGTCGCCACAATCTTGGTGCGACGCGTTGAAGACAAATAACCCGGCGTATTCGAGGGGTGCATGGGTATTCCTTAAGCTTTGGCGCGTTGTTCGAGGATGGCTACGGCAGGCAGGGTCTTACCCTCGAGATACTCGAGGAATGCACCGCCAGCGGTAGAGATATAGCTTACTTTATCGTAAATATCGTACTTCTGAATGGCCGCGATCGTATCGCCACCACCCGCCAGCGTAAACGCACTCGTATTGGCGATCGCATCGGCGATCGTCTTGGTGCCTGCGCCGAATTGATCGTACTCGAACACGCCCACGGGACCGTTCCACACGACCGTACCCGCCTTCATGATGATTTCGGCCAGCTCGTTGGCGGACTTGGGACCGATATCGAAGATCATGTCGTCATCGGCCACGCCGTCCACGGCCTTGAGAACGGCCGGGGTGTTTTCCTTGCCGGGCAGGAACGGGAGTTCGGTACCCACGACCACGTCGACGGCGACGGGAATCGTCGCACCGCGCGCACTCATTTTCTCCATGAGCGAAGTTGCGGTCGGTACGAGATCGTCCTCGCACAGGGATTTACCCACATTGTGACCCGCCGCCTTGATGAAGGTATTGGCAATACCACCGCCGACAACCAGCTGATCGACCTTCTCGGAAAGCGCCTCGAGGACGGTCAACTTGGTGGAGACTTTTGAGCCGCCGACGATGGCGACCATCGGACGCGCCGGATTGGCCAGCGCCTTGTCCAGGGCTTCGAGTTCTTCGGCGAGGAGAATGCCCGCACAGGCAACCGGTGCAAATTTGGCGATGCCGTGCGTGGACCCTTCAGCACGGTGGGCCGTACCGAAAGCGTCCATGACGAACACATCGCACAGCGCGGCATATTTCTTCGCAGTTTCGTCGACGTTCTTCTTTTCACCCACATTGAAGCGAACGTTTTCCAGCAGGACGACTTCACCCGGGGCCACGTCGAATCCACCATCGACCCAGTCCTTGATCAGTCGGACCTTCTGGCCCAGCTTGGCACTCATGTCGGCTGCTACGGGTGCCAGGGAGTTCTCTTCGGAATAGACGCCTTCTTCCGGACGCCCCAGATGCGAGGTCACCATGACTTTTGCGCCGGCCTTCACACAATGCTGAATCGTGGCCAGGGAGGCGGCGATACGCGCATCGGAAGTCACCTTGCCGTCTTTGACAGGCACGTTCAGATCTGCACGGATGAAGACATGCTTGCCCGCAAGATCCAGATCGGTCATACGAAGAAAATTAGCCATGGAATGAGCTCCTGAACAGTTTTGAAGTGGTTTGGTTTGCGGGGTCGCAAACCAAACGACTTACTGGAACGGAATAGGGCCGCGCTGTCAGGTAGGCGCGGCCTTTGGGGATCGGTCACGGAGCATTCCGGGACCGCCGTCTCCGGATTAACCGATGACTTTGACCATCCGCATCAGGTTGCTGGTATAACCGTATTCGTTGTCATACCAGGAAACGATCTTGACGAAGGTGGGATCCAGCTGGATACCGGCCTTGGAGTCGAATACCGAGGGCTGGCCAACACCACGGAAATCGGTGGATACCACAGATTCGTCGGTGTAACCCAGAACGCCCTTGAGCGCGCCTTCGGAAGCGGACTTCATCGCCGCGCAGATGTCGGCGTAGGTGGTTTCCTTGTTCAGCTCGACGGTCAGGTCGACAACGGACACATCGGACGTCGGCACACGGAAGGCCATGCCGGTCAGCTTGCCGTTCAGTTCCGGCAGAACCACGCCCACCGCCTTGGCCGCACCTGTTGAGGACGGGATGATGTTTTCCAGAATACCGCGACCGCCGCGCCAGTCTTTGGCCGAAGGGCCGTCGACGGTCTTCTGGGTTGCCGTGGCAGCGTGAACGGTCGTCATCAGACCACGCTTGATACCGAAGTTGTCGTTCAGCACCTTGGCGACCGGCGCCAGGCAGTTGGTGGTGCAGGACGCGGCGGAAACGATGGTCTGGCCCGCGTAGGTGTCATGGTTGACGCCATACACGAACATCGGCGTGTCGTCCTTGGACGGCGCGCTCTGAATGACCTTCTTGGCACCGGCCTGGATGTGTGCCTGGCAGGTGTCCTTGGTCAGGAAGAAACCGGTTGACTCGATCACGATGTCCGCGCCCGCTTCGTCCCACTTCAGGTTGGCCGGGTCACGCTCGGCCGTCAGGCGAATGCGCTTGCCGTTGACAACGAGGAAGTTGCCGTCGACGGATACGTCACCGTCGAAGCGACCGTGCACGGAATCATACTTCAGCATGTATGCCAGATAGTCGGCATCCAGCAAGTCGTTGATGGCAACCACTTCGATTTCCGGGAAGTCTTTTGCGGCCGCACGAAACACCATCCGACCAATCCGGCCGAACCCATTGATACCTACTTTGATTGTCATTGGATACCCCTGTTACTCACACTTGAATTATTCAGGATCGGTGCACCATGGCGCCCGATCCTTTTTTTATTTTGGCTTTCGCCGCTCGCTACGCGCCTGACTTAGAGCAGGCTCTGCGCGGTCGCGACGACGTTGTCGACGGTGAAGCCGAACATCTTGAACAACTCGCCTGCCGGTGCAGACTCGCCGAACGTGTCGATCCCGACGACCTTGCCGTCGAAGCCCACGTACTTGCCCCAGAAACCAGTCACGCCCGCCTCAACGGCGACGCGCGCACGGACAGACTTCGGCAGAACGGACTCGCGGTAGGCTTCGTCCTGGGCATCGAACACCTCGGTGCACGGCATGGAGACGACGCGAACCTTCTTGCCGGCCAGTTTCTCGGCGGCCGCAGTGGCCAAAGAGACTTCGGAACCGGTCGCGATCAGGATCAGATCCGGTGTACCGTCGCAATCGCGCAGGATATAACCACCGCGGGCGATGTTGGCGATCTGCTCGGGTGTGCGCGGCTGGTGCGCCAGGTTCTGACGGGAGAAGATCAGGGTGCTGGGCGCATCGCGACGCAGGGCTGCCGCCTTCCAGGCCACGGCCGATTCGACCGCGTCACAGGGACGCCAGGTGTTCATGCGCGGAATCATGCGCAGGGTGGCAATCTGCTCGACCGGCTGGTGGGTCGGGCCGTCTTCACCCAGACCGATGGAATCGTGGGTATAGACGAAGATCGAACCGATCTTCATCAGCGCCGCCATGCGAATCGCGTTACGGGCGTATTCTGAGAACATCAGGAAGGTCGCGGCGAACGGCATGAAACCGCCATGCAGCACCATACCGTTCATGATCGCGGACATGCCGAACTCACGCACGCCGTAATGGATGTAGTTGGCGTCGCTCTCGGTCGCGGTCACGGCGCGGCAGCCTTTCCAGGTCGTCAGGTTGGACGGCGCCAGGTCGGCGGAACCGCCCACCAGTTCCGGCAGCATGCCGGCCAGTGCGGTGATGCTGTTCTGGGAAGCCTTGCGGGAAGCGATGGTTTCGCCCTTCGCGGCCACGTCCTGGATGAAGGCATCCATCTTGGCGGTGAAATCGGCAGGCAGTTCGCCAGCCAGACGACGCTTCAGTTCGGCTGCTTCGGCCGGGTAATCCTTCGCGTAGGCTGCCATGGCGGCATTCCACTCGGCTTCCTGCTGGGCGCCCTTCTCGGTCGCATCCCAGCCGGCATAGACTTCAGCCGGAATGACGAAGGGCTCGTGGTGCCAGCCCAGGTTTTCGCGGGTCGCCTTGACTTCGGCCTCGCCCAGTGCGGCACCGTGGCAGTCGTGCGTACCACAGAGGTTCGGCGCACCGAAACCGATCACGGTCTTGGTGCAGATCAGGGTCGGCTTGTCGTTGACCGAGCGGGCTTCACGGATAGCCGCATCGATGGCTTCTGCATCATGACCGTCGACGTCGCGTACGACATGCCAGCCGTAGGCTTCGAAACGCTTGGGCGTATCGTCGGTGAACCAGCCTTCGACGTGACCGTCGATGGAGATACCGTTGTCGTCGTAGAACGCGATCAGCTTGCCCAGACCCAGCGTGCCCGCCAGCGAGCAGGCCTCATGGGAGATCCCCTCCATCATGCAGCCATCGCCCAGGAAGCAGTAGGTGTAATGATCGACGATGTTGTGCCCCGGCTTGTTGAACTGGCCGGCCAGCATCTTTTCCGCCAGCGCGAAACCGACGGCATTGGTAATGCCCTGACCCAGCGGGCCCGTGGTGGTTTCCACGCCCGGGGTGTAGCCGTACTCCGGATGTCCCGGGGTCTTGGAGTGCAGCTGACGGAAGTTCTTGAGCTCATCCATCGGCAGTTCGTAGCCGGAGAGGTGCAGCAGAGAATAGATCAGCATCGAGCCATGACCGTTGGACAGGACGAACCGGTCCCGATCGGGCCATTGCGGGTTCTTGGGGTTGTGCTTGAGGTAACCGTTCCACAGAACCTCTGCGATGTCCGCCATACCCATCGGCGCGCCGGGATGTCCGGAATTTGCCTTTTGCACGGCGTCCATGCTCAGGGCACGGATCGCATTGGCCAGTTCTCTACGCGTAGACATAAGTCTCTCCACAGTGAAGTTTCAAAGGTAAATAAAATCGGCAGAACCGGCCCTGCCCTCTGATCACGGGCAAGACCAAAACGGCTCTTTCTGTATTCAAAACTTTTTCCATTGTCACCGCAAACGGCCCGAATGGCAACCAAGCCCGATGCCCACATTTCATGAGGAATTGCGCCTGCGGCCATTTCCCATAAGCAGACAGGGCCTCACGGCCGCCACTTGATCGAGCACCCAATCGACGGCCATTGCTCGGCTGGCCCGACCCCAGTTTCCGCGACGATTTTCATGGCTTCGAACAGCTCTCTCGGCGCCTCGGGAAGTGACTGACGACCGGAGGCATCCAGTCGTCCCCGGTATTGCAGCCGCAGGTCTGCGTTGTAGCCGAAGAAGTCCGGCGTACACACGGCACCATAAGCCTTGGCAACCATTTGAGTCTCATCGATCAGATAGGGAAAGTCGAACCCGTATTCCCGAGCCACTCGGCGCATGTGTTCGGGCCGATCCTCCGGGTAGTCGGTTGGATCGTTCGACATGATCGCAACGCTATTCACCCCCAGATCTTTCAGATCGCGCGTATCCCGCACGATGCGATCCAGCACGGCCTGAACATAGGGGCAATGATTGCAGATGAACATCACGAGCAACCCCCGGGGGCCGCGCAAATCCGATAGCTGCCACATCCGGCCGCTTTCGGCATCCGGGAGGATAAAATCGGGGGCCGGATGATTAAATTCGCCTATAGGGGTTGCAATACTTACCATTGGACAAGCTCCGGATTTTAATTTTTAGTGGCGCAGCAGGACACGGGCGCGCAGGTAGCGCAGGGCGAAGCATCTCTCGCCGACCATCTCGCTCAATCACACAGGAAGAAATTACAGAAATAGCGTAGACGCCGCCAAGCTTTACTGTCGCAGCCGGCACACCGCGGCATACCAAGGACAGATCGAGATCAACGGACGTCAAATCGAGAATAGAACCAAAATAAAACCAAGGAAACCACCATGCGGATCATGTTTTTCAACCGCCACACCGGCGCATCGCGCCGAGCCGGGGCAACACTCAAGATCGCCGCACTGCTGTCCGGCCTGTTCTTCTCCCTACTCGCCTCCGGCGCAGAAGCCGCGCTCAAGTTTGCCATCCCGCCCTTCCTGCCGCAGGCCGAGGAGGAGCATGTTTTCGCGCCTCTGGTAGAACACCTGAGCAAGCAAATCGGCACCCCCATGGAAATCGTGACCTTCCCCAACTTCCTCGCTTTCTGGCAGGCCACGCGGACCGGCTCCCCCTTCGATATCGCCCTCGACTCCGCCCCCGTCAGCGACTTCCGGGTTCAAAGACAACACTGGCACATCATCGCCAAACTCAATGGCACCGTGACCCAATCCCTGGTGACCGGCCCCAAGGAAGTCATCCTCGATCCGGCCGAGCTCATCAACAAGAAAATAGCCGTCCAGCCCACGCCATCCGTCAGCGCTCTGACCCTCTATCAACTGTTCCCCAATCCCGTTCAGCAACCCATACTGGTCTTCAAGGACTCCAACCGGGAAGCCGCCGAAGCTGCGCTCTCAGGTGAAGTCGCCGCAGCGATCATCCCAACCCCGATTGCCGCGGGCTACCCGTCGCTCAATCTGGTCACCACGACCAAACCGATCCCATTCCTCGCCGTGAGCGTGAGTCCGGACGTCCCGGCATCGGTCGTCAGCGCGCTACGAAAGGCGCTTATCGATCTGGACACGACACCGCAAGGGAAAGAACTGCTCAAACAATCCCAGCTTCGTGCCTTCGAAACGGCCAACGACCGCGAATATGCCGGCGACAGCAAGCTGCTCGAGGGCACCTTCGGCTATTGATCGACACACAGGCCGGGTGATGTTCGCCAAAAAACATCTCCGGGCCTGCTAGACTTCGCGAATCGCGACCCGGCATAACGGGCGCCCTTCAACTGCCCAAGGACCACAGAATCATGAGCGCGCACAGCGATCACACCCATCTCTTTACCTCCGAATCCGTCGCCGAAGGCCACCCCGACAAAATCGCAGACCAGATCAGCGACGCCGTTCTGGATGCCATCCTGAGAAAGGACCCCAAGGCACGCGTTGCCTGCGAGACGCTGGTCAAGACCGGGTTTGTCGTCCTGGCAGGCGAGGTGACGACATCGGCCTGGGTCGATGTGGATGAGCTGGTGCGGCGCGTCATCGTCGATATCGGTTACGACAGCTCCGACCTCGGGTTCGACGGCCGAACCTGCGGCGTGCTGAATGCGATCGGCAAGCAGTCGTCGGACATCGCCCAGGGCGTGGACCGCCTGGTAGCCGAAGAACAAGGGGCCGGGGACCAGGGCCTGATGTTCGGTTACGCCACCAACGAAACGGACGTGCTGATGCCCGCGCCGATCACTTACGCACATCGCCTGGTTCAACGTCAGGCGGAAGTGCGCAAGAGTGGCGAGCTGTCCTGGCTGCGCCCGGACGCCAAATCCCAGGTCACCTTCCGCTATCGAAACGGCAAACCCGTCGGCATCGATGCGGTCGTCCTGTCGACGCAGCACGCACCGGGTGTCGATCAATCGATGCTCCACGAAGCCGTGATGGAAACCATCATCAAACCGACCTTGCCCGCCGAATGGCTGGACGAACAGACCAAGTACCATATCAACCCAACGGGTATCTTCGTCATCGGCGGCCCGGTCGGCGACTGTGGTCTGACCGGACGCAAGATCATCGTCGATACCTACGGCGGCATGGCACGCCATGGCGGGGGTGCCTTCTCCGGCAAGGATCCGTCGAAGGTCGACCGCTCGGCCGCCTACGCCGGTCGGTATGTCGCCAAGAACATCGTGGCTGCCGGGCTGGCCGATCGCTGCGAAATCCAGGTTTCCTACGCCATCGGCGTGGCCGAGCCCACCTCGATCAGCATCGATACTTTCGGCACCGGAAAGATCCCCGATCACCGGATCCGCGATCTGGTCCGCACGCATTTCGACCTGCGCCCCTACGGCATCGTCAAGATGCTCGACCTGATCCGGCCGATCTACCAGAAAACGGCAGCCTACGGTCATTTCGGCCGCGAAGACGCCGACTTCACCTGGGAGCGCACCGACAAGGCCGACGCCCTGCGGGCGGACGCCGGTCTCTAACCCGGTTCGCAATCGACATCCGCAGCACAGCCGAACCCAAACCCGCGAACACGACGAGTTTTCGGCTATAATCGCAGCCGCTGTGCACCCCAAGGAGCGCTGCAACCCGGTCCCGACGACCGGATCAGGCTTGGGGCGCAAGACTCATGAATTCAACGGCGCTCTCAAATCCTGCCCGCCCGGCGGGCTATTGACACCGATTCCACTGAGGACATGAGCATGCAAAATCCGCAACCCAACACCCTGAACGATTACCGCGTCGCCGACATCAGCCTGGCCGACTACGGCCGCCGCGAAATCCGCATCGCCGAGCGCGAAATGCCGGCCCTGATGGCGATCCGCGCCAAATACCGCGCCAGCCAGCCCCTGAAGGGCGCCCGTATCGTCGGCTCGCTGCACATGACCATCCAGACGGCCGTACTGATCGAGACCCTCGTGGATCTCGGCGCCAGCGTGCGCTGGTCCTCCTGCAACATTTTTTCCACTCAGGACCATGCGGCCGCCGCCATTGCCGCCGCCGGCATTCCCGTCTTCGCCTGGAAGGGTGAGACGGAGGAAGAGTACTGGTGGTGCCTCGAGCAGACGATCCAGGGTCCCGATGGCTGGAAGCCGAACATGCTGCTGGACGACGGCGGCGACCTCACCGGCGTCATGCACGATAAATTCCCGCACCTGCTCGATGACGTCCATGGCGTTTCCGAGGAGACCACCACCGGCGTGCATCGCCTGATCGACATGTTGAAGGCCGGCACGCTCAAGGTACCCGCCATCAACGTCAACGACTCGGTCACCAAGAGCAAGAACGACAACAAGTACGGTTGCCGCCACTCGTTGAACGATGCCATCAAGCGCGCTACGGATCACCTGCTGTCCGGCAAGCAGGCCCTGGTCATCGGTTATGGCGACGTGGGCAAGGGTTCCTCGGCCTCCCTGCGTCAGGAAGGCATGATCGTCAAGGTCGCCGAAATCGATCCGATCTGCGCCATGCAGGCCTGCATGGACGGCTACGAGGTGGTTTCGCCCTACCTCAATGGCCAAAATACCGGTAGCGACGACTGCGTGGATCGTGCCCTGCTCGGCAAGATCGACCTGATCGTCACCACCACGGGCAACGTCAATGTCTGCGATGCGCCCATGCTCAAGGCGCTCAAGAAAGGGGCCGTCGTCAGCAACATCGGTCACTTCGACAACGAAATCGATACCGCCTTCATGCGCGCCCACTGGGCCTGGGAGGAAGTGAAGCCCCAGGTGCACAAGGTCTATCGCGACACACCGGCCGGCCAGTCGCCGAACCTGGATAGCGACGATTACCTGATCCTGCTGTCCGAAGGGCGTCTCGTGAACCTGGGCAACGCCACCGGACACCCCAGCCGGATCATGGACGGCTCCTTCGCCAACCAGGTCCTGGCCCAGATCCATCTGTTCACCGCGGGCTTCGCCCATCTGCCGATGGAACAGCGCGCCGACCGGATCGGCGTCGAAATCCTGCCCAAGGCACTGGACGAGGAAGTGGCCCGATACATGGTGCAGGGTTTTGGCGGCGTCCTGACCCAGATGACGCCGAAACAGGCCCAGTATCTCGGCGTGCCGGTCGAAGGCCCGTACAAGGCCGACAGCTACCGCTACTGAGCGGGCAGGAAATCGTCATGCACATCCCCATTTCCTGTGAGTTCTTCCCCCCCAAGTCCGACGAGGGGGCCGCCAAACTGCGCGCGATTCACCTGCGCCTGGCCGAGACGCTCAAGCCGGAATACTTTTCGGTCACCTACGGTGCCGGAGGCTCCACCCAGGAGCGCACCTTCACAACGGTCCGCGAGATACAGATGGCGTCCAGCGTTCCGGCCGCCCCGCATCTTTCCTGCATCGGTTCGACCCGGGCGGGTATTGCGGACATCCTCGATCAGTACCGCGCACTGGACATCCGCCGCATCGTCGCCCTCCGTGGCGACCTGCCCTCCGGCATGCGCGACCCGGGGGATTTCCGCTACGCCAACGAACTCGTGGCCTTCATCCGCGAACATGCGGGCGACTGGTTTCACATCGAGGTGGCCGCCTATCCGGAGTTTCATCCGCAGGCGCCCAACGCCACGGCAGACCTGGAACACTTCAAGCGCAAGGTCGATGCCGGTGCGAACGGAGCAATCACGCAGTACTTCTACTCGATCGAGGCCTACAGCCGCTTCGTGGATGACTGTGAACGCCTGCAGATCGACATCCCGATCGTCCCCGGCCTGATGCCCATCAGCAACTACACCCAGCTTGCCCGGTTCTCGGATGCCTGCGGCGCCGACCTGCCCCGCTGGCTGCGCAAGCGGCTGGAAGCCTTCGGCGACGACATGGACAGCCTGCGGGCCTTCGGCCACGACGTCGTCGTCGAACTCACCGCAGACCTCATCTCCGCCGGCGCACCCGGCCTGCATTTCTACACCATGAATCAGGCCGACTCGATCATCGCGCTCTGCCGCGATGCCGGCGCCCAGCCAAGCCACAACGGCTGAACGCCCGCCACACGGGGCAGTTCAGCCTCATACGCTTCCCGGATCACGGTATCAGCGTCCATTCGGGAAGCCGCCCCCCCTCGACTTGATGCGTCAGGCTAACAGTCCGCCGACCCATGCAACGATCATGGCGGTCCGCGACCTTCAGTGATAATGTCATTGACCGACCCGATACTGCAGCAGGAATCGAATTAACGACATAACAGGAGTTCAGCGTCATGGGTTCATTTGCCATCGTCATTCTCGTTCTCGCGGTCGTCCTGATTTTCGCGGGCGTCAAACAGGTTCCCCAAGGCCGCATGTACACCGTGGAGCGCTTCGGCCGCTACACCCGAACCCTCGAGCCTGGCTTGAACCTGATCGTTCCGATCATCGACCGGGTCGGCCACCGCATCAATGTCATGGAACAGGTGCTCGACGTCGCCTCGCAGGAAATCATCACCCGCGACAATGCCATGATCAAGGTGGACGGCGTCGTGTTTTTCCAGGTACTCGACCCGGCACGTGCCGCCTATGAAGTGCATCAGCTTGACTATGCCATCCTCAACCTCGTGATTACCAACATCCGCAGCGTGATGGGCTCCATGGATCTCGACGAGATCCTCTCGCGACGGGATGACATCAACGCCAAGTTGCTCGTCGTCGTTGACGAGGCCACCTCGCCCTGGGGCACCAAGATCACCCGCATCGAAATCAAGGACATCAACCCGCCGCAGGATCTGGTCAACGCCATGGCCCGACAAATGAAGGCTGAACGGGAAAAACGTGCGGCGATTCTCGAAGCGGAAGGTATGCGGCAGTCGGCCATTCTGAAAGCCGAAGGTGAGAAGCAGTCCCAGATCCTCAAGGCCGAAGGGGAGCGGGAAGCTGCCTTCCGCGAGGCGGAGGCCCGCGAACGCCTGGCCGAGGCCGAAGCCTATGCGACCAAATCCGTCAGCGAGGCGATCGCCACCGGCAACGTGCAGGCCATCAACTATTTCGTCGCCCAGAAATACATCGAGGCATTCGCCCAGATCGCCACGGCGGAAAACCAGCGCGTCATCATGCTACCCATGGAGACCAGCCATATCCTTGGCTCACTCGGCGGGATTGCCGAACTGGCCAAGGAAGCGTTCAAGCCCGGCAGCAAGATCTAAGTACCTGGGTTTCGCCACGCCGCATCGTGCCCAGCACCGATAAACGACGCGGCCCAAATCTGCAGGGACAATGGAAAACATCATGGTTCAATTCGATTTCTGGGGCTGGCTTATTCTTGCCGTCGCGCTGATCGCGATCGAAGTGCTGGCACCCTCCAGCTTCTTCCTGTGGATGGGCATCGCCGCCGCCCTCGTCGGCGGCATCCTGTTCCTGATCCCTGGACTGGACTGGCCTTACCAGATTGCGCTTTTCGCCCTCCTGTCCGTCGTCACCGTCTTCATCGGTCGACGGGTTTTCCGCCCGCAGCGACAGGAGACGGATCACCCGACCCTGAACCAGCGCGGCGCCCAGTACATCGGCCGGCACTTCACACTGGAAGAACCGATCGTCAACGGCGTCGGCTGGCTCCGGGTCGGCGATTCCCGCTGGCGCGCGCTGGGGACGGACATGCCCGCCGGAACCGTGGTCCAGGTGGTATCCGTGGATAGCACCAATCTCGTGGTCGAAGCCGCTCAGGCCGCGACAGCCCGGGGCAAAACGGTCTAGAATTCCGCCAAGACGACCATCAGGTGCGTGGCCGAGACGGCTTCACGCGCCATGAACCCTGTTTTGCCGAGATGTTCATGACCACCAACCAAGACTGGATCGACCGCGATCTATCCGTGCTCTGGCACCCCTGCACCCAGATGAAGGATCACGAAACCCTGCCGCCCATCCCGGTCGCGCGCGGGTCGGGTTCGTGGCTCTACGATTTCGAGGGGAAACGCTATCTGGATGCAATCGGCTCCTGGTGGCTGAACCTGTTCGGCCATGCCAACCCGTTCATCAACGAGCGGATCAAGAACCAGCTCGACCAACTCGAACACGTGATCCTGGCCGGATTCAGCCACCAGCCGGTCATCGAACTCTCGGAGCGTCTGGTCGCCCTGACGCCGCCCGGACTCGATCGGGTGTTTTTCGCGGACAACGGCTCCTCGGGCATCGAAGTCGCCCTGAAAATGAGCTTCCATTACTGGCGCAATGCGAACAGACCGGAAAAGAACCGCTTCATCGCCCTGGAAAACAGCTACCACGGCGAAACCCTCGGCGCGCTCGGCGTCGGCAATATCAGCGTCTTCACGGAAACCTACGCGCCCCTCATTCGCCCCGCGACCATCGCCCCGTCGCCGGATTGTCAGAAAGCCGGCCCCGGGGAAACCTGTGCCGACGTAACTGCCCGAGCGCTCTCGGCCATGCGCGCCATCCTGGAACGCGAAGCCGACCAGACCTGCGCCGTCATCGTCGAACCCCTGGTGCAGTGCGCCGCAGGGATGCGCATGCACGAACCCGCCTATCTCAGTGGCCTGCGCGCCCTCTGCGACGAATTCGACGTCCACCTGATCGCCGACGAGATCGCCGTCGGCTTCGGCAGGACGGGCACGATGTTCGCCTGCGAACAGGCCGGCATCACGCCGGACATCCTCTGCCTGTCCAAGGGCATCACGGCGGGCTATCTCCCCCTGGCCGCCATGCTCACCACCGAATCGATCTATCAGGCCTTTTATGCTGACCGGGCATCGCGACGCGCCTTCCTGCATTCGCACAGCTATACCGGCAACCCGCTGGCCTGCGCTGCGGCGCTGGCCACGCTGGATCTGTTCGAACGCGACCGGGTCATCGAACGGAACCGGCAACGCGGTGCGATGATCGACGCGTTGAGCACACCGCTGGCCGCGCACCCGAACGTCGCCAACCTCCGGCGGACCGGGATGATAATCGCCATGGACCTGGTCGACGATCAGGGACAGGCCTTTGCCCGCACCGAGCGACGCGGCCTGTTGGCCTACCGGCATGCCCTTGAACACGAGGTGCTGCTGCGTCCGCTCGGCGATACGCTCTACTGGATACCGCCCTATACCCTCAGCGACGAGGAATGGCGGATGCTGGCAGACGTCACGCTGGGCGCGGTCGAGGCGGCAGCTCGAGGATGAATCCGGCAAACGTCCCGACGCGCGGTCCTTCCGTCGCCTTCAACACCCGCGAAGCAGACCGATGAGAACGCCCCGAATCCACCTGGACACCCTCCTCAGCCCCGGCGCGGAAATCGCCCTGCCACCAGACCGGCTCAACTATCTGAAAAACGTACTCCGCCTGCGTGATGGTCAGGCCGTAATCGTTTTCGACGGTCGGGATAACCAGGCGACGGCCCGACTACAGCTCGGCCGTCGCGAGGGCGTGCTGCTCCTGGACGAGGTGGTCCGGCACAGCGTCGAATCCCCGCTGCAGACCCATCTGCTGCAGGCCATGGCCAAGGGCGAGAAGATGGACTGGATCATCCAGAAGGCCGTCGAGCTGGGTGTGCACCGGATCACGCCCGTGATGACGGAGCGCAGCGTGGTCGAACTCAAGTCAGAACGCGCCGACCGGCGCCATGGCCGGTTCGTCGACATCGCCATCAGTGCCTGCGAACAGTCGGGGCGCAACACCCTGCCGCAGATCGATCCGATCACCTCGCTCGAAACGGCACTGAACGACGTGACGGCAAGCTGCCGCTGGATACTGCATCCGGTCGTCGAGGATGCCTCACACGCGAAGCCCACTCAACCGCCCGCCAGCGCGGCCGTCCTGATCGGCCCGGAAGGCGGTTTCACGGACGACGAGATCCGGCAGGCGCTGCAACGCTCGTTCGAGGCCGTACAACTCGGCCCCCGGATCCTGCGCACCGAGACGGCCGGACTCGCCGCACTCACAGCCCTGCAATTGCGCTGGGGAGACTATTCCCTGCCTCACACAGACGAACCGCACACCTGAGCAATCGCCTGGCCATTTGCCCGTCCGAGTTTCGGGCAGGTTCTATACTTAATGGCTGCACTAAGCCAAAATAGCGGTTTATTTTCATTTTCGTATTGCCATGAACTTACATGAATATCAGGCCAAAGCGCTTTTGGCTCGGTTCTCCGTTCCCGTTTCGCCCGGCCTGGTCGTCGCCCAAAGCATCGAAGCCGCCCCGGAACGTCTGCCCGCCAGCCAGGACGGGCGCTGGGTCGTCAAGGCCCAGATCCATAGCGGCGCGCGCGGCAAGGCTGGCGGCATCGCCCTGGCCGACACCCCGGAAGGTGTGCAGGCCGAAGCGGCCAAGCTGCTTGGCCGGACCCTGGTCACCGCCCAGACGGGCGGCGCTGGCCTCCCCGTGCATCAGGTCCTGATCGAGCCGGCCGTCGCGATCGCCCGTGAACTGTATCTCGCCATGACCATCGACCGTCAGAGCCAGCGGGTGGTGGTCATCGCCTCCGCTCAGGGCGGGATGGACATCGAGGAAGTATCCGAAAAGGATCCGAACGCCATCCTGCGGCTTCAGATCAACCCGACAGTGGGGTTGATGGCCTATCAGGCGCGCCAGCTGGCCTTCGCGCTTGGACTGACCAATTCGGCGTTCAAGCAGTTCCCGGCATTGCTGCGCGGTCTCTACGATGCCTTCATCGCCGAGGATGCCGACCTCATCGAGATCAACCCGCTGGCCGTGACTCAGGAGCACCAGCTGCTGGCCGTGGACGCCAAGGTCACCATCGACAGCAACGCCGCCTACCGGCAGAAAGCCCTGTTCGACCAGCGCGACCTGACCCAGGAAGACCCGACCGAGGTGGCGGCCCGTTCGAGCGGCCTGAACTACATTTCCCTCACCGGCGAGATCGCCTGCATGGTGAACGGTGCGGGACTCGCCATGGCGACGATGGATCTGATCCAGTCTGCCGGCGGCCAACCGGCCAACTTTCTGGACGTCGGCGGCGGCACCTCGACCGAAAAGGTCGCTGCGGCCTTCAAGCTGATTCTCGCCAACCCCCGGGTTCGCGCCATCCTGGTGAACATTTTCGGCGGCATCGTGCGTTGCGATCTGATCGCCACGGGCATCATCACCGCCGCGAAGGAAGTCGGCCTGACGATCCCCACCGTCGTCCGCCTCGAAGGAACCAATGCCGCCGAAGGGCGTCAGATGCTCGCCGAATCGGGCCTGAGCCTGATTGCCGAAAACGATCTCGCCTCGGCCGCCGCCCGCGTGGTCGCCCTGTCGAACGGAGCCGCATCATGAGTATTCTCATCAACAGCCAGACCCGCGTGATCTGCCAGGGATTCACCGGCAAGCAGGGCACCTTCCACTCCGAGCAGGCCATCGCCTATGGCACGAAGATGGTCGGCGGCGTCACCCCCAACAAGGGCGGCCAGCAGCATCTCGATCTGCCCGTCTTCGACACGGTGCACGATGCCGTCCGCGATACCGGCGCCAATGCCAGCATGATCTACGTGCCGGCGCCCTTCGCTGCCGACGCCATCCTGGAAGCGGCCGATGCAGGCATCGAAGTCATCGCCTGCATCACCGAAGGCATCCCGGTCCTCGACATGCTGAACGTCAAGGCCGTGCTGGCCAGCGACTACCCCGACGTCCAGCTGATCGGCCCGAACTGCCCCGGACTCATCACGCCGGGCGAATGCAAGATCGGCATCATGCCGGGATCGATCCACCTGCCCGGCCGCATCGGCATCGTGTCGCGTTCCGGCACGCTGACCTATGAAGCCGTGGCACAGACGACCGCGGTCGGCCTGGGTCAGAGCACCTGTGTCGGTATCGGCGGCGATCCGATTCATGGCATGGACTTCATCGACTGCCTGAGTCTCTTTGCCGACGACCCGCAGACGGAAGCCGTGATCATGGTCGGCGAAATCGGCGGCAGCGCCGAGGAAGAGGCCGCGCATTTCATTGCCGAGCAGTTCAACAAACCCGTGGTCGCCTACATCGCCGGTGCAACCGCACCGACGGGCAAACGCATGGGCCATGCCGGTGCCGTGATCGCCGGCGGCCGCGGCAGCGCCGAGGACAAATTCCGCGCCCTGGAACAGGCGGGCGTTCGGATCGTTCGCGACCCCACGCAGATGGGCAGGGCAATGGCCGAACTCCTGGGACATCCGGCCCCATGAGCGGACTGCCGTCCGACGCCAGCGCATTGCGCATTGCGCTGGCACAGATCACCACGCGCGTCGGCGACTGCGTCGCCAATGCCGACCGGGTGATCGAGATGATGGCCCGTGCCCGCCGGGAGCTGGGCGCTCGCGTCGTCGTATTCCCCGAACTCACCCTGACCGGCTACCCGCCGGAAGATCTATTGCTGCGGGAAGATTTCCTCGCGCAATGCGAAACCCAACTGGCGCGCATCGCCGAAGCCGCCGGCGACATGGCCGTCGTCATCGGTGCACCGCTGCGCGTACCCGACGATGCGCCGCCGGGGCTGGCCATCACCAATGCGGCGGTGGTCATCGAACAGGGGCGCATCGTCGCCCGGTACGACAAGCGCGCACTGCCGAACTACGGCGTGTTCGACGAGAAGCGCTACTTCCGCAAGGGACGCAGTGCCTGCGTGGTGCCCATCGACGGCGTACCGCTCGGCATCACCATCTGCGAAGACATCTGGGAGCAGCGCGCCGTGCGGGAAGCTGCCGAGGCCGGCGCCCGGGTCATCCTCACCCTGAACGCCTCGCCCTATCATCGCCACAAGACCATCGATCGCGAGCGGGTAGTGGCCGAACGCATCGACGACACCGGGTGCCCGGTCGTGTACGTCAATCTGGTCGGCGGCCAGGACGAACTGGTCTTCGATGGCCGCTCGTTCGTCGCGACGGCGGACAAGACCATCGTCAGCAAACTGCCGGCCTTCGCCGAAGGCCTTGGCTGGGTCGACGTCGCCGCTTCCGGCGCCATCGTGGCGCACGGCGCCTCGCACACCTGGCCCGAAGGCGAGCAGGAAGTCTACTCGGCACTGACCACGGGCATTCGCGACTATGTCCGCCAAAACGGTTTTCATGGCGTGGTGCTGGGTCTGTCCGGCGGGATCGATTCGGCACTGGTGCTGACCCTGGCCGTCGATGCGCTGGGCGCGGACAACGTGCTCGCTGTCCGGATGCCGTCGCGCTATACCTCCCAGATGAGTCTCGACGATGCGGCCGAGCAGTGCCAGAACCTCGGCGTTCGCTGCGAAACCCTGCCGATCGAGTCCGTCTTCGAGTCGCTCCAGTCGAGCCTGTCCGGGCTGTTCGCCGGCCTCGAAGAGGACGCGACCGAGGAAAATCTGCAGGCACGCACCCGGGGCGTGCTGCTGATGGCCCTGTCGAACAAATTCGGCCGCATGCTGCTGACCACGGGCAACAAGTCCGAACTCGCCGTCGGCTACGCCACCCTGTATGGCGACATGGCCGGCGGCTTCGCGCCGATCAAGGACGTGCCGAAGACCCTCGTCTATGCGCTGGCACGCTGGCGCAACCAGTCTCTGGTCGCCGGACGTTTGCCCATTCCCTTGCGCGTAATCGAACGGGAACCCTCCGCCGAACTGCGCGCGAATCAGAAGGATTCCGACTCCCTGCCACCCTACGACCTGCTGGACCGGATCATCCGGGCCTTCGTCGAGGAGGACCAGTCCGTCGACGACATGGTGACCGCAGGGATGGATCAGGCCATTGTCCGTCGCGTCGTCCGGCTGATCCTGCTGAACGAATACAAGCGCCGCCAGGCACCGCCGGGCATCCGGATCAGTCGTCGCGCCTTCGGTCGCGACCGGCGCTACCCGATCACCTCCGGATTCCGTCCGGAATGACATCTGCCGCAGGCCAATGACTTGCCTGCACGCACACCGAGCCCAACGGTCTAAAGTTAATGTGTACGCTGCCGATACATATGGATCGACACAGCATCAGTCCTGATACACGCACACCCTTATTGCACCACAGGAAGCCTGCGAACACACCATGCGACCCTAAGTAGAAACTGCACGATCAAGCATGCACAAAAAGAAAAATAGAGCTGCACATGCCGCATGGCGCCGCACGGGCGCATTCATTCTTCTGACTGCCGTCATCGCCGCCGCCCCGGCACAGGCTAATGACGAGTCCCCCGCACTGACGCAAGCCAGAACTCAAGCTGTCCAGGATGCCCGGAACGGCCACCTCGTGCGCGGGATCGCGACGCTGGAATCGCTCCATCGGACCCATCCCGACGATGCATTCGTGACTGCGGACCTGATCGTCCTGATGCGCCTTGCCGGGCAAAACGCCCAGCTTGCCAAGCTCACCGAACATACGGACCCCCGTACCATCCCAAACTATGCCGTTATCGACTGGGCACGCGCCCTTCGCGACAGCAAGGAATTCACTCGGGCACGCGGCATTCTCGCCCCCCGTTTGTCCGATCTGGGTCCCAAGGGGGACATACTGTATGCCATGATCACCGTTGAATCCGGCCCGAAACACCCGGCCGTTATCGCCTTACCCAAGACGAGTACGCCGGGGTTAAGTCCGACCGATCTGGCGGACATGGCCTATGTACAACGCAAGGCAGGCGATCCCATTGAGGCATTGAAACTGGCCTATCTGGCCCTGAGTCGTGCCAACCAAAACCCGCATGCCTTCCGGGAACTGGTTTTTGCGCTATCGGACAGTGGCGCGGCGAATCTGGCCTGGGAAAAGGCGCAGGAGCGTCCGTCGCTCTTCAACAATGACGCACTGAACCGACTGCGTGCCGACGTCGCGACCGTGGAAATCCGAAATGCCGTCCATGAACGGCGACGTCTTGACGATGACTTCGACTATGCCCAGCGGGATATCCCCCTCAAGCGCGCGCTGAGCACCCTCAAGAAGAACCAGCAGCGCTTCGCAGAGGACAAACCGCAAGCGCTGCGCACCCAGTACGATCGGGTCTATGTCCTGCGCACACTGGAAATGATGCAGGCCGCCATCGACACATACGAATCATTGCCCCAAAAACCCGCGACGGCCACCAAAGCGAAGCGGATCGCCATCCCCAGCTACGTTCGGCGAGCGGCGGCCGATGCTTATCTATATCGACATCACCCGCGAGAAGCCGCTGCGCTCTACCGGGAACTGATCGCGGAAAACCCCAAGGCCGATGTCAACCTATTCATCGCGCTGTACTACGCCTATCTGGATAGCGAGCAATACGATCGGGCCGAGAAGATTCTGGCCACCATTCATCGAGTGACGCCGACCTGGCGTACCCGTCAGAAAACCCCGGGCCGCGTTGAAAACTGGGAGCGTCTCGATGTGGATCAACTCTGGGCGATGGATGCCGCCTACCGGAATCACGAGGACATTGCCTATGCGCGGATCAACATCCTGGTGGATCACGCCCCCCGCAACTCGGGGCTGTTGAACGCCAAAGCGACCATCGAACGCTGGCGCGGCTGGCCGGAGCAATCCCTGAAAACGACAAAACTGGCCCAGGCCTACGCCCCGAAAACCAAAGATACGCGGCTCAACCTAGCCGACAATGCCCGAGATCTCGAACATTTCAAAACCTGGGGCGAACAGATCCGGGCCCTCAATCAAGACTTCCCGACGGACACCAGCATTCAGCGGAGCATGGCACAATGGCGCGACCGAAGCCGCCCCTCCATCAGCTCCGAATACACCACGGGGCGCAGCAGAGGCAACAGCACCCTGGGCAATCCGGTGGTCGGCAACCGCGATCAGGAATGGCAAAGCCGACTCAACAGCCCTTGGCTGGCGAACGGCTGGCGCGCGTATATCGACCAACACTACCTGTGGTCCAGCTTCACCGATAGCAGCGAGCGATACAATCGCTACGGCGTCGGTGCGGAATGGCGTGGCAACCGGAAACATGCCTGGGTCAGCATCAACAATGACCAACTCACCGGCCGACACGTCGGGGTTGAGGCCGGCTGGAGCCAGTGGCTGGACGACCACTGGCAATACGGGATCAGTGGCAACACCTATTCCCTGAGCACCCCTTTGCGCGCCAAACAGGCCGGCCTCTCCGGAAAATCACTGAATGCGAAACTCAACTGGCGTCAGGACGAAACGCGCGAAGCCTATGCCGGGCTGAGCGTACTGTCCATCTCAGACGGCAACAAACGCACGGATCTCGCTGCCGGGTTCTCCCAGCGCCTGTTTGCCAGCCCGCACCATATCACCACCGGCGGCGTGGACGCCTTTGCGGAGCACAATAGCCGGCCGGGCGGCAGCTATTTCAACCCCGCCAACAGCGAAAGCCTGTCGGTTCGGTTGGCGCACAAATGGACCACCTGGCGAGACTACGATCGCTCATTCACACAATATGCAAAAATTTCAACCGGCTATGGATGGCAAGCCGGTTACGGCGGCGCCCCCATGACCGATATTTTTTACGAACACATCTGGAAACTGAACCGCACCTGGGATCTGCACTATGGTGTCGGCTGGGGAAGCAACGTCTATGATGGCGGGCGCGAACAGCGACTCTATGGTGTTCTCGGATTTGGAGGCGTGTTTTGATGGAACGACGGCACTTTCTCAAATCCCTGGTGGCGACCCTCACCGTCACCGCCACACCAGGGGGGTGGGCGGGAACCCCGAAGACGGGTGCTGCGGGCACGCCGGCACCACTGACGACCGTTCAAATCCCACCGGGGCAATTCGTCACCTTGTGCATGCACGACGTACGGGACGATGTCGCGCCCGGTGTCGATAACGATCCCTACGCCATGAACACCCGGCGCTTAGCGGCACTATTCGACTGGATGAAGGTACACGACTGGCACCCCGTATCCCTTCAACGGATCGTGGACGCGCACGCCGGCAAGACTGACTTGCCGAAGAATGCCGTCCTGCTTTCCTGGGATGATGGACTGGCCAGCATCTATTCACGGGTGTTCCCGCTCCTGAAGGCATTTCAGTACCCGGGGCTGTTCGCTCTGGAAACCGACTGGCTGACCCGCGTTCACCGAGGCTTATCGGTCGACTATCAGGGTGAGGGATTCGCCGCCTCGGTCACGGACACCCAAAAGGCCACCGACGCCCTCAAAATCGATGAGGCACAAGCCCGAGCGTCGAATAATCTCAAAGCCCCCAACCGAGTGTTGTACAACGGCTCCGAGCGCGGCGCCAAAGGGTTTATTTCCTGGGCTCAGGCTCGGGAAATGCAAGCCTCTGGCCTGGTGGAGTTCGCCACGCATACGCACGATTTGCACCATGGTATTTTGGCCAACCCCCAGGGAAACGTCGAACCCGCAGCGATTACCCGGCAGTACCTTGCGCCACTCAAACGCTATGAAACCGACCGTGAGTTTCATACTCGGATTCTGACCGATCTGCGCCAGAGCGCGGCCATCATTCAACGGGAAATCGGCGTACGCCCCCGCGCCATCGTCTGGCCCTACGGCGCGATGAATGCCGAGGTCGAAGCCATCGCCCGCGAAGCCGGCCTGCCCATTTCCTTCGGCCTGGGTGACCGACGTCTGGATAGCCGAACCCAAGCGCTGTCGTCTTTTGGCCGTCTTCTGGTGATGGATGACCCGACCCCCGTATCCATTGAGGCGCAGGTTTCCCAGTCCATCACCCCGGTGCCGGGGATCGAACGGGCGGTACAGGTCGACATGGACTACATCTACGATCCCGATCCAGTCCGAACGAACAGCAATCTGGGCAAACTGCTCGACCGAATCAAGGCACTCAAGGTACGCACAGTCTATCTACAGGCCTTTGCCGACCCCGACGGCTCGGGCAACCCCAAGGCGCTGTATTTCCCCAACCGGGTGCTCCCCATGCGGGCCGACCTGTTCAACCGCGTGACGTGGCAACTCCGTACCCGGGCCGGCGTACGGGTATTTGCCTGGTTGCCGCTTCTGGCCTATCAATTGCCGGATACGGCGCAACAGGATCGACTATCCGTCAAAATTCAGGACGCCGAAGGCAAAATCGTACCCGCTCGACGCGACTACCATCGATTGAGCCCCTTTTTGCCGGAAACGCTCGCCCTCGTTGGCGATATCTATGCCGACCTGGGCAAAAGCATGACCGGCATCTCGGGGCTGTTGATTCACGATGACGCCTATCTCGCGGAAGACGAGGACGCTACCGCCCTGAGCCCGGAAGCCCGTTGGCCGGGCACCGATCGCCCCGTGGGTCAAACGCCGCTCACGGCACGCCAGAAAACGGAAGCGCTGATCGCCTTCGGCGAAGCGGTGGCCGAACGCATGCGCTATTACACCAATGCAAGCAACCCGTTTATCGTCGCACGGAATCTGTACGCCCGTGTCGTGCTCGACCCCGAGGCGGAAAGTCGCTTCGCGCAAGCCTTGGATCCCTTCCTAGCCGCCTACGATGGGGTCGCCTTGATGGCGATGCCCTACCTGGACGGCACTACGGAACCCCCGGAGCGGTGGTTGCGGCAACTGGCGGAAACCGTTGCGCGCACGCCGACGGGCCTACAGAAAGTCGTCTTCGAGCTCCAAACCAAAAACTGGACGACCGGCGCCTGGATTCCCGGCGCGACGCTCAAAAACTGGATGCAGGAACTCACCCGGATGGGCGCGGTGAACCTTGCCTATTACCCGGATGACTTTCTGACCGACCACCCTCCTTTCACGCCCACCTTCGAAGGAATCAGCCTGACTGAGTTCCCGTACTACCGGTTGAAGCACTAATGGGTTCCTTTTTCATTCAGATGGATTTGATCTTTTCATTGAGCGCAATGACAATGAGAGACATCTTTTTCGGATACGCCTTCTACTACCCGCTGATCATGGCGTGGATGTGGATGATCGGCGGTCTGTGGTACTTCCTGCGCTGGGAAAACCGCTACGACCTCGGCCCGGACTACCCGCCGCCGGTCAGCAAGCAACCCCCGGCCAGCATTCTGATTCCCTGCTTCAATGAGGAGCAGAACGTTCGGGATACCATGGCCTATGCCCTGGCGACGGACTATCCGGACTTCGAGGTCATCGCCATCAACGACGGCTCCAAGGACCGTACGGCGGAAATACTCGACGAACTCGCGGAAATCCACCCGCGCCTGCGGGTGATCCACCTCACCACCAACCAGGGCAAGGCCATGGCCCTGCGTGCCGGAGCGATCGCCGCGCGCAACGAATTCCTGATCTGCATCGACGGCGACGCACTGCTCCACCCTGAAGCCGTGGCATGGATGATGGTGCACCTGGCCTCGGGCAACCGGGTGGGCGCCGTCACGGGCAATCCGCGCATCCTGAACCGCTCCACCCTGCTCGGCAAGCTTCAGGTGGGCGAATTCTCGTCCATCATCGGCCTGATGAAACGCGCCCAGCGCGTCTACGGCCGACTGTTCACCGTCTCCGGCGTCATCGCGGGCTACCGACGCACGGCCCTGCACCGAATCGGTTACTGGTCCGAAGTGATGATTACCGAGGACATCGACATTTCCTGGCGACTGCAGATGGATCATTGGGACATCCGCTACGAACCCGACGCCCTCTGCTACATCTACATGCCGGAAACCTTCACGGGACTCTGGAAACAGCGCCTGCGCTGGGCCCAGGGCGGTGTGGAGGTGCTCATGCACCATGGACGCGACCTGCTGATCTGGCGCCGTCGGCGGTTCTGGCCGGTCGCCATGGAATACCTGGCCTCGGTGGCCTGGGCCTACATCATGCTCACCATCATCATCCTGTACGTGATCGGTCGTTTCGTCCCATTGCCCCCCGCATGGCACATCGATACCCTGCTGCCTCAATGGAACGGCGTCATTCTGGGGGTCACCGCCCTGACCCAGTTCGCCATCAGCCTGATGATCGATCGTCGATACGAACCAAAGAAGCGTTTCTTCAGAAACTATTTCTGGATCATCTGGTATCCCCTGGCTTTCTGGTTGCTGACCCTCTTCACCACCATCGTGGCCGTCCCCAAGACACTGCTCAAGAAGCGCGGCCTGCGTGCGCGCTGGGTCAGTCCGGATCGTGGAATCCGTGCCGATGGGTCTAACGAACCATGAGCCACCCTGTGCCGCGCCCGCGCATCCCGGAAATCATCCATCGTCCCGATCTCGTGACCGCATCCCGAAAAGGGGTCATGGCCTTGATTGCCACTATCGGCTGGATGATCTGGCTCTATCTAATTTCTCCGTTGTCCGCCCTGTTCGCCTGGTGGTTCGGCTACGATCGAATGAATCTCTTCGTGCTTTCGGATCCGGCTCATACCATCCGAACACTCATGCTCTACGCCATGGTCATTGCCGCTGGCGGCGCACTCTTCATTTTATGGGCGGTCTATAACTGGCTGCGTTTTCGCCGAGTGGATCGGCGGCGGGTCCCCGAAACCGCAACGGAGGCGGATATCGCGTCCGCCTTCGCCATCCCGACTCAGTCCGTTCTCGACGCCAGGGGCGGCAAGGTACTGGCCTTCAATTTCGATGATCACGGTCAGATCATGGACATCGAGACGACCCGGGCGCTCTCAGAGAAAACACCGGCTGGAACACCCGCTTCCAAGCCGCTCGACAACGCCGCCAGCGAGACCATCCCCCATGCCTGCAAGTGATCCCCAAAATGGGATAGGCGCCCCGGAAGCATTGGAAACAGGCCCCTGATTTCCAATGTGAAACCTCTGTCTCATAAAATTCATGACAGTTTCATTTGACTTGGCTTTGCCAACGGCTCTAATCTTGACAGGGCTACAGTAGCATTGGCTAATTAATCACGTTGTACATGCCAGTGCGCCCTAGCCATCCGACCTATCCGCGGGGTGATTCGCGACGCCCCGAACTCATTGACCGTCGTATCGAATAAGGCACCGCCCCGCCCCGGGTGCGGTGCGCATCGCACGACTCAATGTTCATGCGTCTGTACAAAGGAGGGACTCTTACCATGGCACAGACTCACCGCTTTTTTTCGTTCAAATCCCCCCACCTCGCCGCATTGACCCTGATACTGAGCCTCGTGCTCTGCCTCCCCGGCATTCCCGATGCGGAAGCGTTCTACGTCGACGCCGGGAAAATCTACGACGATCAGGGTCAGGCGATCCAGTTGCATGGCGTGAACTGGTTCGGCTTCGAAACGGCCAACCATGTGCCCCATGGATTATGGGCGCGCAACATCAACGACATGATCACGCAGATGAAGTCGCTGGGGATCAATGCCGTCCGTATCCCCTTGGCCCCCAATGCCATTCACGGCGTTGCGGTGAACAGCGTCGACTACAGCCTGAACCCGGAACTGGTCGGCATGAACAGCCTGCAGGTGCTGGACTATCTGGTCAAAGCCCTCGATCAGGCCGGCATGTATATCCTCCTGGATCACCATCGACCGGATGACAATGCGATCTCGGAACTCTGGTACACCGGCACCTATACCGAGCAGCAATGGCTGGATGACCTCCAATTCCTCGCGAATCGCTACAAGAATGTCCCCCATCTTCTGGGCATCGACCTGAAGAACGAACCGCACGGTGCCGCGACCTGGGGTTCCGGCAATACGGCCACCGACTGGAATCTGGCCGCCGAACGGGCATCCAGCGTTGTTCTTGCTGCCGACCCCAATGCCGTCGTGTTTGTCGAAGGCATCGGCAATCAGTCCGCCTGCTCCCCGCCCTACAATGCCTGGTGGGGTGGCAATCTCGCGCCCATTCAATGCACCCCCCTGAATATTCCGCAGAACAAGCTGGTGCTGGCGCCGCACTTCTACGGGCCCGATGTCTACCTTCAGCCCTATTTCACCGATCCCAGCTTCCCGACCAACATGCCGGCCATCTGGAACGCCCAGTTCGGTTTTGCCAAGGACCTCGGCTATACCGTCGTCCCGACGGAATTTGGCAGCCATTACGGCCATGGTGGTCTCGCCATCGAAAAGACCTGGTTCGATGCCGTCATCGCCTGGATGATCCAGAAGAACATTCGCGACTCATTCTTCTGGGCATGGAACCCGAATAGCGGAGACACGGGCGGCCTCCTCGAAGATGACTGGAAAACGGTCTGGCCCGACAAGCTGGCGAAGCTGCAGGAGCTTTGGGGCACATCCTCCCCGACACCGACCCCGACACCGACCCCAACACCGACCCCAACACCGACCCCAACACCTACGCCTACACCAACGGGCGTGCTGACGAGCGGGGAATACACGGCGGATAGTGTGGTCGACAGCGACTGGGGTGCGGGTTACTGCATCACCTACACCATCACCAATATCAGTCAGCGAACCGCGCCCTGGGCAATCTCCTTTCCCTTCCAGGACACGCTGACGCAATCCTGGAGTGCCGTGCTGACCCAGAACGGCACCTCGATCGACGCCGTCGGCGACACCTGGAACAGTTCGCTGCAACCGGGGCAGCAAACCTCCTTCGGCTACTGTGCAGCACGTCAATCGACGACTTCACCGACCCCGACCCCGACCCCGACCCCGACCCCGACACCCACGCCCACGCCCACGCCCACGCCGACACCATCGAGCGCAACACTCAATCCGGTGCTGACCACAAGCAGCGACTGGGGTGCCGGCTATTGCATGCAGGTCGACGTCACCAATACCACGGATCAATCCATCGTGTGGAACACCAGCTTTCCGCTGGACGGAACGATCTACAACTCCTGGAACGCCGTAATCACGGCATCCGGTGGCGGACAGGCTACCGCCAATGGCGTGGACTGGAATGCCTCGTTGGCACCGGGTGCCACGGCAGACTTCGGCTTCTGCGCCAACCGTTGATCCCTCGGGCGGGCATCCATCAGCCGCCCAGCCGCAGACAATCCCCTCCCGGGTGATTGTCTGCTTTTCTCCCCTGTGCCGCAGGCACGGACCATCTCCCCGCGGTCAAATCAATCCCGACTTGGCATTTTCTCACTCCGGCAAGAAACGCAGGCAGGCCATCCGATATACCTGCCGATTTACGGCCTGATTATCTGAGTACGACCCACAACCACCCCAATAACACATGAATTTAAGCTCGCCCAGTATCGAAATTTCCCGGGTCTGTAAATTCATGACAATTTTGTCAGCCCCTCGAAGATCCGATTGTCACACCCGCCAGACAGGCTTTTTGACTGCCTCGAACAGCATCTGAGTCGTCAGGCACGGACCTCGTGCCACCCTATTCATAAAAAATAGCAAGAACCGTAAAAACAAATATATAAACACGGATTCAGGGGTAGAAATTGCATGAAACCCCGAGAATTTCGGCCTTGGACGCAGCCCCGACCAATCGACATGGCCCGTAATTTGCTTTTAAGCATTTACTGGTTTTTTCACATTAAATATTGAAACGGGATGTTCCATTAATGCTGAATCTATTTTCTCGCTGGGGAAAAAAGACCCCGAATCCGGCCGCACTGAAACGCGTCGACCCCCTGGAAGATGTACAACGGCTCTATAATGAACTAAACCTCGACCCGTCAGGCTATCACCGCTTCGACACTACGCCGCTTCCCGAGACGAGTCTCGCGCCCAAACCGGAAAAGACCGAAATCGAAGCCGTGCAGACCGAGCCGGAAACCACAACGGCCGCACTGACGACGCCTGAACCAGAAACCCCGGAAATCGCACCGGCGCCCGTGACGCCCCCCCTTGAAACGCCAGCCAGCGCCGCTGTCAACCCAGCCAAGCCAATTCCGGACACCAAACCCAAGAGTTTTTCCCTCCTATCCCACTTCGCGCGAAATACCCTGCGTACCGCCAGCATCGACGCGCCGGTCGTGGGATTTGCCTCCTTTTCCGGGGGTGTCGGCAAAAGCACCCTGAGTGCGGCACTGGCAACGAGTCTCCTATCCCGCGATCAACGCTGTCTCGTCCTCGGACAAACCCTGTTCTCACCCTTGCCCTACTATCTCGGCTGGAAGACCCAGGAGCAGGACGAATCTGAAAACACGGTCGTCCATATCAACCAGCCCATCGAAGCAATCGGTCAATCGCTGAACCTGTTCATCAGCGAAACCGGCAGCCGCCATCTGGTGGCAGAGGCGCGGAATACGGTACCCAAGGCTGATCTGATTCTGTACGACCTCGAGGCCTCCCCCCACATCATCGATGCCTTCGCATCCATCGATCTGTTGATCGTACCGCTTCGACCCGACATCAATGCCCTGATCATCATCAACCGGATCGAGCAGGCACTATCCCAGATGGAAGCCACCCCCAGACTGGGCGTCTTCTACGTCCTCAACCAGTTCGATGAAGGGAAGAGCCTGCACCGGGAAATCCGGCAGACCCTCAAAACGCGGCTGGGTGACCGGCTGCTGGATGTCGTGATTCCCTGGGACGATTCGGTTCAGGAGGCCCTGGCCAACGGCCGGTCGCCGCAAGCCCATCAACCGGACAGCCCCTTTGCGCGTGCTGCCGATTCGTTGTCTCGCTGGTTGGAACAAACAGCATCCCTTCCCGCCCGAGCCTGATGCCCTCACCGAGGCGATTGAAATGAAAAGAAACACCCGATTCATGGGCCTGGACGATCTCGTCCTGGTCGTCATCTTTGTGTTTGGCGCCATCATGCTGTTGCCCATGATCGTCGTCCCCTTCGATTGGCAGGATCAGGCCTGGCTCGGCTTCGGATTCGTGCTGCTGGCCGTCCTGGTGAACCGCCTGTTCAAGCCACACTGGATTACCTATTTCCTGATGGCGCTCTCACTATTCGCCACTGCACGCTATGCCTGGTGGCGAACCACGGAAACCCTGGGATTCAACTCGCCGGATTATCACTGGTACGATCTGACGATCTCCCTCATCCTGTATGCAGCCGAAGTTTATGCCTGGATCGTGCTTGTTCTGGGCTTCCTGCAAACCGCCGCGCCGCTCAAACGCAAACCGCTGAGTCTGCCGCCGAAGATCGATCAATGGCCGTCGGTCGACGTCTACATCCCGACCTACAACGAACCGATCGAAGTCGTACGCCCCACCGTACTGGCCGCCATGCAGATGGACTGGCCGCACGACAAGCTCAACGTCTGTCTGCTGGACGACGGCGGACGTGAGGAATTCCGCCAGTTTGCCGAGGAAGTGGGCGTCACCTACATCATTCGCGACGAACACAAGCATGCCAAGGCGGGCAACCTGAATCACGCCATGACGAAGACCCATGGCGAATACATCGCCATTTTCGACTGCGACCACGTCCCCACGCGCTCATTCCTGCAAATGTCGATGGGCTGGTTCCTCAAGGATGAGCATCTGGCCCTGGTACAAACGCCGCACCACTTCTACTCGCCCGATCCATTCGAGCGGAATCTGAAGGTCTTCAAGGAAGTCCCCAACGAAGGCGAACTCTTCTACGGGATCGTTCAAGATGGCAACGATCTCTGGGATGCCACCTTCTTCTGCGGCTCCTGCGCGGTCATTCGCCGCGAAGCACTGGACCAGATTGGCGGGATCGCCATAGAAACCGTCACGGAAGATGCCCATACATCGCTGAAGCTCCAACGACTCGGCTGGCGTTCGGCCTACATTAACCTTCCGCAGGCCGCTGGCCTGGCCACGGAAAGTTTTTCCGGCCATGTCGGTCAACGCGTGCGCTGGGCACGGGGCATGGCGCAGATCATGCGCGTGGACAACCCGCTGCTCGGTCGCGGCCTGCAATTCATGCAGCGCCTCTGCTACCTGAACGCAATGCTGCACTTCTTTTTCGCGCTGCCCCGGCTGATCTTCCTGACCGCACCGCTGTTGTTCCTGTACTTCGGCATCTACGTGATCAATGCCTATGCATTGACCATTGCCGCTTACGCGCTGCCTCACCTCGCCCTGGCCATGATTGCGAACTCGCGGGTACAGGGAAAGCATCGCAACTCGTTCTGGAACGAGGTCTACGAAACCGCGCTGGCGCCCTACATCCTGCTACCCACATTGTTGGCCGTCATCAATCCCAAGCTCGGCAAGTTCAACGTCACCGCGAAGGGGGGACTGGTTCAGAAGGACTACTTCGACAGGAAGATCGCTCGACCCTTCGTGATCCTCTTCCTCCTGAACGTGGGTGGCTTGATCGCCGCAGCCATCCGCTGGTGGGGACACCCCAATGTCGACATTCCCACCCTGGTCATGACCACCGCGTGGACGGTCTACAACCTCGCCATGATCCTGGTCGTGCTCGGCGTGAACTGGGAGACCAAGCAGGTGCGCAAGAACGTCCGGATACCGATTTCCTTGCCTGCCCGGGTTATCCGCGAAGATCAATCGATCGTCATGGCCAAAACCGTCGACATATCCGAAGGCGGTGGCCGCGTGATCACAGCCGAACCGATCCCGGAAGGCGAAAACCTGATCCTGGCCTTCCTGTACGACGGCGAGGAGTACGCCTTGCCCATCAGAAAACTACCATCGCAAGGGGACGTCATGCGGTTTCAGTTCAGAGAAATGAATCATCTGCAGTTCGGCTATCTGGTTCGCGTGATTTATGGACGCGCGGACGCCTGGCTCGGTTGGGGCGAGGGTCGTCGCGTCGATCGGCCCTGGCGCAGCCTGGTTCAGATCAGCTTCCTGGCACTGGTTGGCTTGACCCGCCTGGTACGCGGTGCCTTCGGGAAGGAGGGCGGCCACGGCGAGGCCGCCGAAACCACCCCAGTACCGAAAAACCCTGCGCCGGAACCGAAACTCGAGGATACGACTGATACAGCCACAGTCTTACCACCCATGGCCGGCCGCGTAACTTCAGTCATACTCGCCGGGATCTGCGCCCTCACGCTCTGGGCTCAGATGCCGCAACCGGCCCTGGCGGCAAATGAAGTGCCAGACCAGCCGACGACCACATCGACCAAGGGACAGTTCAACGAACACTGGGCCGTAGGGACGAGCGGTGCGGTGTCCGGACTGAAGCTTCATGGTGTCGATGAAATTCAATCCCTGGATCTGTCCATCCCACCGGATCGTGTGGTATCGGCCGCCCAGATGACGTTGACCTATACGATCTCGCCCGGTCTGCTGCCGCGAATCAGCCAGATCAACGTCCTATTCAACGATCATGTCGTCCGTTCGTTCCCCATCGAGGCTGGCGATGACAAGGGCCTGCCCCATCAGGTGAGCTTCCCGATCGATGCGAACCTGTTCACCGAGTACAACCACGTCGGCTTCCAGTTGATCGGTCACTATACCGATCAGTGCGAGGACCCGATGAACTCCACCCTGTGGGCGACCATATCCCCCAAGACGGAGATCGCGATTTCGGGTCTGCGCCTGCCGATCCAAAAAGATCTCCGTTTCCTGCCCGCACCGTTTTTCTACAAGTCCGCCGAACACAGGCTGAACCTGCCGTTCGTATTCGCGAGCGATACCGATACGAGCTCCGCCCAGGCAGCTGGCATCGTGGCCTCCTGGTTCGGCACCCTGGCGAGCTACCGAGGCAGTAATTTCCCCGTTAACATCCGCCGGATCCCCGAACAGGGGAACGCCGTAGTCTTCGCACTCAAAGGGCAACCTTTACTGCCCAACGAGCCGAAAATCGAGGGCGCAACGGTTGCCGTGACGGCTAACCCGAACGACCCTTACGGTACGGTGCTGTGGGTGCTTGGCAGCAGTGACGAGGAGTTGATTCAAGCCGCCCAGAACCTGGTGCTTGGCGCGAACCTGCTCAATGGCGAGATCGCCCATGTCGGTCACGTGAACCTGCCGCCGATTCCCGCTCCGGACAGCGCGCCGCGCTGGGTGCCGAGTACCGGTCCGGTCCGTCTGGATGCGCTGTCCGACTGGACGCCCATGAGCGTCAAGGGAACGGGGACCCTGCCCTTCACCTTCTATCTCCCACCCTCGCTCTTTTACTGGAACCGCGACGGCGTGCCTCTGAATCTGCACTATGGCTACAACTCGATTCCCCTGGCCCAGAATTCCAGCCTGAACCTGGAAGTGAACGGTCAGTTCATCCGCTCCTATCCCCTGAAGGAAGGCGACAAAGCCAAGCAGGAGCAACATGTATCCCTGACGTTCCCGCAAACCACGCTGTCGCCCTACGCCAACCTGATGAAAGGCACGTTCTACTTCGTACCGATCAAAGGGAAATGCACAGAAACGAATGTAAAAAATGCCGCAGGGTCGATTTATCCCGACTCCACCATCGACATCAGCGACATTCCGCATTACGCCCGGTTGCCCGAACTGTCCATATGGATCAATGGCGGTTATCCCTTCACCCGATTTGGCGATCTCTCCCGCACCGCGGTCGTGTTGCCACAGAAACCCGACATCGACCTGTTGCAGACTTATCTGAACGTGATGGGCCTGTTCGGCCAGTTCACGGGCATGCCCGGCTTCCGTGTCAAAGTCGTGAATTTTGGCGACGAGTCTTCCGTGGCCGATCGCGACCTGCTGACGATGAGCACCCCCGCCGAACTGTCCGCACAAAGTTGGCAGACGCAGCTTCCCGTTTCCTTCGAGAACCAGCACCTGACCATCAACGACGCCCTGGGCTGGTTCAGCGACGTCCGCTGGCATCTGCCCTGGTGGCACGTTGAAGATGCCCGCTTCGGCAAGGCCGCGCTGGGCAAGATCGTCAACAATGGCGTCGTCCCGCGGGCCCTGATACAGGAAACCATCTCGCCGTTCCACCCGGAACGCATTCTGCTGAGCCTGAGTGCAGGCACGGACTCCGGATGGCAGGGACTTCAGGAAACACTGGATACCCCCGCCCTGCGGACCAATGTCTTCGGCGGCCTGTCGATCGTGCATGGCGACAAAGTGAGCTCCTTCGTACTGGATCGCCCGCATTACTACGCCGGCACGCTCTCCTGGTGGGACTGGATGCGCTTTCACCTCAGCCAGCACCCCTGGATGATCTGGCTGGGTGTCGTCGTTTTGGCCCTGATTCTCTCCGGGCTGGTTGGCGTCCTGCTCCAGCATCGTGCCCGCAAGCGATTAGCCACGTCGTGACGGAGCGCCTCGCCTCATGCGCCACCATCCGTTTCGGATTCTGCTGCTCATTTCCGCCCTGTCGGCCATGCTGACAGGCTGCGGCAAATCGGCCCAGCAGACGTGGACCGATCGCTTCACGCACCTCTGGCAGGCGTATCAGGTCACGTTCATTTCCCCGGAAGGACGAATCGTCGATGCGAGTCAACCGGATCAACGCAGTACTTCCGAAGGGCAGGCCTACGCCCTTTTCTTCGCCCTGGTGGCCAATGATCCGACCCGTTTCGCACAGATACTGAACTGGACCCGGCTCAACCTGGGCGCCGGGGATATGAACACGCATCTGCCCGTCTGGCTCTGGGGCCACCGGGCCGATGGATCCTGGGGCGTCATCGACGGCAATACCGCGTCCGATGCGGACCTGTGGCTGGCCTACATCCTGTTGCAGGCCGGGCGACTCTGGCACCAGTCCGCCTACACCGAGACGGGACGCCGGATGGTCAGCCTGATTGCCCAACGGGAAGTGGTCGACGTCGCCGGCACGGGGCCGGTGCTGCTCCCGGGGACGCGGGGCTTCGGTCCCGATGACCAGGGCTGCGTCACCGTCAACCCGAGTTACACCCCCCTGCCGGTCGCGACCTACATGGCGCACGAATTCGGCCCACCCTGGCAATCGATCGCAAAGCGGCTGCCCCAACTCATCCGTGCCACAACTGAACGGGGATTCGCCGCCGACTGGGCTCAGGCCTGCCCGGACAAACCCCTGACGGTGCCCGCGCCGGGGCACCCGCCGACGGGCAGCTACGACGCCATCCGCGTCTACCTGTGGGCGGGACTCGCCGCCCCCGGCACGCCGGGACAGAAACCGCTGATCGACAGCGTATGGGGCATGGCCAGCTATCTTGCCGGCCATGAGGCACCGCCTGAGCGCGTCAACCTGTCAACCGGCGACGCGGAAAACACCGGCCCCATCGGATTTTCCGCCGCGCTCCTGCCCTATCTCGAAGCCCAGCACATGAAGCAGCGTTTCCGGCAGCAGGCGGAACGGGTGACGGCAGGACAGCAACCCTCGGGCCTGATGGGCACCCCACCCACCTACTACGACCAGAATCTCGCGTTGTTCGCCCTGGGGCATCTGGCCGGTTTATACACATTCGATGAACATGGAACTCTTGAGGTGCATTGGCAATGAAAAATCATATTTGGTCACCGATACTGCTGGCCGGCGTATTAGGGATGAGCATGCCGACTATCGCGTACACGGCCGATCAGGGCGCCGCCATTGATCTGTTGCTGCATCGTGCCGACTACTGGAAAAGCAACGGCCGCATGGACCTGGCTGTTCAGAACTGGCAACTCGTGCTGCAATCGAACCCGAACCAGCCGGAGGCACTCGCCGGGCTGGCACGGGAAGCCGCCACCCAGGGCCACACCCAAGAAGCGGACACCTATCTGCAACGCTTGAAGCAGGTTACGCCGGCCAACCCCGCTATCGCCGACATCGAGGGACTGCTGGCGCTCGGTCCCAACTCCGGCCCTCGACTGGCCAAGGCCGCACAGCTTGCTGCCGACAAGCGCTACCCCGAGGCCCTGGCGGCCTACAACGACGTATTCAACGGGCCACCCCCGCCCAAATGGGCCCAAACCTACTTTCAGGTCATGGTTCAGACGCCGGGTGGACAGAACCGGGCCGTGAAGGAACTGACCACGCTTGCCCAGGATCATCCCGACGAACCAGCCTACCGATTGATGCTGGGGAAGGTACTTACCTACGATACGGCCACACGAGGCCGCGGCATCGACCTGCTCGCGGACATGAGCCGAAAATCCACCGGCACGACCGCCAGCGCCGCACGCGACGACTGGCACCAGGCGCTGGTATGGATGGGCGACGATCCCGCCGCGATCCCCTATCTCCGTTCGTATCTCGCCAAGTACCGGGATCGCTCTCTGAGCGATCGCCTGCACAAGCTCGAGAGCCAGAATGCGGCACGGAAGGTTCAGCAGGCTCGTGGACAGGCCCTGGGCAATGCCTACCGAACCATGAATCAGGGACAACTGGATCTCGCCCGGACTCGCTTCGCGAAGATCCTCGAAAAGGAACCGAACAACGTCAAGGCCCTGGAAGGTCTGGGCGATGTCGCGTTCAAGGACAAGCAATATGACGACGCGGCACGGTACTACGCCCAGGCTCGCACGTTCTCGAAATCCCGGGAGGAGACCCGTCGACTCGATACGGCGACCCAGAAAGCCTATTTCTGGTCCTGGATGCAGTCCGGCAACCAGAATGTTGAAGCAGGGCAACTGCCCACCGCTGCCAATGCCTACCGCCAGGCGCTGAGCATCAGTCCCGGGGACACGCTGGCCACCCAGGCGCTGGCGAACGTCTATCTGAAAATGGGCCAGACCCGTCAGGCGACGGACCTCTATGCCGCACTCACCCGAAAAAACCCGAACAACGCGGATGCCTGGCTCGGCTACCTGCAAACGCTCAATCAGGAGAACCGTCCACGGGAAGTCATCGCCCTGACCCATAAAATGCCGGCAAGCGTCTCCGTCAAACTGGAGCGCAATCCGGATTACGTCACCGCTCTGGCGAATGCGGAAGCCAGCCACGGAGACACCCGAAAGGCGCTGAGCCTGATCCAGCGCGCCATGGCCTCGGCCAAGCCCGCCCAGAGAACGGATCTGGCGATCCAGGAAGGCTGGCTGCTGTACAAGACGAAAGACGATGCCGCGCTCTACGCCCTGATCATGGACCTGCTGAGCCAGCCGGATGCCTTGTCACCGTCTCAAGCCAACGAAGTACGCAGCCTGTACCTCACGGCCGCGCAGCGGGAAGCCCAGACGGCACTGAAGAACGGCGATCCGTCCGCTGCCGACGCCATCGTGGCGGGTCTGGGCACGCAATACCCGGATGACCCCGGTGTTGCCCGCGTTCAGGCCAACCTGCTGGTGCAACAACGCAAGTTCGACGAGGCCGAATCCATCTATCGCCAGATCGGGCCAGGCGACACGCCGGGTGACGTGCAGTCGGCGGTTGGCGCCGCACTCGCCAACGGCGACGAAAAACAGGCCAAGCGTTGGCTCCAGGCCGGCCGCACCAGCCATCCCGACAATGTGCCGCTCAAGGAAATGCAGGCCAAGCTCGATCTGCAGAACGGCGACGATCGTTCGGCCAAGGCCGCCCTGCGTAGCGCACTGGCCAGCCTGCCGCGCGCCGCCAGGTATGCGCGTCCCTCTACCGGCTCGTCCGTGGCCTATGCCCAATATCCGTTTGCCGCCGGAATGCCGAGTGCGCCAGGATCGTCGGAACAGGAAGATGCGGGCACGGCGGCTTATCCGTTCAGCGCTGGCGCCCGTCATTCCGCGGGCACTCCGACCGAAACGGCAACGCCCGAGCAGACGGGTATCGCGACTGCGGACGTATCACGTACACGGGCACGTCTTCAGGAGCAACTGGACGGCATCGATGCGCACATGAGTTCGGAAGTCGGCGGCAACATCTATGGCCGTTCCCGCAGCGGTACCTCGGGCCTCGACCAGTTCGCCCTGGCGGGCTCGCAGGTCGAGGGCAGCGTCGCTCTGGGCTACAACACGCGCATGACCGCTCGCCTGACGCCGATCCGCATCGATGCGGGCAGCCTGAGCGCGGACTCGGCCAAACTGTACGGAACGGGCCCGGTCTATGGTGGAAAAGCCGGCGGCGCATCGGCCGAATCCGGCGTCGGCCTGACCGTCGGCGTCAACAGCGCCAACTACGGCGTCATGCTGGGCACCTCGCCCCAGGGGTTCACCGTCAGCAGTCTGATCGGCCAGCTCAATCTGCACCCGCAGGGCAGCCCCGTCGGCCTGAGCCTGTTCCGGGAAAGCGTGACCGACAGCGTACTGTCCTTTGCCGGCGCGAAGGACCCGCAGACGGGTCAGACCTGGGGCGGCGTATTCCGCAACGGCCTGGGCCTGAACTTCGGTGTGGCCGATCAGGATTCAAGCGTCTTCGGCAGTCTGAAACTGGCGTATCTCAAGGGCACGAACGTCAAGAGCAATACCCAGGTGGAAGGCAACTTCGGAGCGGACTGGTCGGTATTCGACCGCGAAAGCAATCGCATCAAAATCGGATTCGATGCCCTCTCCATGTTCTATGCCCACGATTCGAGCCACTTCACCTATGGGCAGGGCGGCTACTTCAGCCCCAGCTACTACTTCCGCCCGGCGGTCACCATGAAATGGACCGGGTCGGCCGGAGACCGTCTTGGCTACAACGTCGAAGGGTTCATGGGCTGGCAGACCTTCCATCGCGACAGCAGCGCCTACTTCCCCGAGGATAGCGCCTTGCAGACGGCAGCCGGAAATCCCTACTTCCCGGCCAGCACCGTCAGTGGCGTGGGATACGGCCTGAAGCTCAATCTCGGCTATGCGGTCACACGGAACTTGACCATGGGCGGATTCCTGGCGACCGACAACAGTCAGGATTACAGCAACGTCTCGGCGGGCCTCCAAATCAAGTACTGGTTCTCTCCGCAGATCATCCACTCTGAAAAACCCTTGCTTCAACGCAATTGGCTCATGGGGGTGGATTCGGGTGATACCAGTCCGGGCGGCGAATAAAACGTCCGACGACCCGCGACACCTGCCGTCGCGGTAAAAAAAGACGGGCCGCAGTCGGATAGACCGCGGCCCGTTTCACACCCGGACAGATTCAAATGCGCTCAGGCTTCCGGAGGAACGTATCCCTCAGGCTGCGTGACTTCCCCACCGAAGAGGAACTTCTCCATCTCGGTCTCCAGGAATTGTCGCGCTTTCGGATCGATGGGCGACAGCCGATATTCGTTGATCAGCATGGTCTGGTGACTCCGCCAGGCCAGCCAGGCAGATTCCGAGATCTGCTCGAAGATCCGCTGGCCGAGGGCCCCCGGATAGGGCGGCTTCGCCAGGCCTTTGGCTTCGCACTGCAGACGGGCACAAAATACAACGCGATCACTCATGATCATTCTCCACGATTAGAAAAGGGGAAGGCCCCAGCCTGCGCCGCCTATGCGGTGCCCGACTGGCCCTCGCTCGGTTTACCCGCGCGATCCGGCTCGCGCGGCATATGGGGACAGACCACCTCGAGCGCCTCGGTCATCAACAGGCGCTGGATGGGCTTGGGCAGGCCGAGCTGGATCATGTCCTGGCGGTACTCGACCAGATCGAGCCAACAGGTTTCTTCGGGGGGTAGCGCCTGGACGTCCTCCGCATCCAGCCGCAAACGCAAGACGGTCGCCGACAGGATAAAGTGCGTGAAGCGGTGCTGAAAATCCAGGGTCGGGCACTCATCTGCCAACGCCGGACCTTCCGCCGCCCATGACGGCAGACTCTCCGGCTCGGGCAGACACCAGAGGCCGCCCCAGATGCCGGTCGGTGGCCGGCGAACCAGCAGAACGCGACGCGCCGAATCCTGAATCAGGTAGAACGTACCCGCCCGGGTCGGTACCGTCACGCGTCGTCGTCGGGCCGGCAACGCATCCACACGATCCGTCTGGCGAGCCACGCAGTCCTCGGCGACCGGACAGCGGCCGCACTCCGGCTGAGTACGTGTGCAACAGGTTGCCCCGAGATCCATGATCGCCTGCGTATAGTCGGCAAACCGGGCGTCCGGTGTGTATTCCTTGGCCACCTGATACAAGGCCTGCACAGTCGCGGATTGCTCGATGGGCGTATCGATACCCGCATGGCGGGCAATCACGCGTTTGACATTGCCGTCCAGGATGGTGGCCGGTTCGTCGAAAGCCTGCGCCATGATGGCGGCGGCGGTAGATGAGCCGACCCCAGGCAACGCCAGCCAGTGCGCCAGAGTTTCCGGAATCCCCTGCTGCGCCATGACCCGGGCAGCCGCATGCAGGTTGCGCGCACGGGCGTAGTAGCCCAACCCGGACCACAGTGCCAGCACTTCGTCGATCGATGCGGCAGCCAGATCCTCCAGCCGGGGGAATCGTTCCATGAACCGATTGAAGTAATCGATGACCGTGGCCACCTGGGTCTGCTGGAGCATCACCTCCGAAACCCAGACCCGGTAGGGGGTTCGGGGGTGCTGCCAGGGCAAATCATGACGCCCGTGCACATCGAACCAGGTCAGCAGGCGCGCCGAGAATGGCGCCAGACTTACGGTATCACTCAAGATCGAATCACTCCGCGCGCCTCAACCACCTGCACAGGGTGAGCCGGTCACAGCCCCAATCCCTTCAGGAGGTTCTGAACGGGCGCAGCCCCGTTCCCCAGACGCTTCTCGAGCTCCTGATTGAGCTTTTCCTGAACCTTTTGCTTGGCCTGCCCTTCAAGCAGCCCTTGCAGATCGATACCGAACTTCGGTTGCGCGAAGGTTCCGGTGATCTTGATCGGAATTTCGAGCTTGCGCAGCCTGTCCAGCGCCTTGCCCCCCTGGCCGGTCGCCGTGTTCACCACGATCGCCGTCAACAGATAATCCAGGGATTCCCGGGCCAGATCGGCCGTCCCCTTGCCCGAGACGCGCAGCAAGGGAGATGCCCCCTGCAGATCATTGTTGCGCAACACACCGTTGTTGATCACGCCTGTACCGGTGATCGAGGAAAAATCGGTCGCCTGTTCCTTCGGCACAGGTTCCGTCGCACCCTGCAGGCGCGCCTGTGCGGCGCGGAGCATATACCCGAGATCGAACCCCTTGATCTGACCGTTCTTGAGTGCAAAGCGGATATTTCCGTCCAGACTCGAGCGGATCTTGCCCAATCGATCGCCCTGGGCGCGCAGATCCATGCCCAGATCCCCCTGCCCCGAAAGACGGGATTCACCCATGGCGGCCGTCAGCGCGGGTTGCAAATCGATATGCTGGGTATCGAGCTTGGCCTGCCACCCCGGCACATTGCTTCGGACGTCCAATCCCGCCTGGGACTTGACTGCCCCGCCGAAGGCGTTGAAATCGAGCCGGCTCAGATTGACTTGCCCACCAGCCGCAGTTAGTGCCAGAACGAGATTCTTCAGCACATACTTCTGATAGGTCAGCTGGGCGAGCTGTACCCCGATATCCGCATTCAGGCGACGAAGGGCATCGATGGGCAGCGGAATCGGCGTATCCGGCGGCAGGCTTGCCGAAACGTTCCGGGCGGTGCTGCCCTCGGCACCTGCAGACTTCGCGGGCGCCGAGGGCGCCGCATTGCCCGGCGGCAAATACGGATTCAGATCGAAAGCACCGCCCTGGAGTCGAACGAACAGTCGCTGGGACTTTAGATCGGAGAGCCCCACCGTACCGGTAAACGACTGGCCATCGAGACCGAGCTTCATGTCCGACAACATTGCCTTCTCGGGAGTCACCTCGATCCGGCCCTGCATATCGAATTCGGTCAGGGCCTTGTCGGACTGCATCAGAGGTACCCGATACTTCATGATCTCCGCCAGCTGACGCGGATTGAAACGGGCGATACTCAGCGGACCACTGACATGCATCGCCGATGCCTTGCCCGCCGCCGGCGCGAGGCCCGTCGCCTTGAGGGAGGTCGTCACCACCACCGGATCGCTGGAAATTCGCCAATCGTTCAGATCCGCGGTTCCCTGCGTCAGGTTGACGTCCAGACCGCCGGTGGCCTTCCAGTTCAGTTCGCCCGTATGTGTGCCGATGCCCTTGAGGCTGCCGCTCAGATTGAGCGCCTTGCTCTGGTAAATGCCCTTCTGCCAATCGGCCTGGAGGTTTCCGTCGGCAGTCATCTCGGCATGGGTCAGTCCCTGAACGCGATCGGCCTTCACGGTCAGGCTGAAACCGGGTAGCGCCACCGTGTGCTTGTCCAGCGAAACAGCCAACTTGTCTGCCGAGAACGACAGATCGGTCTGTTCGGGCAGCGGCGATGGCGCCACCCCGGCACCTCGCTTCGCGGACACATTGAGCTTCAACTGACTGAGGGCCAACGTCTGCGCCGTCATGTCCGCCTGGACGGTTCCGCCCAGCCGCATCTGACCGGAAAGATCCGGCTGTCCCGGTTGCTGAATCGCATAATCGAAATGCGTATCGAACTGGATCGGCTGATTCGGTGCGATCGCCCCGGTATCGAGAAAGGCATGATCGATTCGCGCCGACTGGCCGTTCATCTCATCGCGCCAGATCACGGTGGCATCCTGGACGGACACACCGCCGATTGCCAGGGCCAACGCCCGCGATTTCTGCGGAGTGGGTGCGGCCGCTGGCATCGGCTTGGACGCTGCGGTCGCCTGCTCATGCGACACAAGATCGGCCCAATTCGTCCGCCCCGCCTTGTCGCGCGTGAGATTGATGGTGGCCCCATTCAGCACCAGGCGTCCGATCTCGAACTGTCCGTGGAGCAGCGGCAGGACGGCCGCCTTGGCTTCGATATTCTGTGCCGACAGCATGGTCTTGTCGGTGAACCCGATGGCATTGCCAAGTGTCACATCCTTGATCTTCACGCCCAGCCAGGGGAAGAACGTGAGAGAAATCGGCCCATTGAACTGAACGGTGCGCCCGGTCTCCTTCTGTATGACCCGGGCGATCTGATCCTTGTAATCGTTGGGGTTGACCGTCGCGACGAATGCCACGGCAGCAATCACGGCAACCAGCACCAATGCAACCGAAAGCAGGACGATACGTTTGATCCATTTCATAACAGCAGGCTCCACAAGGGAATTTTCGACTTCGGGCCATCGGACCGTTCGGCGCGCCATGCCCGTAGACGACGGCGGCAACGGACAAATAGCCATTCTCGGGGTCGTGGACGACGCTACCCGAGGTTTTTCCAATGGTTGCTTTGAATGACTGCGACTTTAGCAGACAATAGACACCCTGTATCCAAGTGGACCCCGGAATCGCGCGGGTCCGAACCCGAGCAAGCCGATTGAACACCATGAGCGTGACCGTAAAATTTTTTGCCGGACTGCGAGAGCAGATCGGCCTTGAGGAAATCAGGACGCCGACCGTCCCCGCCACCGTCCAGGAGGCCTGGCAGCAGGTTACCGACCGGCCTCGACCGGCGAATGTCCTGGCCGCCGTGAACCACGAATACGTCGCCTTCGATCATGCCCTGGCCGACGGCGACGAAGTCGCCTTCTTTCCGCCGGTAACCGGAGGCTGAGGTCCCCAGCTCATGAATCCCGACATCCAGAAAATGCTTCGTCAACGCCAGCGCTTCCTCCGCGCCTGGCCGCCCATCGCCCTGCTGCTGACCGGCCTGACCCTCGGCTTCTATGTCTGGGCGTTTCTCAAGCAACCCATTCTCGTGAACCCGCTGCACGTCATCCGGCTGATTCAGGAAAATCATCTCGATACGGCAACGCAGGGCCTGCTCTCGATCATGGCGCCCATCCTGTTCCTGACCATCGGCGCACTCATTCTGTTGCTGCTCGTATTCGTCACGGCCGGTCTGGTGAACGAAGGCCGTTTGATCCGTCTGCTGGAGAAGCAATAGGATTCATCGAATCTTTTGCGTTAAACATTCTTTTTTGTGATGATCCTGTCAAACAAGATATTTAAAAAGGTGGAGTCGTCTTAATCCGGTTCAGGCTATCGTTCAAGGAGCAACATCATGGCACTGGTCAAGAAGTCACTTAAAACCCGCCCTGTTTGCAAGGTCACCTTTTCACTCCACCCGCCGGTCAGCACGGAAGCCAAGACCGTAGCGCTCGTCGGCGATTTCAACGACTGGTCCAAGGAAAGCCTCTATTTGAAGAGCAAGTCCGACGGATCGTTCAGCGTCACCGTCGATCTGCCCACCGATCAAACCTTCCAGTTCCGCTACCTCATCGACGGCAATCGCTGGGAAAATGACGACCAGGCCGACGCATATCTGCCGACGCCTTTCGGCAACGATACCAATAGCGTCGTCAGAACCTGACGTTCAACCCTCACACACCACCATACTGCAGGGATCGCACATGATCGCGCTTGAGCGACTGAATCAGCAATTTGCCGATGGAAAGCACATCGCGTTCGTCAAGATCGGCGAACTCATTCTGGCCAAGATCGATACCTCCGTTGCCCGTGCCATGGTGGCCGTTCAGGGCGCGCAGGTCGTTGAATGGCAACCGGCCCACGAAGATCTGCCTGTGGTCTGGCGCGCGAATGACCCCCTGTATGAAACGGGAAAATCCATTCGGGGCGGCGTCCCCATCTGCTGGCCCTGGTTCGGGGATCACCCGACGCTCACCCTGGCCCATGGTTTCGTCCGGACACGCGATTGGCAACTGATGCACGTACACACGGCACCGGACCATACCGTCAGCCTGCACTGGCGCATCACGGATTCGCCGGACACCCTGGCCCTCTGGCCGCACACGTTCGAACTGGATGCCATCATGCACATTGGTTCGGATCTGCGTATCCAGCTCGTCACGCACAACACGGGGCCTGAACCCTTCAGCATTACGCAGGGGCTGCACACCTACCTGAAGGTGGGGGATGCACGCAGCATCGTGATCCGGGGGCTTGAGGCGACCTATTATCTCGACAAGCTCAAAGGCTATGCCCGCGATTATCAGGACGACATGATCACCATTCATGGCGCGGTGGACCGCATCTACTTCGGCACCAACCACGCCGTCGAAATCGAGGATGGGGAACTGGATCGCCTGATTCAGATCGACAAGGAAGGAAGCTACTCGACCGTGGTCTGGAACCCGGACGACCGGGTTCCCTCCGGCATGCGCCCGGAAGAATCGAAGGACATGGTGTGCGTGGAGGCTGTCAATGCCGCCGATGACACCGTCTCCGTGGCCCCGGACGAGAGCCGGATTTTGGGTACGCGGATCTCGACCCGACGCCTGACCTGAATCGCGACGGCAGCGAGCCTGCCGGCACTTAGCCGATCATCAGCCGCTGCAGTTGCATGACGGCCCGATCCAGCTGCTGTGCGACCAACGGCGGCAACTCGGTGAACTGAGCGCCAAAGATCCATTCCCCTTCCGAAACGATACGCTGGTTGCGGATCACGAGATCCACCGTCGTATCCACAAAGCCCTCAATGACGATCTTCACCTGAGGCAGCACCACACCCTCGTCAAGCCCCACCGCCTGATCCGGCCGAATCGCGATCGAGCAGCCACCGGCGGACAGATCATTGACCCGCCCCACCCAAACGGTACTCGTGGTCGGCTGGACGAATTCAATCCGCGTCGGCACGTCTGGCGGTATGCCGACCCGGAATACGTTTCGACGCTGCAGGCGGTCGATACTTTCGGGATAGGGTATTTCGAAATACCGATCGCCGTCCTCCGTTTTTTCCGTGAGCCGGAACACATAGAACCAGGACACCAGTTGATCGATGACCGCCTGGACCTTGATGCGATCGCAATTGCGGAGATGACGTAGCGGGATCACCCCGGGTTGATCGACAAGGAACACCCGCCGATCGGGATCGTTGCCGACCATGGCGACAGCCGACTTGAAGTTTTCCTGTCCCTCAGGGATCAGCCAAAAATATCCCCGGACCTCGAAATGCCGGGCGAAAATCTTGTCGATCACACGCGGGCTTCGGGTCGAAATGATGACGTCTGACTCACTCACGGCGTGCAATCTTCCCAGGCTACGAGATTAAAGGACCTAGCATAACGAGTGTGTGCGGACACGGGCAAGCTGAAGCGCGCCGTGGCGATCCAATTACGCCGTGGATTCGTCGGGGAATGATTCTCGGGTGCTCACCCTGTGGTGCCCTCAGCAGCCCTCGCCGGGTACGGTCATCCTAGGGAGGAAGTCCAGCGGGGCAGTTTCTGCACGACGCGTTGCAATCGCAACGTCGCGAACACCGGCAGGCCGTGCCGAAACGGCGGCAGATCCTCGCCCTGAATCAACGGCAGCATGTATCGTCTGGCCGCCTCCGTAATCCCGTAACCATCGGCACGGATGAAGGTTCGCGGTACCGGCAGCTCGATATCCGCCACCGCGTCGAGCGGCACGCCTTCGAGCGTCCACAGATAGGGCTCATCCGACGTACGTCGGATGGCGACCATCACGTCCGTTTTACCCTGTAGCGCATAAGTAACGGCCTCGGACCCACAGGCGTAGGCCTGATCCACATCCACGCGCGAAGCCAGATGACGGGCGGAACGCTGGAAGTAATCCGACACGGCCCAGTGCGTCTTGAACCCCAGCCGCCGACTAAGCCCCGCCAGCTGCGGTGCCAACCCGCCCAGCTGCTCGTGTCCGAAAATCACGCTCTGCTGGGCCTGGGCGCAAAACTCGCCGTTGCCGCACAACAACCCCTCGGCCACCACCACGATGCACCAGCCATGACATTGCACGCGAGCTCGAAGCGCCTCGGCAAATCCGGCCTCGTTGAAGGGGATCTCGGCGAACAGCAGCAGCAAGGGCGACTCCTCGACGTCGAATGCAAGGCCAGCCGCTGCCGCGAGCCAGCCGGCATGTCGCCCCATCACCTCCAGGATGAAGACCTTTGTGGATGTACCCGCCATAGCGGACAAGTCGCGGGACACCTCGCGGATGCTGGTCGCGATGTATTTTGCGGCCGAACCGAAACCGGGGCTGGTGTCCGTTTGCGGCAGGTCGTTGTCGATGGTTTTCGGAATGCCGATCACGGTGAGGTCCAATCCCTGGTCGCGGGCGAAATGGGCGATCTTGGCGGCCGTCAGCATGGAACCGCCGCCGCCGTTATAGATGAACGTGCCGATATCATGCGCGCGGAGCACCTCGATCAGACGGGCATATTGCTCCGGATGCGATTCCGGGGTACCGAGATCGGCCCGGCAGGAACCGAATGCGCCGCCCGGGGTATGCCGCAGAGCGGCCAGTTCGGCGGGGTCCTCGAGCGACAGGTCGTACAGTTCCTCACGGAGGACGCCGAGAATGCCGTCCCGGGCCGCGAAGACCTTGCCGAAATGCATGGGATGCCGGGCGGCCGTTTCGACGACCCCGCAGGCACTGGCGTTGATGACGGCCGTGACGCCCCCGGACTGGGCATAGAGGATATTGTGCTGCATGCGGGCTCGGACTGGCGATTGTGGGTTGGGGGACATCCCGCTATTATGCACGACTGATTTGAAGAAAATATTGCCCACATTTTTAAGGAGTTCGGCATGCAGATTGGCACCAGCCTCACCCACTTTCTGATCGAAAGCCAGCGCGCGCACAAGGCCGCATCCGGCGATTTCACCCTGCTGATGAACGACATCGTCAGTGCCTGCAAAGTGATCTCCAGCTATGTCAACAAGGGCAACCTGATCGGCATTCTCGGTTCCGCCGAGTCCGAGAACATTCAGGGCGAAACCCAGAAGAAGCTGGACGTCATTTCCAACGATGTCTTCACCAACACCCTCATGCAGGGCGGTCAGGTTGCCGGTCTGGCTTCCGAAGAAATGGATGACGTCTATCATCTGCCGGCCACCGCTCAGCGCGGCAAGTACCTCTGCGTGTATGATCCGCTCGACGGCTCCTCCAACATCGACGTCAACGTCACCGTCGGCACCATCTTCTCCGTGCTGCACGCACCCGAAGGCGTTGCCAACCCGGCCGAAGCCGAGTTCCTGCAGCCGGGCACCGAGCAGGTCGCCGCCGGCTACTGCATCTACGGCCCGTCCACCATCATGGTCCTGACCACCGGTGACGGCGTAAACGGCTTCACCCTGGACAAGGACATCGGTGAGTTCATGCTGACTCATCCGAACATCACCATTCCGGAAGACACCAGCGAATTCGCCATCAACATGTCGAACCAGCGTTTCTGGGACGCTCCGGTCAAGCGCTACATCGACGAGTGCCTGATCGGCAAGGAAGGCCCGCGCGGTCGTGACTTCAACATGCGCTGGGTTGCCTCCATGGTGGCCGAAGTCCACCGCATCCTGACCCGCGGCGGCATCTTCATGTACCCGATCGACAGCAAGCACCGCGAGCGTGGCGGCAAGCTGCGTCTGATGTACGAAGCGAACCCGATGTCCATGATCGTCGAGCAGGCCGGTGGCCTGTCCATCACTGGACCGGATCGCATCATGTCCCTGGCGCCGCAGAAGCTGCACCAGCGCGTGCCGGTCATCCTCGGCTCCAAAAACGAAGTTCAGCGCGTCTGGGACTACCACAAGGCCTAAGACCGACTGCCGGTGCCCGCCCGCTTCGGCGGGCGAACAGACAAGCGAAAGCCCCGGATTCCGGGGCTTTTTTTCGTCAGCGAAAAACCGGGCTTACCCGACCTGCGGTTTCACCCGGAACCACAGGGCGTACATTGCCGGCAGGAACAGGATCGTCAGGAAGGTTCCGCCGAAGATGCCGCCGATCAAGGTAAACGCCAGCGGCCCCCAGAAGGTGCTCTCGGTCAAAGGAATGAAGGCCAGCATCGCCGCCAGCGCCGTCAGCACGACTGGGCGAGCGCGGCGGATGGTCGCCTCGATCACTGCCGTCCGCCGATCCAGACCCTGGCGCTCGTTTTCGTGGATCTGCCCGACCAGGATCAGGGTATTGCGCATCAGGATTCCGGCCAGCCCGATCAGCCCCAGCAGGGCCACGAAGCCGAAAGGCTGATCGAACAACGAAAGCGCGATCACCGCACCGATCAGCCCCAGCGGTGCGGTGAGCAGCACCATGAACATGCCGGGGAAGGAACGCATGATCAGCATGATGAGCGTCAGCATCAGCATGACCATCACGGGCATGACCTTGGCAATGGACGCCTGGGCTTTGGCGGACTCCTCCACCGAGCCGCCGATCTGGATCTGGTAATCCAGTGGCAGGTGCGCGCGCAGATCGGCCAGCTTGCCCCAGATTGCCTGGGTGACGTCCGGCGGCTGCGCCCCGGTTACCTCGCTGTCGACATTGATATAAGGCTCCCGATTGCGGCGCTCAAGCACCGGATATTCGTAATGCACTGCAATCGCCCCCAACTGCCCGAGCGGTACCGTCCGACCATTGTCCATCCGGATCGGCAGGGTCGTCAGTTGCGATAGCTGACGCGCCTCGGCAGGCAGGCCACGTGCCATCAGCGCGACGGTGCGGATGTTTTCGCGCAGTTCGGTCACCTTGGTTCCCGACAACAGTAACCGGGTCTGTTCGGCGATACCCTGCGGCGTCAGCCCCAGAGCCGCCAGCCGCGCCTGATCGAGCGTCAGGAACAGCACGGGCACCTGCTCGCCCCAGGCCAGATGCGGATCGATGGTATGGGGGTTCTCCGCCATGATGGCGCGCACCTGGTCGCCGATCCGACGCAGTTCGGCGATATCCGGCCCCATCACCCGGAACTGCACCGGCCAGATGACCGGCGGGCCGTATAGCAGCGGATGCGGCCGGACGCGCGCCTCGGAGAAATCGCCTTCGTCGATCTTTTTCTGCAGCATCGCCTGAAGACGATCCCGGCCAGCCGCATCGTGCGCCACGGCGATGATCTTGGCGAAGGCGGGATCGGGCAGTTCGGGGTTCAGCGCGAGGAAGAAGCGCGGGGCGCCCTGCCCGATATAGGTCGACAGCGAGGCCAGTTCCGGCGCGCCCTTGAGCGCCTTCGCCACTTCGTGGGCCACGCGCTCCGTGGTCTGGAACGATGCGCCCTCGGGCAGATTGATGTCGATCAACAGCTCGGGCCGGTCGGAACTGGGGAAAAACTGCTTGGCTACACCCTTGCCCATCACGAACACAGCCCCGACGAACAACAACAGCGTGGCCATCGCCACCCAACCCCGGCGGTCGACGCAGAACGTGACCACGCGGCGCAACCCGCGATAGACCGGAGACTGGTACATACCCGCCCCACCTTCGGGATGCGGCACGACCGCCGGCAACAACTTCACGCCGAGGTAGGGCGTAAACACGACCGCCACCCACCAGGACGCCAGCAGGGAAATCGCCAGAATCCAGAAGATGTTCCCGGCGTACTCCCCGACATTCGACTGAGCGAAACCGATCGGCACGAACCCGACGACCGTGATCAGCGTGCCGACCAGCATCGGGGCCGCCGTGATCCGCCAGGCGGCGGCCGCCGCATCGGTTCGACTGTATCCCTCCTCAAGCTTCACCAGCATCATCTCGATGGCAATGATCGCGTCGTCGACCAGCAAGCCCAGCGACAGGATCAGCGCACCCAGCGTGATGCGATCGAGGTTCTTGCCCGTCATGAGCATCACGGCGAAGGTGATGCTCAGCGTCAGCGGCACGGCCAGCGCAACCACGAGTCCGGCCCGCAGCCCCAGGGAAAGAAAGCCCACCAGCATCACCACGCCCAAGGCGATGAAGAACTTGAGCTGGAAGGTGTTCACGGCCAGACGAATCGCATTGGCCTGATCGGTCACCTTGTGCAACTGGATACCCACGGGCAGGCGCTGCCGTTCGGCCGACTCGAACCGGCTGAGCCGCTCGCCCAGTGCCAGGCCGTTGACGTTCTTGCCCATGATCACGCCGACCATGATGGCGGGCGTGTCGTTATCCTCGATCAGGAAACTCGGCGGGTCGGCGTAACCCCGGTGGACGCGGGCGATGTCGCCCAGGCGGATCACCCGACCGTTCACGGCGATCGGCGTGTTTTCGATCCGGGCGGTCAGGCCCGGCTGGTCCGGGCGGTAGCCGGCGTCGATCCGCAGGTACAGACGCGGACCGGCCGTCTCGATCAACCCCGCCGGCGCGACCGCATTCTGCGCGGCCAGCGCCTGTTGGACGAGGGTCATCGGGATCCCCAGCGTCTGCAACTTGTGGGGATCGACGTCGACATACACCCGCTCCGGCTGCTCGCCCAGGATATGCGCCTTGGCCACCCCGGGCACCTGCAACGCATCCGAGCGAAGGCGCTCCGCTTCACGGGCCAGATCCCGCGGCGGGAGGCCGGGCGCGGTCAGCGCATACAGGGTGAAATAGACGTCGGAAAAATCGTCGTTGAAATAAGGTCCCTGCACCCCCTTCGGCAGATCGGGCGCCACGTCGCCCAGATGCTTGCGCACCTGGTAATAGACGGCCTGCACCTGATCGGGCGGCGTGTCCTCCCGAAACGAGACGCGCATGTAGACGTTGCCCGGCCGGGAAACCGTCTCGACCTTGTCGAAATACGGCACGTCCTGCAGAGCCTTTTCGAGCGGGTCGGCGACCTGATCCTGCATTTCCCGGGCCGTGGCGCCCGACCATTGGGCCGAGACCAGCATCACCTTGAGGGTGAAGGCCGGATCCTCCGCGCGACCGAGGGAAACGAAGGCATAGACCCCCGCCAGGGCGACCAGAATGATGAAATACAGGGTGACGGCCCGCTCGCGCACCGCCAGCGCCGACAGGTTGAACCCCGAACGGAAACCGCCGGAGGAACTCACGCGCCGAGCCCCGGCTGGACCCGGACCGCCTCGCCATCATGCAGCCGGTTGATGCCGACCGCCACGACCGGGGTGCCCACCGGCAACGGCGTGTCGATGACCGCCCGATCGGCTTCGAGCTGGATCACGGTGACCGGGGTCCGATGCACCTTGCCATCGCGCACCACGAACACCACGCCCTGCTGCCCCTCACCCTGAATGGCCGCGATCGGCACGGTTTTCCGGACCGACTGCGCCGGGAAATGCAGTGTCACCGTCTGCCCCAGGCGCACGTTGGCCTGGTCGGCCAGCTGATAGCGAACCGCCCAGGTTCGCGTCTTGGGGTCGGCCGCGCCCTCGGTCGAGAAATAGGTCGCCGTCAGCGTGTCGGTACGACCATAAGGCAGGGCTTCCGCCGTTTTCGGCAATGCATCCAGTCGTTGTGCCGGAACGTCCACCAGAACCTGACGCGGCCCACTCGCCGCCAGGGTCAACACCGGCTGGCCGCTCGACACCATATCGCCGCGATCGGCCCGAATGGCCGTGACCACCCCGTCGAAGGGCGCCTTGAGCGTGGCATAACCCAGGGAAAGGCGCGCCTGATCCAGCTGGGCGCGGGCCGCATGCTCCCCTGCCTGGGCCGCCTTGAGCATGCTGCTCGCCTGATCGAAATCCTGCTGACTCGCCAGCTTGCGGGCCAACAGGGACTTGAGGCGATCATAGTTCTGCTGGGCAAATCGGACCTGCGCCGAAATCTGCTGCCATTGTGCCTCGCTGGCGTTGACGCGGGCTGTCAATTCGTCCGGATCGAGTCGCGCCAGCACCGTGCCGGCCGACACGGCCTGCCCCCGGTCGACCAATCGCGCCGCAATGCGACCACTGACCTGAAAGCCCAGGGCGCTCTGGATCTGTGCGACCACGGTGCCCGTGAGATCCGGCTGGGCAAGGGTTCCCGCCTGGATCGGGGCCGTACGGACGATCAGGGGCGGCAGATCGCTCCCCGTCTGAGCCGCCCGATCCTGGCACCCCGACACACCGATGGCCAGCAACGCCAGCAATACTCGCCGCCATGGGGCACTGGGGATTACGCCTCGGACAGCCCGAGGGTAAATCGGTCTCGAATCGTTCATCCGCACTCCTCTGCGCCGACAGAGCAGAATCGGGGCACATCCGCCGGGGCTAACTGCGCTCAGGCGCAGTGCTGCCGGCCGAAAAATGTCCCGCCGCCTGCCATACTGATATTTTTGACATCGAGACAATCATCCATGACGACGATCGTCTGGTTCCGACAGGATCTTCGCCTCTCGGATCATCCCGCATTCTCGGCCGCGCTGGACCGTCTGGCGGAAAATGCCTCTCGCATCATACCCGTTTACATTCTCGATGAGGGATCGCCCCGACTCGGCGGTGCTGCCCGCTGGTGGCTGCATCACAGTCTGGCGGGCCTGCAGGCGGATCTTGCGCGCCGCGGCAGCCGGTTGATCCTGCGCCACGGCGACGCCGAAACCGAAATCGCCAGCCTGTTGCAGGAAACAGGCGCCACGGCCGTGTACTGGAACCGGCGGTACGACCCCGAGGGCATCCGGCAGGATCAGGCGATCAAGAGCCGACTCAAAGAGCGCGGCATCGACGCCCAATCCTTTGTCGGCAATTATCTGCACGAACCCTGGCAGGTGCTGAATCGCCAGGGCGAACCCTTCCGGGTATTCACTCCCTACTGGAAGGCGCTGGTCGCGGCAGGTATCGATGACGCCCCGCTACCCGACCTGCCCGACACCCTGCCTCCGGTTCCCGAGAACCTAGCCAGCGCAGCCTTGTCCGCATTGCCCCTGCTGCCCGCCATCCCCTGGGATCGCGCCTTCCCCGAATACTGGCAACCCGGAGAACAGGGCGCCTGGGCGCGCTTCGACGCATTCCTGCCCCGGATCGAATCCTATGCCGACGGGCGCAACGCCCTCGATGGCACGGGCGTCTCCCGTCTGTCGCCACATCTGCGTTTCGGCGAGATCACGCCCCGGCAGATTTCGGCAGCCCTATTCAGCCGGTATCCTCATCCGCTGGAAGTACCCGGTGTCGAGCATTTCCTGCGGGAACTCGGCTGGCGCGAATTCGGCAACTATCTGCTCTTTCACGAACCCCAGACCGTATCGGAACCCCTGAATCCCCGATTTGCCGACTTTCCCTGGCGCGACGCGCCTGACGACCTGCGCGCCTGGCAACGCGGCGAGACGGGCATACCGGTCGTGGATGCCGCCATGCGCGCCCTATGGACCACCGGCTGGATGCACAACCGCGCGCGGATGATCGTCGCCTCCTTCCTGACCAAGAACCTGCTGCTCGACTGGCGCCTGGGCGCCGACTGGTTCATGGACACGCTGGTGGATGCCGATCCGGGCAGCAACACCGCAGGCTGGCAGTGGACTGCAGGCTCGGGGGCCGATGCGGCGCCCTACTTCCGGATCTTCAACCCGATCCTGCAGGCGGAAAAATTCGATCCGGACGGCAGATTCATCCGCCAATGGCTGCCCGAGCTCGCCCGGGCGGACACCAAGACCCTGTTCGCCCCTTGGCAGGCAAGCAGCAATGCCCTGGGTCGGGCGGGCATCCGCCTGGGCGAAACCTATCCCGAACCCATCGTCGATCTGGCCGGCAGCCGCACGCGTGCGCTCGACGCCTTCGCCCGGATCAAGTCGGCGGCGGCCCACTGAAGCCCGCGACGGGTACACTGTTCGCCGAATCAAAACGCTTGAGCCGGAAATTATGTCGATATATAGTGAGAAACATATTGGTGATTTCGTGGTGCCGCTGGCCCTGCGGCTTGGCGAGCAGGAAATCTCGCACCGGCGCCTGAAGCTGTTGGAAGCGGTCCAGGCGGAAGGCTCGATCAGTGCGGCGGCCAAGGCGATCGGCATGACCTACAAGGCGGCCTGGGACGCGGTGGACGCCATCAACAACCTCGCCGGCCGGCCGATCGTGGTCGTCCAGCACGGCGGGGCCGGCGGTGGCGGCGCGGCACTGTCCCCCGCGGGCGTGCAGCTGGTCGATTCGTTCAAGCGGCTCGGCCACCTGCAGAGCCAGTTGATGGCCCTGTTCGATCAGCACGACATCAGCGGCGATCTCAACGTGATCCGGAGCCTCTTCATGAAAACGAGCGCACGCAACACCCTGTCCGGCACGATCACGTCGATCCAGCGCGGCGCCGTCAACACCGAAGTGGTGCTCGGCATTCAGGGCGGCGACGCGCTGGTGGCCATCATCACCAACGGCAGCGCGGACAGCATGAACCTCGCCGTCGGCCAGTCCGCCTACGCGTTGATCAAGTCGAGTTTCGTGCTGGTGACCACGGAGAAGGTGAAGACCTCAGCCCGCAACCAGCTGTGCGGCACGATCGAACGCGTCACCGAAGGTGCCGTGAACAGCGAGGTGGTCATCGCGCTGGCCGGGGGCAACACCCTGACCGCGATCATCACCGAGGGCGGCGCCGAATCGCTGGGACTGAAAGTCGGCGCGCCGGCCTGTGCGCTGATCAAGGCCAGCCTGATCATCCTGGGCGTGGACAGCTAAAAACCCGCCGAAACCGAGTACCTATGGCTCGGTTTTTTACGGCCAAGCGATATATACCAGACTTACCATCGAATCGAATTGAACCGACCGAACCGAACCCACAAGAGGACCCCGACCATGAACAAGTCATTCGCCACCGTGCTCTGCACGATCTTTCTGTTCACTGCGAGCCTGAGTGCGGCACGCGCCGACACCATCACGGTCGCCGTGGCCGCCAACTTCACCAAGGCCGCCGAGGAAATCGGCGCGGCCTGGCACAAGGAAACCGGCAACACGGTGCGGTTCTCGTTCGGGCCGACCGGCGGCCTGTTCGCCCAGATCAACAACGGCGCGCCCTTCGATGCCTTCCTGGCGGCCGACACCCGGCGCCCCGCCCTGCTGGTCAAGGTCGGCAAGGCCACGGACGACTTCGTCTATGCCCAGGGCACGATCGCCCTGTACAGCAGAACCCTGCCGGTCGCTGCCGATCATGATCGCGTGCTCAAATCCGGCGATTTTGCCCATCTGGCCATCGCCAATCCGAAGAGTGCGCCCTACGGCGCGGCCGCGGTCGCCGTCATGCAGAAGCTGGGCGTCTATCCGACCTTGAAGCAACAAGGCAAGATCGTGGATGGCGAAAGCATTGCCGCCACCTTCCAGTTCGTGATGACCGGCAATGCGCAACTCGGCTTCGTCGCGCTGTCGCAGCTGGCCGACCCGGCCAGTCCCGCCAAGGGCATCGGTCAGTACTGGGTGCCGCCGCAGAGTGACTATCCGCCAATCGAGCAGGCTGCCGTGCTGATCAAGGACAGCCCACATGCCGATGCGGCCAGGAATTTCCTGACCTTCCTGCGCTCGCCCGCCGCGACCAAGATCATCCAGCATTACGGGTACGCACTGCCGACGCCGGGCAAGCCGGGCTGAGTCCGGACACGGATACGTAGATTGTCGTACCCTGTCGCCTTCAATCGAATCGAACGAGGCTAACGACCGCCGATGTCGCTCCTGGATTCCGCCGTGGACACCGCACCGATCCTCCTGACCCTGGAGGTCGCGGCGATCAGCACGGCCATTCTGCTGCTCATCGGCACACCCATTGCCTGGTGGCTGGCCAACATGCGCTCCAATGCCCGGATATTCTTCGAGGCGCTGGTGTCCCTGCCGCTGGTCCTGCCGCCCACCGTGCTCGGCTTCTACCTCATCATCGCCCTCAATCCGAATGGCGAGATCACCCAGTTCCTACGCCTGTTCGGCTTCACGGGGCAGCTCACCTTCAACAAGACGGGCCTCGTGATCGGCTCGGTGATCTATTCCCTGCCGTTCACCGTCCAGCCGATCATGGCCGCCTTCGAAGCACTGCCGACCCAAGTCGTCGATGCCGCGCGGACGATGCGTGCCTCGTTCCTCGACCGGTTCTTCACGGTGATCGTGCCCCTGGCGCGGCAGGGATTCCTCGTCGGGGCGGTGCTCACCTTCGCCCATACGGTCGGGGAGTTCGGCGTCGTCCTGATGGTCGGCGGCAACATCGAAGGACAGACGCGCACGGTATCGATCGCGATCTTCGATCATGTCGAATCCTTCGAGTACGCCGCGGCCCATCAGCTCTCCCTGCTGATGCTGCTGTTCTCGGTACTGGTGCTGATGTTCGTCTACGCCCTCAACCGCAAACTGCAACCGGGGCGGGACTGAACCATGTTCCAGGGACACCTGCAACTCAGCCTGCCGCATTTCACCCTCGACTCGACGCCGTTCGCCTTCGATAGCAGCGGCGTCACGGTGCTTTTCGGCCGATCCGGTTCGGGCAAGTCGACATTCCTGCGCGCTCTGGCGGGACTGGATCGGCGTACCCAGGGATCGCTGCGCTTCGGGGACGAAGTCTGGCAGGCCGGCCGAAAGGCCCTGCCCGTGGAGCGACGCGATATCGGATTCGTCTTCCAGAGCGCGGCCCTCTTGCCGCACAGGAACGTACGCGGGAATCTCGACTATGCCGCCCGGCGGGTACCGAAGGATCGGCAGCACGGACCGGCCTTTGCGGAAATCGTCGAGCGGGTGGGGATCGCGGATCTGCTGGACCGGCCGACCGAGTTTCTTTCCGGCGGAGAACGCCAGCGCGTGGCGATCGCCCGAGCGCTGCTGATGCGCCCCCGACTGTTGATGATGGACGAGCCCCTCTCCGCCCTGGACTGGCAGGCGAAGAACGACCTGCTCGGCCTGATCGCAAACGTGATCGCCGAATACCGGATCCCGACGCTCTACATCACTCATGCTCCTGTCGAGGTCGAACGACTCGCGGATCGGGTCGTGTTCATGGCCGACGGTCGCATCGCCTCCATCGAAACCCTCGCTGAGGCGACCCACCGGGTCGACTCCCCCCTGTTCACGGAGGAGGGGCCGGTCTCGGTGCTGCACGGCACGCTCGGCCCGCGCGAAGTGGATGGACTGGCACCGTTCCGCGCCCGTGAGAAAGACGCCTTCACCTTCTGGATCGGCGCCCCCGACAGCGCCCGGGCAATGGTCGCCGCCACGCCCGTGGACACCCGCCTGCGGGTTCTGGCCCGCGACGTCGCGATCGCCTGCCAGCGTCAGGAAGGCATCAGCATGCTCAATCAGCTTCCCTGCCGGATCACGGCCATCAGCCACGAAGGTGATGGCGCTCAACCGGGGCGGTCGGTCGTCTTCCTGGCGCTTGCCGACGGCCAGTCCCTGCTGGCGGAACTGAGTCACCGTTCGGTGGAGAATCTCAGTCTGAAGGTCGACCAAACGGTGTTCGCCCTGATCAAGACCGCCGCCCTGCTCGACGCCTGATCGCCACCGCGATCTCCCGCCCCTACCCGGCAAGGTCTAGCGTCTGCGCAGCAAAAGTATTCGAGCGGCGACGTTGATCGCCAGGACCATCAGCGTGATCAGCAGCGCCGCGGCATAGGCCAGTTGATGGGCCGAGTCGTAAGGCTCGCCGATGAAGCTCCAGATCACATAGGTCAGATAACCGACGCCCTCGTGGGTGAAATGCCCGTTCCAGAGATAATTCGACCACCCGGCCGTATACAGCAGCGGCGCCGTCTCGCCCAATGCGATGGCGAGCGCCATCAGCACGCCGGTGAGAATTGGTATGCGCGCCGCCGGCAGGAGAATCCGCCAAACGACCCCCCATTCCGGGCAACCCAGTGCATAGGCCGATTCCCGGAGGGAAATCGGTACGGCGCGAAATGCCATCTCGCTGGTTCTTGCGATATAGGGCAGCATCATGATCGCCAGGGTGATGGCCCCTGCCAGCAGGGAAAATCGCCACCCCAGACCGATCACCATGGTGATGTAACCGAAGTATCCAAGCACGATGGAGGGGACACCCACCAGCACATCCGAGAGAAAGCGCGTCACCCGGGCAGGCAGTCCTTCGCCATACTCGGCGAGATAGATGCCGGCACTGACTCCGATGGGCACGGCCAGAATCAATGCGCCCCCGGAAAGCAGCAACGAGCCGGTGATGGCATTGCGCAATCCGCCGGCAATTCCCTGAGTGTCGGTCGTGAGGATATCCGGATGCAATGCCGGGAACCCGTGCACGAACACGTATCCCAGAATGTGCAGGAGCACGAAGGCCAGCAGGGAAAAGCTGAGGATCGCGCCCCCCCAGATCGTCAGATCGGTGATCCGGCGTTTCAGGTAGCCCGCCGAATGCCCCACGGGGCGACTGGCCGAGCTCATGGTCGATACCCCGACAACCACAGCAGTCCCCGCGCCGCCGCATTGACCAGCACGGAAATCAACATCAGCAACAGGGCAATCTCCGCCAGGGCATGCACGGCCATTCCGGTCGGATCCTGCAGCGCGCTATCGAGTTGCGATGCGATGAAGGCGGCCATGGTGGATACCGGATCGTAAATATTCTTCGGCAGGCTGTTCAATGCGTTGCCACTCACCATCAACACAGCCATCGTCTCGCCGAGCGCCCGCCCGAATGCGAGCACCGTAACGCCGATCACCACATTGCGTTGCCCACGCAAAAGGATCAAACGCACGACTTCCATCCGCGAAGCCCCCATGCTGGCGCCCGCCTCGCGCAAGGCGGCCGGGGTCGCCGCCAGGGCATCGCGCAGACTGGCGGTAATCAGAGGCACGACCATGAAGGCGAGCAGAATACCCGCCGTCAGCAGTCCGTACCCGCTGCCGGACGGGCCGCGGAACATCGGCAGCACCGGTCCCAGCGTATGCGCCATCCAGGGATAGAGATCATGTCCCAGCAGCGGGATCAGGACGAGATACCCCCAGAGCCCATAGACCACGCTGGGCACCGCGGCCAGCAACTCCACCAGAAAGGAGCCAAGACCGCGCGCGGCGCCCCGAAGCCCCTCGGCCAGAAAAATCGCCGAAAGCACGCCGACGGGAACGGCCAGCGCCAGGGCGATCAGTGAACTGAGCAACGTGCCCACCACGAGGAACAACACCCCATAATCGGCACGCGGCAGCACTTCCTGCCCCCGAATCGTCACGGGGTCGGCATACATGTTTCCGAGATTCCAGCTGTTATGCGTCAGAAACCCGATGCCATTGAACGTGATGGCTGGCCAGGCCGCCTGCAGCAGAAACGCCACGATCACCAGGAGGGATAGCGGCAACAGCGACGCGACCAATCCAACCCGCCAACGAAACCGGAAGCCCGAGAAAATACTCAGCATCCACGTACCACCCATGCCCAAATTGCTTCAACCATCCCCAAGCCGATCACTCCCTCATGATTGAAAAAAGGGGACACCCTTTTTTCAATCGCTGAACAGCAAAAATGGCGGGCAAGGCCCAAAACCCTGCCCGCCCCATGTACCGAACCGGTCCGACACGATGTCTGATCGGTCGGACTCCACCATCAGGCGTGGATCTTGTCGATCTGTGCCGTGGATTGCTTGACGACGCTCGGCGGCAGAGCCACGAAATTCACCGATTTCATGAAGTGCTCGGCATTGCCGCCGTTCGAGGAAATGGCCCAGGAAAGCAGCTTCTTCAAAGCCGCGCTCATCTCGGCAGACGGCTGATGGCTATCGACCAGCGCATATTCATAGTTGATGATCGGATAGCTTTCGGCACCCGGGGCGAAAATCAGGCTGATGCGCTGATCGGCCGGCGTTTTCGGCACCATGGCCGCGGCAGCGGCCTTCACGTTGCGGATTTCCGGCAACACGAAATGACCGGCCTTGTTTTCGATCCGGGCCTCGCCCAGATGGTCATCCATGATCTGCTTCTTGAAGCTGACGCCAATGTAGGCCACCGAATACGGATTGTTTTTCAGCGCGTCGACCATGCCCGGATTGCCCACGGCGCCGATGTTGCCCTGTACGGGCGCCCAGCTCACCGACGTGCCATAGCTGTACTTGTCCGACCACCAGGGGGTCGAGTCGCTCAGATATTGGGTGAAGATGAAGGTATCGCCCGAGCCGTCGGTCCGATGGATCGCCACGATCTTGTGTGCAGGCAGCTTCACGCCGGGGTTCATCTTGGCGATGGCCGGATCGTTCCACATGGTGACCTTGCCGGCATAGATATCCGCCAACACCGGCCCGCTCAACTTGAGATGATCGCCGTTCAGTCCCGGCACGTTGTAGTTCACCATCTGGCTGGAAATGGCCATGGGGATGTTGAGCATCGAAGGATGCTGCTTCATTTGCGCCCCGCTCAGATAAGCGTCAGACGCACCGATCTGGGCCAGCCCCTGCATCGACTGCGCCTGTCCCGTGCCGCTGCCGGTACTGGCCGTCGTCAGCTGAACACCTGGATTTTCCTTGGTGTAGACCGGTTGCCACAGGTTGAACAGGGGATACAACAGGCTCGAACCGGTTTCCAGAATGGAGACCGAACCCGCCTCAGCCAGACCCGCCGCCCCCAGGGCAGCCCCGGAAATCACACCAATCATTGCCACACGCAGTGCGGACTGTTTGAACACACGCTTCAGAGACATAACCACCTCCCAATAGAAACACGCAGAAAACCAAACAGAAAAAATAATATTTGGCTTCAATTAGGAGGTTTGCGAACGATAAAGTTTTTGAATTTTGCGTGAATTTTTCGTGACCGGAAGATGACAGGCCCGGGTCGCCGCCCCTCCGGCAAGAGCAATCCCCAGGAGGTTACTTATCCGCCGGAGAAAGCAGTCGCCAGGCGCGGTCGCCCAGCATGGCCAAGAAAACGGGCAAGCCGGCCAGCAGATAGAAGTAGTAGGTGATCATGCGCCAGAGCAAAAGCGACAGACCGATGGTCTCCGCATCGAGGAAGGGCGAGAGCAAGGCCGCATAGCCCAGTTCCACCCCACCCGCCCCGCCGGGCAGAAAACTGATCTGGCCGAACAGCAGCAGCACCCCCTGCACGGCGAACAGATAGGACCAGGGTACCGAACTGCCGATGATGCTGATCACCACGGCCAGGATGCTGTAACGCAGCAGCCAATGACCGGCACAGAACATGAATAGCAACAGGAGCTGCCAACGCGGCAGACGAAGCACAAGACGCACCCCTTGCCGGAACTGCATCAGCCAGCGCGCCATGCGGCGCCGACGGTGCGCCGTGAGCCGGAACGGCCGGAGGACACGCCCGAACATCCGGATCAGGAATCGGTGCTCGCGAAGCAACAACCAGAATAGGCCCGCCCCCATGCCGAACAGCGCCAATGTCACCGCCACCAACCAGGCCGGATCACTGAACCCACCGTGAAGCGCGAGGGAAAGCAGCGCCACGGGAAAGGCCACAACGAAGAATACACCGTCCATGAAGTGATCGATGGCATACATCGCCGCCGCATGGGCCGTGCGGATCCCCCGTTGTTTGAGCAGCGCCACATACGTCAATGCGCCGCCTGCGCCGGCCGGCGATGCGGCGCCGGCAAATTCCGTCGCGATGACCGCACCGAAACTCCAGACTGCAGGCACCTGCCCCCCCATTCCGGACGCCAGTAACCGTAACCGGAAGCTGTTGAAGACCCATCCCAGAACGACCATGCCGATCAGCAACGCCCCCCAGCCGGGCGCGATCTTGGGTAGATCTTCCAGCAGATGCCGGCCGCCCAGCAGGATCGGAACAGCCAGACTGGCGACGATCGCGAGCAGCAGCATCCAGAGCAATCGCCGCCGGTGTCGGTTCATTGCCAATCGATCACCCCGGATTTTGTCGCCCCGGCACGCTGCTCAAGAACACGGGCAAGTGCCTGCTGCCAGAAGGCGACGGCCATCGGCCAGTCGGCGTCCACCGGATGCAGCCCGAGACGGATGGGCACGGACGCGCGGTCGGGGTGCAGCAAATGGTCGAGTAACCGCTGGTTGTAGATTTGGGAGAGCTGGCGACGCCAGGCCGCACGGACACTCCAGACCAGGGACGTGGCCGCGATTTCACGCCCGGCCTGCAGATCGAAGAGCCCGGTGCGGGTGGCGAACCAGTCGAAACCCAGCGCCTGGAGTGCGTCACGCGCGCCGGGACTTGTCAGCCAGGCCGGCGCCACGAAACCCCGCGACTGCCAGCCGCAGGCCGACAATTCGTTTAACCCCGAGGACAGCAGCGTCTGCGCCTCGTCGACGTCAAGCCGCGCGAACTCGCCTTCGATGGTATAGATCCGCCGCTCGATCCAGTCCCTCAGGCCGGTGACCGGGCGCTCATCCGTATGCGTATAGCCGTGCAAAATCACCTCGTCGCCCAGAAGCAGGCGGCGATCGATCCACGCGCGAAAGGCCGGATAGGAACTCAAGGCGTCCGCGCCATGGTAGCGGGGCACGACCAGCAGGGTGACCGGCATGGGACCATGCGGTGCAATCCACGGCGACAGCGCGTCGAGCAGGGCCTCGCAGCGCGCCTGCGTCTGTGGTGCCACATCGTGCAGCACCAGCGCAGCGGGTGCCCGAGCGGGCAAGGTTTTTTCCAGGGTTATCGCTTGGCTCATCGCAGCAGCTTCAGTGAGGGATCATCAATCATGCCATGGTGTTGCAGCTGTGCCAGTCGACCGAACATCTGCCCGAATCGCACCGACCAGCCGAAATGACGCACGACCCGTTCCCGAGCCGCCTGACCCAATGCCATGGGATCCCGCGCAAACACGGATTCGACCGCCGCCACGAAGGCGTCGAGACTCCCCGCTTCGGCCAAGGCGCCCACGGTGTCATCCACCAGTTCCGGCACCGCCGAGCTGTTGATTCCGATCACCGGCAGTCCGGCAGCCATTCCCTCAGCGATCACCAGCCCGAAGGTTTCCTGATCGCCCGCATGCACCAGCGCGTCGCTGCTGGCCAACAGACCGGCCAGCACTTCGATATCCGCAACATAATCGACAATGGTCATGGGGATGTCGTCCACGCGCGGCATGTCCGGCCCGATGAGCAGCAGGTGGTAGGGCGCGCCCAATCGGCGGACCGTCTCGAACAATGTCGGCAGATTCTTTTCGATCGCATTGCGGCCGGCATAGACCAGTACCCGCGCCTCGTCGGGAATACCCAGATTCCGCCGCACCGCCTGGGACCGGCGCTCGGGAGAAAACACCACCGTGTCGACCCCCAGGGGCTGGGCCGTTACCTTCGTCAAGCCCAGGGATCGAAGCCGATCGGCCATGACCTGACTGGGCGCGAACACCCAATCATAGTGGCCATACAGATGCTGGATATAGCGTCGAATCGGTTCGCGGGTCCAATCGCCGAAGCGCAGTGCCGTCATGCGGCTCAGGTCGGAATGAAAGAATCCCACCACGGGGACGTCCAGTGCCCGACCGGCACGAACGGCCGCCCAAGCGAGGCGATAGGGATCACCCGCCTCGATCACGTCGGGCCGAATGTCCTTGAGCTGGTCGATCCAGGGCTGCAAACGCAGCGGAAAACGGTACCCCTTGCCGCCGATCAGTCTCATCGCAGGAAGCGTACGCATCGCCAGTACGCCTTCGTTCGATTCGGACGCCGTCGCCCCCGGCACCAGCAGGGTGTGACGAAGCCCCGAATGTTCGGCGCAAAAGGCGCGCTTGGCGAGAATATATCGTCGGACGCCGCCGGAAGCGGGGCCCCAGAACATGGTGATATCGGTCAGATGCACGATGCACTCGGATGGCTGGACAAAGACAGAATCGGTTTCACGAACATGCAACAGCCTGTGTGACGGTTTTAAAGTGGCAGCAATTTAACGTACCCGTGCCACAAAACAAATCAGTTTAGCCCCTTAGACCCAATCTAACTCGCTCGGCGCTGAACAGATTCCACCGCCGGCAGTCGCTGTAGGCGACGGAGCATCTCCTGGACATCCGTACTTCCCGGCAGTTCCAGCAGCAGGTATAGATCGGTCAGCCCCGTATTTCGTTCATGTCGGCTTCTGCTCTCGACAACATGGGCCTTGAACGGCGCAAGCACCGGCCCCAGATCGGCCCAGAACCGCGTGACATCCGCCACGAGGAGGTCGAGCTTCAGGGGCAGCACCCAGGACTTTCCGGTACTGGGCCAGTCCACGGACAGGATCCGCTCGGGATATGCCGCCTGCAAATGCCGAATGTTGCTGCAATCCACCTTATGCAGGCGCAGCCCCTGCCCGCGCGTGATGAACGCCAGCACCCGGTCGCCAGGGCGGGGATGACAACAACCTGCCGGCTGGGCCTTCAGACCATCCAGCGCCAACTCGGCGGTCGGCGCCATGACGGGAATCGACGGCACGGGCGGCGCTACCTGTGCTGCGGCAGGGCTATGCGCATGAGCCGCCCGCGCCGCTGACAGCAAGGTGGCCGAATCGATCCGCTGCCGACCGACCGACTCGTATAGGGCCTCCTCGCTTTTCAATCCCAGTGCGGCGACGACATCGGCACGCTCGGCCCGATTGAGCCCCAACCGGCGAAACAAACGATCGCATTGCTGCTCCCCGGCCTGGCGTGCCGCGGAAAGATCCAGCTTGTGGAACCAGTTCCGCACCTTCGCCCGGGCACTGGCCGACTGCAGATAACCCGAACCCGCCTGAGCCCATTCCCGACTGGGGGCCGGCTGTGGCTGTGTCAGGATCTCGATGCGATCGGCCTGCTGAAGGCGTGTTTTCAGGGGAACGATTTGCCCGTTGATCTTGGCCCCCTTGCAGCGGTGGCCAACCAGCGTGTGCACCCGATAGGCATAATCCAGAACCGTCGATCCGGGCGGCATGGCGAAGATGTCGCCTTCCGGCGTAAACACAAAGATCTGGTCGACCTCGGGTCGCGCGGGGGCGCCGGTCGCCAATGCCTGCCGCAACCGATTGAGTTCCTGCGTAAACGCATCCTCGGAGGCCTGCCCCCCTTCCTTGTAGCGCCAGTGCGCCGCAATCCCCAGTTCGGCCTGCTCATGCATCGCCCGTGTCCGGATCTGCACCTCGATGATCTTGCCTTCCAGTGCGTGCACCGCCGTGTGCAACGATTGATACCCGTTGTCCTTGGGCCGGGCAATGTAATCGTCGTACTCGCTCTCGATGGGGCTGAAGAGATGGTGCACCACACTCAAGGCGGCATAACAATCCGACACGCTGTCGACTTCGATCCGCAATGCCCGGACATCGAACAAGCCATCGAAGCCGAGGTGCTTGCGCTGCATCTTTCCCCAGATACTGTAGATGTGCTTCGGGCGGCCGTAGATACGGGCTTCGATGTGCGCTTCGGCCAAGCCCTTGTGCAGCATGTCGCGGACCTGGACGATGTACGCCTCCCGCTCTTCCCGGCGTTCATCCAGGAGCTGCGCGATCCGCTTGTAGGTTTCCGGCTCCAGGTGACGGAACGCCAGATCCTCCAATTCCCACTTGAGCTGCCCCAGACCCAGCCGATGCGCGATAGGGGCATAGACATCCAGCGTCTCGGCGGCAATGGCCCGACGCTTCGCGAAATCGGGTTCGAAAGGCAGACCGCGCAAACGTTCCAAACGATGCACGAGTTGAATCATCATCACCCGGACATCGCTGATCGAGCTCAGCAGCAATCGACGCAGGTGCTCCAGCCAGATTGCCTGCTGATGCGTGCGATACTGCTCCCCGAGTGTCAAAAGATGTTGTAGCTGACCGACGCGATCGGCCACCACCGGACCATAATCCCGGGCGAGGGTCTGCGACTCAACCTGTCCGAGCAGTCGGGGATCTGCCAGAATGCAGGCGAGAACCGTGTCCCGATCCGCCCCGATATCCAGAATCAGCAATGCCGCTCGGGGGCCTCTGGCACGCGTCACGTTTCGATCCCATACCGATCCCGCCAGGTTACAAGCCCGGCGCACGAGCGAGTCCCCGTCCATGCGCGTATCGAGCGCAGCACAGAGTAGGTCGTTGGGTTCATCCAGGGCATATTGCATCAAGGAAATCTCAAGCGTCACATTGCCATACAATCATCAAATCGAGAGGACATAATCATGTCCAGCAACCTTGGCCACGAGCACCCGCCAAGGATTATGGCGCCACCGCAACCCTCAGCATTGCTGCCAGGATAACCGCCGGAGCAAAACGGAAATGAAATACCACCGATCAACGATGACTAGCCTAGAATTGCCCATTATTTCATCTCTAGCCGAGTAGCAACCATGTCCAACATTGAAATTCAGTCCTTCGATCTACACGCAGAACACCATCGTATCAATCGCAATTCATGGCTGCGTGCCTCGGTCATGGGCGCCAACGATGGCATTGTTTCCGTCTCCAGCCTCATGCTGGGTTTCATTGCGTCAAATGCGAGCAACCACACGATCGTCCTTGCTGGGTTGGCAGGCCTGGTGGCTGGCGCCATGTCCATGGCAGCCGGCGAGTACGTCTCCGTGCAGTCGCAGAAAGATACGGAACAGGCCGATCTTGCTCAGGAAGCGCACGAAATCGAGCACAACTACGAATTCGAACTGGGCGAATTAACAGCAATTTACGTCGATCGCGGACTTTCCGAATCACTGGCCGCCCAGGTGGCTCGGGAACTAATGGAAAAAGATGCCCTGGCCGCACATGCGCGCGATGAACTTGGCCTGCATGAGATATCCCGCGCCCGACCGCTGCAGGCAGCGGGTTCATCCGCTGCTGCATTCTCGGTCGGCGCAGGCCTGCCGCTCCTCACAGCCCTGTTTGTGCCGCACGACATCCTTTTTGGGTCCGTCATCGCCATGACATTGGCCGCCCTGATCATCCTCGGTGGTATGGCCGCATGGACGGGGGGCGCGTCCATTGTACGTGGCGCGTCCCGGGTACTCGTCTGGGGCGTCCTCGCAATGGCCGCAACCTCCCTGATCGGCCATTTGTTCGGCATCAATCCCTAGATTTTTCCGTACATACGAAGCCATACGTCAGCATGCTGCGTCGCCCGCCTGAACTCCGCAATGACAGGCGGGTCAATATTCATGATCCCTGAAACACTCAACAATGCGCCCTTCAGGAGGATGCTGGCATGCTGGCAGCAAAATTCTCACAACGCAGCCCTTGGCCACTGATCATCTGTCTGGCCTTTACCCAACTCCCCGCAAATGCACTAGCTGCAAGCACATTAGGCGTAACCATCGCTGAACACGGCATCAATGATGTACCGGCCTGCGCCTTGTGCCATGGCGAACATGGAGAAGGAGACAGGGCTGCAGGTTATCCCAGACTCGCCGGGATGAATGCTGGCTACTTGCTGAATCAGCTTGATCACTATGCGGATGGAAGTCGCAGCAGTCAGGTCATGCAGGTGTATAGTCGGGCACTCACACGGATTCAGAGAAGGGCCATTGCTGAATACTATGCGGCAAAACCCGGCTTGGGATCCCAATTACACACCGGCCGACAAGCCAACAATGCGATCGCGGCACTGTTAAACAAGGGGGACTGGTCACGCAATATACCGGCATGCTTCAGCTGCCATGGCAAGATGGGCACTGGGAGCAAGCTGATTCCAGCCATCGCCGATCAGCCCGTCCACTATTTCATTGTGCAGATGAACCACTGGCGAACGGGCACCCGCCCCGTCGGAGAAGGTGACCCGATGGCAACCATCGCGAAAAATCTTACACCCACGGAAATTGCCGGCATTGCACGCTATCTGGCCAACGAATCGCCCCGAAAATGAGTCCCGTCAGAGCATGCTGGCGGCCGAAAGGCCGACGATGGTGAGGTGAGATCAACCCATAAAGCACAACCCCCCCCGAGATCCTCGGGGGGGGTTGTTGAATTGGGTGCCTGGCATTGACCTACTTTCACATGGGGAAACCCCACACTATCATCGGCGATGCAGCGTTTCACTTCTGTGTTCGGGATGGGAACAGGTGGTTCCACTGCTCTATGGATACCAGGCGAAGAGGGTAGCTTAAGGCTCTGGGCCCCAAGCTGTGAAGTGAATGCATTCTGAGTACATTGATCTCATGTCGCAAGCTGTTTTGGCGTTATATGGTCAAGCCTCACGGGTCATTAGTACTGGTTAGCTGCACGCATTACTGCGCTTCCACACCCAGCCTATCAACGTTGTGGTCTTCAACGGCCCTTCAGGGGACTCAAGGTCCCAGCGAGATCTCATCTTGGGGTGGGCTTCCCGCTTAGATGCTTTCAGCGGTTATCCCGTCCACACTTAGCTACCCGGCAGTGCCACTGGCGTGACAACCGGAACACCAGAGGTGTGTCCATCTCGGTCCTCTCGTACTAAAGACAGCTCCCCTCAAATCTCGAACGCCCACGGCAGATAGGGACCGAACTGTCTCACGACGTTCTGAACCCAGCTCGCGTACCACTTTAAATGGCGAACAGCCATACCCTTGGGACCTGCTTCAGCCCCAGGATGTGATGAGCCGACATCGAGGTGCCAAACACTGCCGTCGATATGGACTCTTGGGCAGTATCAGCCTGTTATCCCCGGAGTACCTTTTATCCGTTGAGCGATGGCCCTTCCATACAGAACCACCGGATCACTAGAACCGTCTTTCGACCCTGCTCGACGTGTCTGTCTCGCAGTCAAGCTGGCTTATGCTCTTACACTAACCGCACGATTTCCGACCGTGCTTAGCCAACCTTCGTGCTCCTCTGTTACGCTTTCGGAGGAGACCGCCCCAGTCAAACTACCCACCATACACTGTCCCCGATCCGGATAACGGACCTGGGTTAGAACACCGAACATGCCAGGGTGGTATTTCAAGGTTGGCTCCACCCGAACTGGCGTCCGGGTTTCAATGCCTCCCACCTATCCTACACAAGCAGGTTCAATGTTCAGTGCAAAGCTATAGTAAAGGTTCACGGGGTCTTTCCGTCTAGCCGCGGGTACACTGCATCTTCACAGCGATTTCAATTTCACTGAGTCTCGGGTGGAGACAGCGCCGCCATCGTTACGCCATTCGTGCGGGTCGGAACTTACCCGACAAGGAATTTCGCTACCTTAGGACCGTTATAGTTACGGCCGCCGTTTACCGGGGCTTCGATCAAGAGCTTCGCTTGCGCTGACCCCATCAATTAACCTTCCGGCACCGGGCAGGCGTCACACCCTATACGTCCTCTTTCGAGTTTGCAGAGTGCTGTGTTTTTGTTAAACAGTCGCAGCGGCCTGGTCACTGCAACCCCCTTCAGCTCCACGAGCAAGTCGCTTCACTTACCGAGGGCGCACCTTCTCCCGAAGTTACGGTGCTATTTTGCCTAGTTCCTTCACCCGAGTTCTCTCAACGCCTTGGTCTTCTCGACCTGTCCACCTGTGTCGGTTTCGGGTACGGTCGCTCATTATCTGAAGCTTAGAGGCTTTTCCTGGAAGCTTGGTATCAATCACTTCATCTCCGTAGAGACTCGTTATCACGCCTCAGCATTAACCCCCCGGATTTGCCTAAGGGATCTGCCTACACGCTTGAACCGGGACAACCATCGCCCGGCTGACCTAACCTTCTCCGTCCCCCCATCGCAATAATGAACGGTGCAGGAATATTAACCTGCTTCCCATCGACTACGCTTCTCAGCCTCGCCTTAGGGGCCGACTCACCCTGCGCCGATTGACGTTGCGCAGGAAACCTTGGACTTTCGGCGTGCGTGGTTTTCACACGCATTATCGTTACTTATGTCAGCATTCGCACTTCCGATACCTCCAGCAGACCTCACAGTCCACCTTCAACGGCCTACGGAACGCTCCTCTACCATGCCTTACGGCATCCGCAGCTTCGGTACTGTGCTTAGCCCCGTTAAATCTTCCGCGCAGGCCGACTTGACTAGTGAGCTATTACGCTTTCTTTAAAGGGTGGCTGCTTCTAAGCCAACCTCCTAGCTGTCTATGCCTTCCCACATCGTTTCCCACTTAGCACAGATTTGGGGACCTTAGCTGGCGGTCTGGGTTGTTTCCCTCTTGACCATGGACGTTAGCACCCACGGTCTGTCTCCCATGATTGCACTTCTCGGTATTCGGAGTTTGCCATGGTTTGGTAAGTCGGGATGACCCCCTAGCCATAACAGTGCTCTACCCCCGAGAGTGAGACATGAGGCGCTACCTAAATAGCTTTCGAGGAGAACCAGCTATCTCCGGGCTTGATTAGCCTTTCACTCCGATCCACAGCTCATCCCCTAATTTTTCAACATTAGTGGGTTCGGACCTCCAGTTGGTTTTACCCAACCTTCATCCTGGCCATGGATAGATCGCTCCGGTTTCGGGTCTAATGACCGCGACTATCGCCCTATTCAGACTCGGTTTCCCTACGCCTCCCCTAATCGGTTAAGCTTGCCACGATCATTAAGTCGCTGACCCATTATACAAAAGGTACGCAGTCACAGAACGAATCTGCTCCTACTGCTTGTACGCACACGGTTTCAGGTTCTATTTCACTCCCCTCGCCGGGGTTCTTTTCGCCTTTCCCTCACGGTACTGGTTCACTATCGGTCGGTAAGTAGTATTTAGCCTTGGAGGATGGTCCCCCCATATTCAGACAGGATTTCACGTGTCCCGCCCTACTCGTCATCATGATTGAGGCTTTTCGTATACGAGGCTATCACTCTGTATCGCCGGACTTTCCAGACCGTTCTACTAAACGTTCAATCACTTCAGGGCTAGTCCCCGTTCGCTCGCCGCTACTTGGGGAATCTCGGTTGATTTCTTTTCCTGCAGCTACTTAGATGTTTCAGTTCGCCGCGTTCGCTTCCCAAGACCTATATATTCAGTCAAGGGATGACCTTTCGGCCGGGTTTCCCCATTCGGACATC
>NZ_CP016027.1:1985000-2230000 GCF_001663815.1 Halothiobacillus diazotrophicus
GCTGGGACATGAAGCGCTGGATCTTACGCGCGCGAGACACGATGGCCTTGTCGTCGTCGGACAGTTCGTCCATACCCAGAATCGCAATGATGTCCTTCAGTTCCTTGTAACGCTGCAGGGTTTTCTGCACGGTACGGGCCACGGTGTAGTGCTGCTCGCCGACGACCTGCGGGTCCAGCTGACGGCTGGTGGAATCCAGCGGATCGATCGCCGGGTAGATACCCAGGGAAGCGATGTCACGGGACAGAACCACGGTCGCATCCAAGTGCGCGAAGGTGGTGGCCGGTGACGGGTCGGTCAAGTCATCCGCAGGAACGTAGACGGCCTGAACGGAGGTAATTGAACCGGTCTTGGTAGAGGTGATGCGTTCCTGCAGAACGCCCATCTCTTCGGCCAGCGTCGGCTGATAACCTACCGCGGACGGCATACGGCCAAGCAGCGCGGATACTTCGGTACCGGCCAGGGTGTAACGATAGATGTTGTCGATGAACATCAGTACGTCACGGCCTTCATCACGGAAGAATTCGGCCATGGTCAGACCGGTTAGGGCAACGCGCAGACGGTTTCCGGGCGGTTCGTTCATCTGGCCGTAAACCAGGGCAACCTTGTCCAGTACACCGCCATCCTTCATTTCGTGGTAGAAGTCGTTCCCTTCACGGGTACGCTCACCCACACCGGCGAATACTGAGTAACCGCTGTGCTCAACGGCGATGTTACGGATCAGCTCCATCATGTTCACGGTCTTGCCCACACCGGCACCGCCGAACAGGCCGACTTTGCCGCCCTTCGCAAACGGACACAGCAGGTCGATGACCTTGATGCCGGTTTCCAGCAGTTCGGTGCTGTTTGACTGCTCGTCGAAAGTCGGCGGCTTGCGGTGGATAGACCACTGCTCGTCGGAAGCGACGTCACCGGCGTTATCGATCGGATTACCCAGGACGTCCATGATACGGCCCAGGGTTCCCTTGCCGACCGGAACACGAATCGGTGAACCGGTGTTGCTCACGGCCATGCCGCGCTTCAGGCCATCGGAAGAACCCATGGCGATACCGCGTACGACACCGTCGCCGATCTGCTGTTGAACTTCGACGATCAAACCGGTTTCATCGATCTTGATCGCGTCATAGACCTTGGGAACGGAATCCCGAGGAAACTCGACATCGATGACAGCACCGATGATTTCGACAATTTTTCCAGAACTCATGTCTGTACCCTCAAAAATAAATATTGGCTAAAACCGACGACGATCAAACTGCCGCAGCGCCTGAAACGATCTCCGAAATCTCTTGCGTGATCGCGGCTTGACGCGCCTTGTTGTACTGCAGTTTCAACGCCTTGATCATGTCGCCCGCATTATCGGTGGCATTCTTCATCGCGATACGGCGTGCTGCCATTTCGCAAGCCACGTTCTCGATGGCGCTGGACACAATCTGTCCGGTGATATAGCGCTTCAGAACGGCTGCCAGCACTGCATGGGAATCCGGCTCATACAGATAATCCCAGTGGTGGCGCAGTTCCGGATTCTCCTGATACACCAACGGCGCAATCTGCTCGACGACCGGACGCTGCACCATCGAATTCACGAACGAGTTGTGCGCGAGTTCAATACGGTCAACGTGGCCTTCTTCGTAAGCGCCCATGGCAGCCGTAATGGCACCGCGCATTTTCGCGTAACTGGGCTTATCGCCCATGTGTGCGACCGATGCCAGAACGTTGCCGCCATAACGCTTGAAGAAAGCCCGGCCCTTCGAACCGATCGGGATGACGTCGACTTCGATGCCCTTGCTCTGGTATTCCTTGATTTTCAGCAAGGTGTGCTTGAGCAAGTTGACGTTCAAGCCGCCGCAGAGCCCGCGGTCCGTCGTGATCACGATGATCAGGACCCGCTTCACTTCACGCTCGACCATCAAGGGATGGCGATATTCCGGATGGGCATTGGTGATATGCCCGACGACTTCCAGAAACTTCTCGGCATAGGGCCGAGTCGCTTCCATCGCCTCCTGGGCGCGCCGCATCTTGGATGCAGCGACCATTTCCATCGCCTTGGTGATCTTGCGCGTATTCTGCACGCTCTTAATCTTGGTGCGAATCTCTTTGCCTACGGCCATGACTTCGCCCCCTGATTAATAAACGCCCTTCGCTTTGAAGGCCTCGATCACTTGCTTGATGCCGGCGGCGATTTCATCGTTGTAGGCACCGCTGTTACCGATCTTGTCTGCCAGATCCTTCGCGTTCGCCGCTGCGTAGTCGTGCAGGGCTTGTTCGAAGTCGTTGATCTTGTCGACCGCAACGTCGTCCAGATAACCTTCGTTCGCGGCCGTCAGGCTCAGGGCCATTTCGGTCACGGACAGCGGCTTGAACTGCTTCTGCTTCATCAATTCAGTAACGCGCTTGCCGCGCTCGAGCTGCTTGCGGGTCACTTCGTCCAGATCGGATGCGAACTGCGAGAACGCGGCGAGTTCACGATACTGGGCGAGGTCGGTACGGATCCCGCCGGCCAGCTTCTTGATCGCCTTGGTCTGTGCGGCGCCACCCACTCGGGATACGGAAATACCCGGGTTGATCGCCGGACGGATGCCGGAGTTGAACAGGTCAGTCTCCAGGAAGATCTGACCGTCGGTGATGGAGATCACGTTGGTCGGAACGAACGCGGATACGTCACCGCCCTGGGTTTCGATGATCGGCAGCGCCGTCAGTGAACCGGTCTGACCCTTGACTTCGCCCTTGGTGAAGGCTTCGACGTAGTCGGCGTTCACGCGGGAAGCCCGCTCCAGCAGACGAGAGTGCAGATAGAAGACGTCACCCGGATAAGCTTCACGTCCCGGCGGACGACGCAGCAGCAGGGAGATCTGGCGATAGGCCCAGGCCTGCTTGGTCAGATCGTCATAAACGATCAGTGCGTCCATACCGCGATCGCGGAAGTATTCGCCCATGGTGCAACCGGCGTAGGCTGCGAGGTACTGCATGGCTGCCGGATCAGAGGCGGTCGCAGCCACGACGATCGTGTACTCCAGCGCACCGTATTCTTCCAGCTTGCGAACCACGTTGGCGATTGAAGAAGCTTTCTGACCGATGGCCACGTAGACGCAGAACACGCCCTTGCCCTTCTGGTTGATGATGGCATCGATCGCTACGGCGGTCTTACCGGTCTGTCGGTCACCGATGATCAGTTCCCGCTGGCCGCGGCCGATCGGGACCATGGCGTCCAGCGCCTTGATACCGGTGAGGAGGGGCTGGTCGACGCTCTGACGCTCGATGACGCCCGGTGCGATCTTCTCGATCGGGGCGGTCAGGCTGGCGTTGATGTCGCCCTTGCCGTCGACCGGCTGGCCGAGGGTGTTCACCACGCGGCCCAGCAGCTCCTTACCCACGGGGACTTCCAGGATGCGCTGCGTGCATTTGACCTGATCGCCTTCGCGAAGGTGATCATAGGCACCCAGCACGATGGCGCCGACGGAGTCACGCTCGAGGTTCATGGCCACACCAAACGAACCGCCGGGCAATTCGATCATTTCGCCCAGCATCACGTCGTTCAGACCGTGAATGCGCAAAATGCCGTCGCTGACGGAAACGATGGTGCCAACAGTCTGCGCATCGGCAGACGTGTCGAAGTTTTCAATACGTTGCTTGATCAGGCTACTAATTTCAGATGGATTGATCATAGGATCTCCTTAGCGACTCAATTGGGCGGCCAGCTTTTCAATGCCGCCGCGCATTGAACCGTCGATCACCCAATCGCCGGCGCGGATGATGGCGCCGCCGATGAGGCTGCTGTCGATTTCCGTGTGCAAATCGACGGAGCGGTTCAAGCGCTTCTTGAGCGCCGCGTTAATAAGGTTGATTTCGTTCTCGGACAACGGATGGGCAGACACGACCGTGGCGGTAACCCGCTCTTCAGCCTGGGCGCGGAGCGCCTCATACTGTTCGGCGACGGCAGGCATCAGACTCAAACGTCCGTTTTCGCCCATAAGACGAACCAGGTTAACCCCGGCCGCATCCAACTCGGACGATACGACGGCCAGAAAGCCTTTCGTACGCTCTTCCGAGGGACGGGAAACGTCGCTCAAGTACCGAACCATGTCGTCGTTGCTTGCCACCTCGGCCAGCAATGCCAGTTGCCGCGACCACGCGTCGGCTGAACCAGCCGCCGTGCTCAGCTCGTGGACTGCCTTGGCGTACGATTGCGCAATTTGGATATTTTCGGACATTGACGTGTACCTATATCCTTAAATGTGGGCAATCAGATCGGCCAGCGCCGCTTCATGATCCTTGTTGGTCACTTCACGCTTCAGGATACGCTCGGCGCCAACGACGGCGATCGCAGACACCTGGCTGCGGAGTGCGTCCTTCGCCCGATTGACTTCCCGATCGATTTCAGCAGACGCCTGGGCAACGATGCGCTCGGCTTCCGCCTTGGCGTTCACGCGCGCATCTTCCAGAATCTGGTTCGAACGTGCATTCGCCTGGGCGATGATGTCGTTTGCCTTTTCCTTGGTCTCGCGCAGCAGTTCCGCAGAACGCTCTTGAGCCAGTTTCAGTTCGTGCTTGCCTCGCTCGGATGCCGAGAGGCCGTCAGCAATCTTCTGGCGACGGGCTTCCATCAATGCGGAAAGCGGTGTCCAGAGATATTTGCTGACCAGCCAAACGAGCACCGCGAAGGCGAGGATTTGTGCAACGAGTGTGATGTTAATGTTCACAGGTTCCCCTCGATTGTTGCCGTTTCGATGATACCGGGCCCAATGTCGTGATGCCGGTGCTCAACAGCGCCGGCATCACGGACAGACTAGGCCCGCACGAAGTTAGATTGCACCAATCGCGGCTTTCAGCGCGCCAACGAACGGGTTGGCGAACAGGAACCACATGGCGAACGCGAGGATGATGAACGGGAAGGATTCCATCAGACCGGCGAAGATGAACATGTTGGTCATCAGTTGCGGACGCATTTCCGGCTGACGGGAAATCCCTTCCAGGGTCTTGGAGCAGATCAGGCCCCAGCCGATGGCCGAACCCAGACCGGCAGCAGCCAGAATCACACCAACACCTACAGCTGTATAGGCGTAAATCGTCGCGAGCATTTCAGGGGTCATTTACATTCTCCTCAATCGAACAGTTAAAAAACGAAACACGAAAATCAGTGAGAGTCGGCGTCAATGTGCGCCATACCCAGGTACACAATCGTCAGCACCATGAAGATGAATGCTTGCAACGAGATGACCAGGATGTGGAAGATCAACCACGCCAGATCCAGAACGACCTGCAGCGGGAACCAGATCAGAAGGCCGGCACCGATGGTCGCACCCAGAGTCAGGAGCGCAATCAGCATGAAGACCAGTTCGCCGGCGAACATGTTACCGAAAAGTCGCAGCCCGAGGCTGATCGGCTTGGCCAGTTCCTCGATCAACGTCATGACGATATTGACCGGGATGAAGAATTTGCCGAAGGGGTGGAACAGGAACATCTTGATGTACCCGCCAACACCCTTGACCTTCAGGTTATAGAAGACGGTCAGCGCGAACACGACCAGTGCCATCGCCAGCGGCGTGTTCAGATCGGTCGTGGGCACTACTTTCAGGTGCGTGACGCCCAGACCATGCGCGATGGCAGGCAGCAGATCGATCGGGATCAGGTCCATGAAGTTCATGAGCCATACCCAGATCAGGATGGTCAGCGCCAGTGGCGCGATCAGGGCGGGCGCCTTGCCGCCGAAGGAATCCTTCACCTGATTGTCCACGAATTCGAGCACGCCCTCGACCGCGTTCTGGAAGCGGCCCGGGGTCTCCGTACGCAGATTCTGACCAATCTTCATGGCCACGAACAGAATCAGGCCACCCAAAAGGAAACTGAATATCAGGGTATCGATATTGAGTTGCCAGAATCCCTGACCAACCGAAAGATTGGTCAGGTGATGCTGGATGTACTCAACCGAACCGCCGCCGGTATTTTCTGTCGCCACACAAATCTCCTCAATCCAAGTTCAAATCTGTTTTGCTCGCCGGACGACCGGAATCCGCGCCGCGCGTTGCCAGCACGCCGACGACCATCAGCCCGACGAATCCGCCTACGGTGTACAGGGCCGGCAACTTCAGCCAGCCCAGCGCCAACCCGAACAGGATCAGCAGCGTCACGAACCGCAGCGCGGCGCCAAAATACATAATGTTCATGCTCGCGGAGGGGGACTCGACCGCGAGATCCGTTGCGCGCTGCATCGTGTAACGCAGCATCAGCATCAGGACCACCGCGATGATCGACCCGCCCAGCCCACCCAGGGCGGCATCGGGCCCGCGCCATATATAGAGCGCCGGAACGAGCAATGCCGCGGCGATCGCCTGGACGACCAGCACCCGGCGCGCGCGCCGGGCAATTCCATCAGACATTATCGCCATGATGTTTCGACAGCATTAAACGGTGGGCATTTCTCATGCCGCCGATAAACCCGAGCAGGCCACCAATCAGCATGCCGATTGGCGCCCACCCCAGCCAACGGTCCACCAAGTAGCCCAGGAGCAGACCGGCAATCACCGTGGACGCGAATACGTTGCCCGCACCGACATTCAGCAGCCCCTGCAACCGGGCCGCCAAGTATCCTGACACTTGTTTTTTCGGCGTATTCTGCGGGACGTCGTGGGAATCGGCCATCGTGTGCTCGTATTTACCGGCCAAAATTTGGCAGGTAGTTTAACGGCATATTTCACGGACAACAACAGTTGCCGTACCTACCCATTCGCGCCCCGGTCATTTGGCACAATCGACCGAAAACCTTGCCGCCTCACAGTTCGGATCAGATTGGCTCCGGATCGCGGGGATCAAGCAAACGGCTCAGAATCGACTCGAGTTGCGCCGGATGTTCATAGCGCAACGTCAGACGCCCCTTTCCCCGGGCGCCAGACTGCAGCTCGGCCACGACGCCCAGCGCTTCCGAGATTCGCCGAACCAGTGCCTCCGTATCCGCATCCTGCGTGTTCAACTCGGCGAGACGCGGCGCTTCGTTCAGCTTGCGCACCATGGTTTCCACCTGCCGGACGGTCAGGGCGCGCGCGACGATTTTCTCCGCCACGGCAGCCTGCTGCTCCTGCGGCAGCCCCGCCAGTGCCCGCGCGTGCCCGGCATCGATCCGGTTGCCCTGCAGGAGCGCCCGGACAGGCTCCGCCAGATCCAGAAGACGCAAGGCGTTGCTGACCACCGGTCGCGACACGCCGAGGATATCCGCCACCTGCTGATGGGTCATGTCGAATTCGCGGATCAACCGACTCATCGCTTCGGCTTGCTCGATCGGATCGAGATCCTCGCGCTGCAGGTTTTCGATCAACGCCAGTGCGGCCGCCTGATGATCGTCAATCTCGCGAACGATCGCGGGAATCTGATGCAGGCCTGCCAGTTGGGCCGCACGCCAACGTCGCTCACCGGCGATCAACTCGTATTCACCGGAGCGACGACGCAACACGACCGGCTGGATCAGCCCCTGAGCACGAATGGAATCCGCAAGACTCTGCAGCGCACCTTCGTCAAATCGGGTCCGGGGCTGAAAAGGGCTCGGATGAATCAGCTCCAGTGCCACATCCCGCAACTGACCACCCAATTCTTCCTGGGCCGATTCACTGGAGCGCAGGAGCGCATCGAGGCCGCGACCCAATCCTTTTTTCTTTACTGTCATGTCCGTTCTCTCTTTGGATCGTTATTCCCGCGCCTGTGCGGCCCGAAAACTTGCGGGTTTCGGGCCTGCCGCCAACCGCGTCCGGGCACGCTCGATCAACTCCCGGGCCAGCTCGTCATAGGCCTGCGCCCCCGAGGACTGCCGGTCATAGAACAATGCCGGCAAGCCATAGCTGGGCGCCTCGGCCAAACGAACATTCCGCGGGATCACGGTCGAGAACACCTGCGCCCCGAAATGGGCGAGCAATTGGTCGGAAACCTGTTGTGCCAGCAAATTCCGTGAGTCGTACAGGGTGCGCAGCACCCCCGCAATCCCGAGGGAGGGCTGCAAGGACAGGCGCACCTGCTCGATCGTATCCAACAAGGCACTCAACCCCTCCAGCGCAAAGTACTCACACTGGACCGGGATCAGGACGTCGTTCGCCGCAACCAGGGCGTTGATGGTCAGGGTGTTCAGTGCAGGCGGGCAATCGATCAGGATGAAATCGTAGCGCGCCATCACGGGAACCAGCGCCCGTCGGAGCTTCATTTCACGCCCGATCCGCGTGACCAGCTGGAACTCGGTGCCCGCCAGATCGATGGTGGACGGCAGCAGGTCGTAGCCCGCCGGCTCACTGCGAATCAAAGCCCGATCCACCGACAGCTCGTCGAGCAGCACCTCCGAAATGCTGGTCTCGACCGCCGGCTTGTCGACCCCCGAACTGACCGTGGCATTACCCTGGGGATCCATGTCCACCAGCAGGACCCGCTGATCCCGATCCCGCAGCGCGGCGGCCAGATTGACGGCGGTCGTCGTTTTACCGACACCGCCCTTTTGATTCGTAATGGCCAGCGTCCAACTCATGACATCGTCTCTCGCTGAAAGATGAGCAGATGCCGCTCCGCATTCAAACCGGGCACGGTCAACGGCATGATCTCCCTGATCTCGAATTTATCCGGCATCGTTTCCGGCGTCGCCACATCGACCCGCCCCTTCATGGCCAGCCACTCGCCCCCCGGTCGCGCGAGGTGTGCCGTCGACGTCAGAAAATCCGATGTCGAGGCATATGCACGGGAGATCACCTGATCGAACTGGTCAGCCGGCAACGACTCGACCCGTCCACGCACGACGCGTACATTCGGCAGGCCCAGTGTCCGGATGGCGGTTTCTGCAAATCGGGTCATCTTCAGATTGGAATCGATCAAGGTGACATCCAGCGTCGGGTCGGCTATCGCCAGGATAATACCGGGAATGCCCGGGCCGCTGCCGACATCCGCCAGGCGCCCGGCAGAACGAACCCAGGGGCGAACGGCCAGGGAGTCCAGCACATGGCGCACCACCATGTCGGCAGGATCCCGTACCGCGGTCAGATTGTAGGTGCGATTCCACTTGGACAGAAGCATCAGATAGCCGGCCAGCTGCACGGCCGTCTCGGGGGCGACAGGCTGGTCGAGTCCTCGCGCCCCGGCCGCAATCGCATCGACCAGCGCGGGGGCGACCCCGATCTCCGCCACCTGCGTCATGCTCAAGCCGAAGCCGCCAGCAAGCTGCGTCGCTTCAGGTGCACCAACAACAACGAGACCGCTGCCGGGGTCACGCCGGGAATCCGGCTGGCCTGTCCGATCGTCGCCGGGCGCTGGGCCGACAGCTTGCTGCGCACCTCATGGGACAGACCGGGGATGGCGTCGTAATCGAGATCCGGCGGCAACACCTGGGTTTCCTGCTGCACGGAACGGGAAACCTCGTCCCGCTGCCGGTCGACATAGCCCGCATACTTGACCTCGATCTCGATCTGCTCGGTCACCGCCCGGGGCAGCGGCGTTTCGGGCGACAGACTCGGCACCTGCGCCAGCAGGTCGTAGTCGATTTCGGGCCGCCGCAACAGATCCAGCGCGCGAACCCCCTTGCTGATCGGGCTCGGCAGACCGGCTGCATCCGGATGCTCAGGATGGATCCACAAGTCGGACAAACGCGAACGCTCCCGCTCGATGGCTTCCATCTTCTCGTTGTAGGCCCGCCAACGGGTTTCATCGACAAGACCCATGGCGTGCCCGATCGCCGTCAAACGCTGATCGGCATTATCCTCCCGCAACATGAGCCGGTATTCGGCCCGGCTGGTGAACATGCGGTAGGGCTCCTGAGTCCCCTGCGTGATCAGGTCGTCGACCAGAACCCCGAGATAGGCCTGATCACGTCGCAGGATCAGCGGGTCGCGGCCCAGCGCGCACGCCGCCGCATTGGCGCCGGCCAGCAACCCCTGGGCACCGGCTTCCTCATACCCCGTGGTTCCGTTGATCTGTCCGGCAAAATACAGACCCTCGATGGCCTGCGTCTCCAGCGTCGGCTTCAACCCGCGCGGATCGAAGAAATCGTACTCGATGGCGTACCCGGGGCGCGTGATCACGGCTCGCTCGAAGCCACGGATCGTGCGCACGTACGCCAACTGCACGTCGAACGGCAGACTGGTGGAAATCCCGTTGGGGTAGATCTCATTGGTGGTCAGTCCTTCCGGCTCCACGAACACCTGATGCGAATCCTTGTCGGCGAACCGATGGATCTTGTCCTCGATCGACGGACAGTAACGCGGACCGACACCATCGATCACGCCGGTGAACATCGGCGAACGGTCGAGGCCATTGCGGATGATCTCATGCGTCTGCTCGTTGGTATGGGTGATGTAGCAATTGATCTGCTGCGGATGCTCGCTGGCCGAGCCCAGGAACGAGAAGACGGGCTCGGGCGTATCGCCGGGCTGCGCCTGCATCACCGACAGGTCGATGGAACGGATGTCAATCCGGGGTGGGGTGCCGGTCTTCAGGCGACCCACGCCCAGCGACAGTTCCCGCAAGCGCTCGGCCAGACGCAACGCAGGCGCATCGCCGGCGCGCCCGCCTTGATAAGTTTGCAGTCCGATGTGAATCTGCCCCGCGAGAAACGTCCCGGCGGTCAGCACCACCGTGCGGCCGACGAATTCGATGCCGGCCTGCGTGCGCACGCCGATCACGCGATGCCCCTCGAGCAACAGGTCGTCGATCGCCTGCTGGAACAGCATCAGATTGGGTTGGTTTTCCAGCATCTGCCGAATGGCGGCCTTGTAGAGGATGCGATCCGCCTGGGCACGGGTGGCGCGCACAGCCGGCCCTTTGCGGGCATTCAGGGTCCGGAACTGGATGCCGCCACGATCCGCGGCGCGGGCCATGGCACCCCCCAACGCATCGATCTCGCGCACCAGATGCCCCTTGCCGATACCGCCGATCGCCGGGTTGCAGCTCATCTGCCCGAGGGTCTCGATGTTGTGGGTCACCAACAACGTCGACGCCCCCATGCGCGCAGCCGCCAGCGCGGCTTCGGTGCCTGCATGGCCGCCGCCGACAACGATCACATCAAAATTCTCGGGATAACGCACGGGCAAACTCCGGGACACAATAGCGATACTGCACCTGCAGCACGAACATCGCCAAGGCACAGATTCTTAAAGACGAAGGATTTTACGCGGGAAGGCGCACAAAATCGAGACTGACGCAGAAATTAGACGTTTTTTCTTTTGCTAAAACAGCGGGGTAGACACACCCACCGAAAACCGCCATCCATCACGACGATCACGTGCCGCGAGTTCGCGTACCCACATCGCCGGCGACCGCTTTCCACCAATCACTATTTATAAGGCACGGGGTTTCGTGCAGAATATCCGGTCCCCCGTTCGGGGGATGACCCCGTGCCTGCCCGGCAGACCGCAATCGGGCGACGGAATACACGCCACACCCTGCCTACCCGGCAACATAACATCCATATATACAAGGTAATAATGAACACACTGACAGAGTCACGTTTCTTTTCAGCCGTTATCGCGCTGGGCATCGCCCTGATCACCGCCCTGGCCATTACGGAAATCCAAACCAACCCGCTGATTGAAAACAAGAGCCTGCGCTTTTTCGCCACTGCTGCCGTCATCTTCATCGTCTTCATGCTGGCCACCTTGATGCCGACCCGCGCAGCCGGGACGGCCGCACGCGCACGTCCTGCGGACAACGCCACCCAAGACCCGCACCCGGTCCGGGAAACCGGTCACGTCAAATGGTTCAACGTCGACAAGGGGTTCGGCTTCATCGTCCGGGAGAACGGGGAGGATCTGTTTGTCCACTTTCGCGCCGTCGGGGACGGCTCGACCCTGCACCTGATCGAAGGCCAGCGTGTGGAATACCATATCGGCCAGGGACGCAAGGGCCCCCAGGCCGAACAGGTCGTCGTCCTGGAATAACGGGCGGTCGTCAGATCGGTCGACAGCAGCCCGGGATGTTTTCCCGAATCACGCTGCAGAGCAGGTCGATCGCCGCACTGCGCGTTGTGCGGGCGCGACTGGCGACGGCGACATCCCGGTAAGGCACCGGGTCCTCGAAAGGCACGTAGCGAATCAACCCCCCTGTCGCGTCCGGCATGACCGGGGTCGACGAGCAGGGCAGGACCGTGATGCCTGCGCCCGAGGCAACCATCATGCGCATGGTTTCCAGGGACCCCCCCTCCAGGGCACGCTGAAGCCGTCCGGCATTCGTGGTCTGGCCGCACTCGGGACAGACGCGCAGCACCTGATCCCGAAAACAATGTCCCTGCCCCAGCAGGAGCAACTCCTGATCCACCAGCGTTGACGAGCTGATCGCCGAAAGATCGCTCAACGGATGCCCGACCGGCACGGCCACGGTAAACGGCTCCCGATACACCGGGGTGACGGTCAGATGCGGCGCGGCAAACGGCAGGGACAGCACCACCGCATCCAGCTCGCCCTGCTGCAACTGGTACGCCAGATCGTGGGTAAACCCCTCGACGATCTCGATCGGCATCCGCGGCGCGCGCTGATGCATCTGTCCGATGAGCGAGGGCAGAAGATAAGGCCCGACCGTATAGATGAAACCGATCCGCAAAGTCCCGCTAAGCGGATCTTTCGCGGCATCCGCCAGGGATTGCAACTGCTCCACTTCCTGCAAAATGCGCACCGCCTGCTCGATGACGGCCTCCCCCCGCGGGGTAATGCGCAGATCAGTACGACTGGCGCGCTCGAAAATCTGTACGCCCAGCGCATCCTCGAACCGCTTCACGCCCACACTCAGGGTCGGCTGGCTGACAAAACAGGCCGCCGCCGCCCGGCCAAAGTGTCGCTCGCGCGCGACAGCAACCACATAACGAAGCTCGGTCAGAGTCATTCAGATTTCCCTACAACAGATCAACAGGACATCCATCGATGACAAACCGATGCAAGCACATAACGAACACGACCAACCATTTATGCCAAAAATTCAGCAAAAGCAGAAAGTTGCAGAGACGTATCCCGCACGGCGCACGCTGTGCGGCTTGAACGAGGGCACAAACAGAACAATTCGACTTTGCCACTAAAGTCTTGCAATGCAAGAACAGGGCGGGAACAATTATCGCTTACGGCTCAGACATGAGCTATCTTCCATGGGCGACAACGTACACCAAGGAGTATCACTGTGAGTGACAAAATCGTCTACATCAATGACGGCAACTTCGAACAAGAGGTCCTGCAAAGCGACCTGCCCGTTTTGGTTGACTACTGGGCAGAGTGGTGCGGCCCCTGCCGCATGATCGCCCCGATTCTGGATGAAGTGGCCGAGCAGTATGCCGGCAAGGTCAAGGTCACGAAGCTCAACATCGACGAGAACCCGGAAACCCCGCGCAAGCACGCGATCCGCGGCATCCCGACGCTGATGATCTTCAAAGGCGGTAAGGTCGAGGGCACCAAGGTCGGTGCCGTCTCCAAATCGCAACTGACCGCGTTCATCGACGGCGCACTGTAACCGGATTGGTTCGGCCCTGCCTGTTGGCAGCGTGCCGAAACTGTGCCACAATTCGCCAAATCCAATGGTTAGCGACTCCCGCAATCGCTTCAACCCGGCGTTCCGCCACCCAAGTTCCCCCGCCCAACCCTGAGTCCCCCGGACTCGATTCTCCACTCTAATAAAACTCATCCGATGAATCTTACCGAACTCAAAAACATGCCCGTTGCCGATCTGGTTGCGATGGCTGAAACCATGGGCATTGAAAACATTGCCCGTACCCGCAAGCAGGATGTGATCTTTGCCCTGCTCAAGGCGCACGCCAAAACCGGGGAGTCGATTTTCGGCGACGGCGTTCTGGAAATCCTGCCGGACGGCTTCGGTTTTCTGCGCGGTGCGGATGGGTCCTATCTGGCGGGGCCGGCGGACGTGTACGTTTCCCCCTCGCAGATCCGGCGCTTCAATCTGCAGACCGGCGACACCATCGCCGGCACCGTCCGCTCGCCGAAGGACGGCGAACGTTATTTCGCACTGCTCAAGATCGAAACGATCAACTTCGAACCGCCCAACATGGCCAAGGGCAAGGTGCTCTTCGAGAACCTCACGCCGCTGCATGCCAACGAGCGGATGCGGATGGAGCGCGGCAACGGTTCGACCGAGGATCTGACCGCACGAATCATCGATATCGTTTCGCCCATCGGCAAGGGGCAGCGCGGGCTGATCGTTTCCCCGCCGAAGGCGGGCAAGACCATGATGCTGCAGAATATTGCGCAGAGCATCACGGCCAACCACCCCGAATGCGACCTCATCGTCCTGCTGATCGACGAACGCCCCGAGGAAGTGACCGAAATGCAGCGCACCGTGCGCGGTGAAGTGGTTGCCTCCACCTTTGACGAACCGGCTGCCCGCCACGTGCAGGTGGCGGAAATGGTCATCGAGAAAGCCAAACGCCTGGTGGAACACAAGCGCGACGTCGTGATCCTCCTCGACTCGATCACCCGCCTGGCGCGCGCCTACAACACCGTCGTACCGTCCTCGGGCAAAGTGCTCACCGGTGGCGTGGACGCCAATGCCCTACATCGACCCAAGCGCTTCTTCGGCGCCGCACGAAATATCGAGGAAGGGGGCAGCCTGACGATTCTTGCGACCGCCCTAATCGACACCGGATCCAAGATGGACGAAGTGATTTACGAGGAATTCAAGGGTACCGGCAACATGGAACTCCACCTCGATCGCCGCATTGCCGAAAAACGCGTCTACCCGGCCATCAACATCAACCGTTCGGGCACGCGCCGCGAGGAGCTCCTCACGGATGCGGAAGAACTGCAGAAGATGTGGATCCTGCGCAAGTTCCTGCACCCCATGAGCGAACTCGAGGCCATGGAATTCCTGCTGGACAAACTGCAGAAGACCAAGACCAACAACGAGTTCTACGACTCCATGCGCCGCGGTTAAATCGCGGACGGGAACGAACGTCGGCGCTCAGCGCCCAGCGTTCGAGCATAAAAAACGAGCCGCTTGGGGCTCGTTTTTTGTTTGCGCGTCAGCCGCGATTTCGGCGCCTTGCTCCGGCGCCACCTCGACCTGCGGCGGCCGACGAATCAGGCCCCGCGGGCAATGGCGCGCCAGCCGATGTCGTCCCGGTAGAACCCGCCATCGAACGCGATTGCCGATACGCCCTGGTAAGCAGCCTGCTGCGCATACGCCACGTTGTCGCCCAGGGCCGTGACACAGAGCACCCGCCCGCCCGACGTAACAATTCGGCCGCCCTCGTCACGCGTGCCCGCATGAAAGACCTTGACGCCCGCCGGGACGGCATCCAGACCTCGGATTTCGTCTCCGGTCCGCACGTCCGCCGGATAACCGTAGGCCGCCATGACCACACCCACCGCCGTTTTCGGACTCCAGGCACCCTGTACCTGGTCCAGCCGCCCTTTGATGCCGGCTTCGAGCAGGTCGACGAGATCGGAGGCCAGGCGCATCATGATCGGCTGGGTTTCCGGGTCGCCGAAGCGGCAGTTGAATTCCAGCACCTTGGGCGCGCCGGACGCGTCGATCATCAAGCCGGCATACAGGAAGCCGGTGTAGGGGATGCCTTCCAGGGCCATGCCCTGAACCGTCGGCTCGATGATCGTCTTCATGACGGTGTCCGCAATCTCCGGCGTGACCACCGGCGCCGGGGAATAGGCACCCATGCCGCCGGTGTTGGGACCGGTATCGCCCCGATCCCGCGCCTTGTGATCCTGACTCGTGGCCATGGGCAGGATATTGCCGCCATCGACCATGACGATGAAGCTCGCCTCCTCACCCGCGAGGAAGTCCTCGACCACCACGCGGGAGCCGGCCGAGCCGAACTGGCCGCCGAAAATATCCCGAATGGCCGCCAGCGCCTCGTCCACGGTCTGCGCCACGATCACGCCTTTCCCGGCGGCCAGGCCATCGGCCTTCACGACGATCGGCGCGCCGCGCTGGCGCACATAGGCGAGGGCCGGCTCGGCTTCGTCGAATACCCGATATTCGGCGGTGGGGATTCGGTGCCGGGCCAGGAAGTCCTTGGTGAAGGCCTTGGAACCTTCCAATTGCGCCGCGGCCTGAGTCGGACCGAAGATCGGCAGACCGGCATCGCGGAAGCTGTCGACCACGCCCAACACCAGCGGCGCTTCGGGTCCGACCACCGTCAATCCGATCCCTTCCTGACCGGCGAAGTGCAGCAGGCCCGCGATGTCCGTGGCCGCAATGGGTACGTTGCGACACTTGGCTTCCTGGGCCGTACCCGGGTTGCCCGGCGCGACGAATACCGTCGTCACGCGGGGCGACTGGGCCAATTTCCACGCCAGGGCGTGCTCACGCCCGCCGCCACCAATCACCAATACCTTCATCATGATTCCTCGAACTAGCGATGCAACCGGCACGCCGGTCACGTTCTGTGAGCGCGCAATTTTGCCACAAAATGGACACCGAATCCGTTTATGCCGCGGCGATCCAAACCCCTATAATGCCCGGATGCTCGATATCGTCCTGTTCGAACCCGAAATCCCCCCCAATACCGGCAATATCATTCGGTTGTGCGCCAATACGGGCGCACGGCTGCATTTGGTGGAGCCACTGGGGTTTGCCTTTGAAGATAAGGCGCTGCGACGCGCCGGTCTCGACTATCACGAGTTCGCCCAGGTCCGCATTCATCCCCATTGGAATGCCGTGACGACGGCACTGTCCGGCAAACGGTGGTTCGCCTTCAGTACCCGGGGTACCGCCGATTATCATCAGGCTCGGTTCACGCCGGACGACGTGCTGGTATTCGGCCCGGAAACCCGGGGCCTGCCACAGGCGCTGCTCGACAGCTTTCCCGCCAATCAGCGCCTGCGCATCCCGATGGTCGCCGGTTCCCGCAGCCTGAATCTCTCCAACACGGTTGCGCTCGCTCTGTTCGAGGCCTGGCGGCAGAACGATTTCGCCGGTGCCGCCCCCCGACGCGTGGCCACTGATGCGTGATCGGGACAACCTCGTGGATTGGGCCGCCACCGGGCAACCGATGCCACCCGTCGCCCACGTACGCAGTCCGTTCAAGAGCCGCTTCGGCATTCCGCGTCAATCGGGCCTCGTCCCATCCGCCATCGGTTGGATCGAGCCCTGCCCCCCCTGGGATCGGATGGAGGCCTGGGCCGGCATCGAGGAATTCACGCATCTGTGGCTCATCTGGCACGTGCACGACCAGCCGCATCAACCGGTTTCCAGCGTGCGCCCGCCCCGGCTGGGAGGCAACGTCCGTATCGGCGTGTTCGCCAGCCGCGCCCCGGCCCGCCCCAACCCACTGGGCCTTTCCCTCGTCCGACTGCGCAAGCTGCATGCCGTGGACGGGCGGGTACGTATCGAGATCGGCGGGCTGGATCTTCTGGACGGCACGCCCATTCTGGACATCAAACCCCATATCGGCTTCACCGATTGCCCGGATGGTGCGGACAGCGGATTCGCGCGGCAGGCGCCTGATCGGTTGCCCGTGGATTGGTCGACCCTGCCGAGCGACCGCCTGACCACCTTGAGCGACAATCAGCGCGCGGTCATCACGGAAACGCTGTCACTGGATCCGCGCCCCGCCTTCCATGACGATCCGGACCGGATCTACGGCTGCCCGCTCTTCGGTTGGGATGTGCGCTTTCGTGTCCGAAACGGTCACGTGGAAGTCACGGACCTTGTCGACGATCCGCCGGGCTAGACTAGTGCTCGTGGTGACGCGGTTCCCGGGCCAGTAGCTGACCGACGGCCTCCCGGGCGGTCACCCCGTCGAACAGCACCTGATGGACGGCGTGCACGATGGGCATATCGACGAGATGACGCTCGGCAAGACGCTGGCCCTCCTCGGCGGCACCGATCCCCTCCACCGCCTGACCGATCGCCGCGAGCGCCTCCTCCGGGCCATAGCCCTGGGCAAGTTTCAGTCCGAAACGACGATTGCGGGACTGATCATCGGTACAGGTCAACACGAGATCCCCGACACCGGCCAGGCCCATGAAGGTCTCCGACCGAGCACCAACGGCAGCACCCAGTCGCATGAGTTCGGCCAGGCCGCGGGTAATCAGTGCCGCCCGGGCATTCGCACCGAAACCGAATCCATCGGAGACACCGGCGGCAATGGCCAGAACGTTCTTCAGACCACCCGCCAACTCGACACCCACCACATCGCTCGTCGGATAGGTTCGAAGTCGGGGGTTGCGCAGGCTTGCGGCAATGGTCTCGGCCGCCGCGAAATCGCGGCTGGCCACGGTAATGGCGGAAGGTTTGCCAGTCGCCACTTCATGGGCAAAGGTGGGCCCCGACACCACGACGAAGGGATGGTCCGCGAGCGCGCCGGCCCGATCCGGCTCGGCGAACAGTTCGCTGATCCGTCGCCCCGTCCCTCGCTCGAACCCCTTGGCGGCATTTACCAGGATGGCATGGGCGGGGATGGCGTCGCCTGTCTGGGCGGAAAGTTCGGCAATAAACGGCACCAAGGCCTTGGTCGGGAGAACGAACCACACCTGGTCCGCACCAGCCAGTGCCCTAGCCAGATCGGCCGTGACCGTGACCGAATCCGGCAAGCGACACTCGGGCAGGTAGCGGGCATTGATCCGATCACGTTGCGTTCGCTCCGCCATCTGCGGATCACGCGCCCACAAACGCACGGCGAGCCCGTTTTCGGCGAGCACCTTGGCCAGGGCCGTTCCCCATGAGCCTGCGCCCAGAACCGCCACGGAATTGGCTTGCATCGCGTCGCGTCCTTTGGGTGGGATCGATCTCTACTGCGGGCGAGAAACCGAAGCTTCGGCCTGCTCCTGGGCATGCTGGGCAAACAGTTGGTCGAAGTTGATCGGCTGCAACACCAGCTGGGGGAACCCCCCCTTCATGACGAGATCGCTGATGGTTTCCCGAATGTAGGGCTGGATGATGTTCGGGCAATAGGCGCCAAGCACCTGCTGGACACTGGCGTCATCGAATCCGACGATGGTGAAGATACCGGCATACTGCACTTCCGCCAGGTAAATCGTTTCATCCTTCTGGCTTGCGGTTGCCGTGATGGTCAACGCCGTTTCATACACGCCTTCGCCCAGCGGACGGGCATTGTTGGCCACCTGCACGTTGATCTCGGGCGACCATTCGTCCGACACGAAAATGTCGGGCGTCTGCGGCGACTCGAAGGAGACATCCTTGAGATAGATCTTCTGGATCACGAACTGCTGTTCGGTTGCGGCCGTGTCGACGGCTTCTGCGCCGTTGGCGGTTTGATCGGTCATGTTAAAGACTCCTTCACTAAATGCGATTAAATCGGAAAATCCTAACCAGGATTGATGAGGTTTCGATGACGAACGCCCAAATACCGTCGCTCTGCGGCCGATATCCGGCTCAATGGACACCCTGCTGCTGCAGCCATCGCGTCAGATCGGCCAGGGACATCGCCCCAGATGCACGTGCCACCTCACGCCCTCCCTTGAACAGAATCAGGGTCGGGATGCTGCGAATCCCGAACCGCGCCGAGGTCTGGGGCGACTGTTCGGTCTCCAGCTTCCCGACACGCAATACATTCTGCTTCTGTGCGGCTATTTGCTCGAACACCGGGGCCATCATCCGGCATGGTCCGCACCAGGTCGCCCAGAAGTCAACCAGAACTGGCAGATCGTTGCGCGAAATCTGGCGGTTGAAGTTCTCGTCGGTCAATTCGATCGATTTTCCCGGAAAAAGCGCTACCCCGCATTTGCCACACTTCCCGGCGCCCATCCGGCTCGCGGGAATCCTGTTGACGGCACTGCAATGGGGGCATACGACATGTGGGTCAGTCATGAGCGGCTCCTTGTTCGGAGGACGATTTATCCGCCCCACGCTCCTTGTCGAGAAGGGCATATAAATCCCCACTCGCCTTCAGGGCGGCGAGATCATCGTAGCCGCCCACGTGAGTCTCACCGATGAAAATCTGCGGAACCGTATACCGGCCGGAGCGCGCCTCCATCTCCGCACGGCGGTCTCGGGAGAAATCGACCGATATCCCCTCGAACACCAACCCCTCCTGCTTCAGGAGGCGCTTGGCAAAATGACAGTAGGGACACAGATCGCTGTAGTAGACGACGATCTGCGGCGCAGGCACCGAGGACTCACGGACGGCGTCGGATTCACTCATGGATAGGACCGATACATGTAACAACAGGCAGGAATGCTGCCGCGCCGGATACACACGACTTGACGAAGATCGTCCGTCGAAGCCATGGATCGACTATTTCCGGGTGACCGGGTAGTTTTCAGCCTTCCAGGCCATGATGCCCCCGGCCAGATGCCCCACGTTCGTGAAACCGGCCTTGACCATCATGTTGGCAGCTGCCGAGGAACGGTTACCCGACCGACAGTAGAGCAATACCTGATCCGCCTTGTGCTTTTCCAGATCAGTCAGCTTCGTGGGGAGGGACCCCAACGGAATATGCTGTGCGCCCTTGATATGCTCGCCCCGGAACTCATCCGGTTCACGAACGTCGATCAGCACAACCTGCTCACGGCCGATCAACCGAGCCAACTCGGCTGCCGTCAGATTCTGGAATTTTTGAAGCCCCCGGGTCATTTCGTTGCCCAGCAGCATCACGATCAGAACGATCGCCACCAGTGAAAGCGCCCAGTGGCGAATTAAGAAATCGAGAAATTCCTGCATAACCTGCCTTGTCGGTTACGGATGTTGAATGAACGATGCGCCTCAGGAGCAACGAAAACCAAATCGGGCCAGAATGGAATCCATCGGGCAGAATTTGGTAATACCGCTTTGGAACAGGTTGAGGCCGACGAACGCCGTCAACCACAACCAGGTGGGATGCTCCAAATGGGCCTGACCGGTCAGTTGTGCCAGAACCAGGGAAAGCAGCACCATGAACCCAGCCATGATGCGCACAATACGATTAGCCGTCATTTCTCGTCTCCGTTGTGTTAGGAATAAACAGGCGCCCGCCCCCCGAAGACGCGGACACCTGACTCATCGAATCTCATCATTTTAGGTGAACGGGCAGAAGACTTCCTGCATCATGCCGATCAATCGAAGTGTCCGGGCATCGGATACGCGGTAGAACACCTTGTTCGCATCCTTTCTGGAGGCGAGAATCCCTTTGTCCCGCAGAATGGCAAGATGCTGTGAAATGTTGCTCTGGGTCGTCCCCACGGCTTCCACGATCTCCTGAACATGCAATTCCCGATCCCCGAGAATGCACAAGATTTTCAACCGCAAGGGGTGAGACATGGCTTTGAGTGACCGCGAGGCCCGGTCGATATCCTCGGAGCGCGCCATCAAGCGCTCGTTGCCGCACTCTTCATTCACTTCAAGGCTCATTCACTATTTCTCGGTAAAGGTCATTAAACTTGGCGCATGATCATCATTACGCCAGGGAAAACAGTTTCAGGTCACCCCATTTCGCCGAGTAGACAACCTCATCCTAATCCGTGTCCCTGGGCGAATGTGATGACAGACGATCTCTTCTGCCTCATTTCGCTTTATATTTTTGAGCCTATACTAGCCATTTTTAGGGAACATGTCGTGGATAATTGCAAAATCGGGGCGAATCGTCAGAAAAGACGCGCAAAGTCTCCGTTTTTCCGATTTTGCCGAGCAAGCACGCCCAGCGCGTCGCTTTTTTTCCAAGCGCGGCAGTGTCATTTCAGCCTGGGAGCGCACATGAAGCGCCGGCCGGTTTATTTCCTGCTCCTTCTGTTCCTGATGCTCGCCCCACCAGCTTCTCAAGCCACAGATCCGGCACATCAGCTCAATCGTGCCATCGATCAGCAAAAATCCGAACTGAACGTCACGCGGGCAAAACAGGACCAGCTTCGGCAGGAACTGCGCGCCACACAGGCCCAGCTCAGCGACACCGAACAGGCACAAAATACCCTTGAGGATCGAATCAGCGGTATCGAGGAAAAAATCGAGCAACTCGAGGCCACGCAAAAGGCCCTTGCGTCGCAAGTCGAGGGACTGCGGCCTCAGATTGCCGATAATCTGAGGCTCGCCTATTCGCTGGGGGATCAGGCGACACTGGGCACGCTGCTCGCACACACCGATGCCCTGACGACAGAACGCAATCTTCATTACATTCGCGCATTGCTGAATGCAGCGCTCACCAAAATGGGCCAGCTCAAGCAGGCGGAACAGGAGCAGCAAGCCAACAAGGCAGCGCTCAAGGCGAACCACGAGGCCCTGGTTACGGCCCATGAAGCGCTTTCGAAAACCTTGGACCAACGTAAGAAACAGCAGGCGGAACAAAACGCGCTGCTCACGAAGATCAGCCAGCAAGTTGATCAACAATCCCAGCACCTGGCCGCCCTGTTGCGCCAGAAGCGGGCGTTGGACGCCCAGATCGCCCGACTGAATGCGGCCGCCGCCGAGGAAGCGCGAGCACGCGCGGCAAGGCGCGCCGAGGCGGCCAAACAGGCGCGCGCCGACCATGCGCGCTCCAGCAATTCGGCTGATGACGACCAGGAGGTTTCCGGCGATGATCGTCCCGCAGCCCCCGGCTCACCGGGCGCTATTCCGGTACGCGGTAAGGTGATTCGCGGGTATGGCGCACCGATCGCTGAAGGCGATATGCGCGCGCAAGGTATTCTGTTTGCCGCCCCCGCCACCGCTGCATTTCGTGCCGTGGCTGCGGGCAAGGTCGTTTTTGCCGATTCGATGCGCGGCTGGGGAAACCTGGTCATCCTTCGTCACCCCAATGGCTACCTGTCGCTCTATGCCCATGCCAGCGAACTTCGCGTTCATACGGGCATGCGGGTCAGCCGTGGGACCGAACTCGGCCTGTGCGGTCAGATCGAAGGCCGTGAAACGGGCCTGTATTTCGAAGTACGTCGCGGTAACGACACGATCAATCCGCAACGCTGGTCGGCCTATCGCACAGCCAGCAAGCAGCCCTGAGCGCGATCCGGCAGGCCAGGGTCAGGCCTGTGACATAACCAACCGATCATGGTCCTTGCCCCAGCCAGGCTAAATACTTGCTATGCTTCACGGGATGACCCCGAGAGACGATCGGACTCGCCCTAAGGCTGAACGATAACGAACGGTGCATGTCTTAACATGCAGGACTTGCGATTGAACCAAGTCATGCCTATTTCACGGATCGTGGTTCCTGTATGCCACGCTTTCCCTTCGCTTGATACGGAGAAACGACTTTCATGGCCCAGTGGTTGCGCAAAACATCTACCCTCGGGGTAGCCGCAGTATTTGGCTTTTCGGTTGCGATCGCCATCAATGCCCTCGCCGACAAGGATTCCGCGCCCAACGCAACGGACGTGCAGTCCACCATTCCCCTCAACGAGCTGCGGACATTCACCGATGTGCTGACGCGCGTGAAGGCAGACTATGTGGATCCGGTATCCGACAAGACCCTGATGGACAACGCCATTCGCGGCATGATTTCCCGGCTCGACCCGCACTCCAATTATATGGACAAGTCCGAGTTCAAGGATCTGCAGGAAACCACCACGGGCAAATTCGGCGGATTGGGCCTCCAGGTCGGCATGAAGGAAAACATCATTACCGTCATCGCGCCGATCGATGACACCCCCGCGCAACGGGCGGGCATCAAGGCCGGCGACAAGATCGTCAAGATCAATGGTGAACTGACCCAGGGGCTCGACCTGGAGAAGTCCGTCAAGTTGATGCGCGGCGAGCCGGGCACCAAGATCACCCTGACCATCGTTCGGGATGGCGTCGACAAGCCCTTCGACGTGACCATCGAACGCGCCATCATCAATGTGAAATCCGTGAAGGCGCGCATGCTCGATCCCGGTTTCGGCTATATCCGGATCGCCCAGTTCCAGTCCGACACGACGGAACAGATGCATGACGCCCTGAATCAACTCATCAAGGACAACGACAATCATCCGCTGAAAGGACTGGTTCTCGATCTGCGCAACAACCCGGGCGGCGTGCTGCAGGCGGCCGTCGGCGTGGTCGATACCTTCGTCAACAAGGGGCTCATCGTCTACACCGATGGACGCGATGCCGACTCGAAAATGAGCTTCAAGGCCCACGAGGGCGACATGCTTTCCGGCGCACCGATCGTCGTGCTCGTCAACGGCGGCTCCGCGTCTGCGTCCGAGATCGTGGCCGGTGCCCTGCAGGATGACGGCCGGGCGCTCATCGCCGGCGAGCGGACGTTCGGCAAAGGCTCCGTCCAGTCGATCATGCCGCTCAGCAACGGCGGCGCACTGCGCCTGACCACGGCACGCTATTTCACGCCTTCCGGTCGCTCTATCCAGGGCGAAGGGATCAAACCGGATGTCGAGGTGCATCAACTGAAGATCGCCGATATCGAGAAAGTCTTCTCCATCAAGGAAGCCGATCTGGCCGGACACATCACGAACCCGAACAACAACGGCAAGGGTGATAAAGCCCCGAAAGAGGCCCCCATCAAGCAGATGATCAACACCGACGGCAAGCCGCTCGTCGAATCGGATTATCAACTCTACGAAGGGCTCAACCTGCTCAAGGGCATGGCCATCGTCGCGAAGCGGGACGCGAAGCACACCGGGAGCTGATCAACGGCCAGGAGCGGCGCCAACCGCTATTTATTTTCGACCCGCCAGGCGGTACCTTGTGCGGGTCGTTTTATTTCCGCGCCTTCGCTCAGTTCTGCAGACACCGGACCGAGGGCGCGGGGTTTATCGTCACTGTTCCTATCAGCGCTGCGCTACACGGAGGTGCAGCGCGCCCAAGCCATCTGGAGAAGTATGTTATGTCGCTCAAGGCCATGGTTTTACTGGCACCCGGGTTCGAGGATCTGGAAGCCGTCACCGTCATCGATCTGCTGCGCCGCGCCAAATTCCAAGTATCGGTCATCAGCCTGCACGAAGACGAGGTTATCGGCGCACGGGGCACGCGCCTGATCACCGATAGCAACCTCTCACTGCTCGACAAACAGGCCGCTTTCGACATCATCATTCTGCCCGGCGGCCAGCCGGGTGTGGACAACCTGTCTGCAGATCCGCGCGTGGCCCGTTTGCTGAAGGCGCAGATCCAGGCTAATCGCCGCGTCGGCGCGCTGTGCGCCGCTCCGAAGGTATTGGCGAAGGCCGGCTTGTTGGCGGGCAAGACCGTGACCCATTATCCCGGCGCTCTGACGGACGCGGAACAGAGTAATGTGACGGTCACCAACGCGCCCGTTGTCGTCGATCCGCCCTTGATTACCGGACGCAGCCCAGGCGCCGCCATGGATTTCGCGCTGGCCATCATCGAGGAACTGGCAGGACAGGCATTGAAGTCGGACATCGAGTCCGCTCTGGTCCGCTAATCCAACGCCTAACCGGTCTCAAGTCCAGCACCGGACACCGTGCAGCAAAGCGTGACGCACAAACAAAAACACCCGCAGATGCGGGTGTTTTTTTGGGCAGGTCGTTTTACCTGACGATGAGGGCCTATCCCTTAGACACGCTCACCATGCTGGTTGATATCCAGACCTTCTGCTTCTTGCTCTTCGGTAACCCGCAGACCAATGGTCATCTTCAGTACCATCAGGATGATGAAGGTGACGACCGCATCGTAGATGATGGTGAAGCCAACACCCTTCAGCTGAATCATGAACTGGGCGAAGATGCTGCCGTTGGCGGCCGCGTTCAAACCGGCGCCGCCGAAGGCCGCGGCCGAGAAGATACCGGTCAGCAGGGCACCGACGATACCGCCGACCGCGTGTACGCCGAAGGCATCCAGGGAGTCGTCATAGCCAAGCGCGCGCTTCAGGTATACGGAGGCCAGGAACGGGATGATACCGGCGGCGATACCGATCACGAAAGCACCGGTCGGGCCAACGAAGCCGGATGCCGGGGTGATGGCAACCAGGCCAGCGATCGCACCGGAAGCCATGCCCAGCAGGGTCGGCTTGCCACGCATGATCCACTCGATACCCATCCAGGACAGGGCAGCAACGGCAGTGGCGATCTGGGTGACGGCCATGGCCATACCTGCAGTGCCATCGGCAGCCAGTTCAGAACCGGCGTTGAAGCCGAACCAGCCCACCCACAGCAGTGCGGCACCGGACATGGTGTACACCAGGTTGACCGGCGGCATGGCTTCTGTGCCATAGCCCTTACGCTTGCCCAGTACCAGAGCAGCAACCAGACCTGCAACACCGGCGTTGATGTGCACGACGGTACCGCCGGCGAAATCCTGTACGCCGTCGCCGGCAAGCCAGCCGCCACCCCAGACCATGTGGGCAATCGGTGAATACACGAGGATGGACCACAGACCCAGGAAGATCAGCAGAGCGGAGAACTTCATCCGCTCGACCAACGCACCGATGATGAGCGCGGGGGTGATGATCGCGAAGGTCATTTGGAAAGTCATGAAGACGCTTTCCGGAATCGTGCCGCTCAGGCTGTCATAACCCATACCTTTCAGGAACAGAGCACTGAGGTCGCCGACGTAGGCGCCGCTGCCCTTGAAAGCCAGGGAGTATCCGATAACCGCCCAGATCACGCTGATCAACGCAGTCGTGGCGAACGTTGCCGCAGCAACGGACAACAGGTTCTTGCGACGAACCATGCCGCCGTAGAACAGGGCCACGCCCGGGATGGTCATCAACAGGACCAGCGCGGTGGAAGTCAGCATCCATGCCGTGTTGCCAGCATCCAGCTTCGGCGTCGCATCCGCTGCGGAGGCCGCTGTCGAGAACAGCAACCCAAGAACCGTCATAATTCCCAGCCCGATGCCAGGATTCATTTTAAAATTTCTCATGTTACGTGCTCCTTAAAGCGCCTCTGGACCTGTTTCACCAGTACGAATCCGCACGGCTTCCTCGATCGGGGCAACGAAGATCTTGCCGTCGCCGATTTTGCCCGTACTGGCAGCCTTGGTAATCGCATCGATCACGGACTCAACCGTCGCGTCATCCACGACCATCTCCAGCTTGACCTTGGGCAGGAAGTCGACGACATACTCTGCACCACGATAAAGCTCGGTGTGGCCCTTTTGCCGACCGAAGCCTTTGACTTCGGTCATCGTAATCCCCTTCACGCCAACGGTAGACAGTGCTTCACGCACATCGTCGAGCTTGAAGGGTTTGATAATTGCTGTTACCAGTTTCATAAAAAACCCCTTGGATTATGAGCGTGACTTAGAAACTCTTGCTGATGCTGAACACCGCAGTCGCGCCAGCAATGTATTTGCTATTGCCTGCATTGTCAGTGAGGGTGTACAGGCTCTTCTTCGCATTCGTATCGATATAGGCGACGCTGAACGCCCAACCCGGTGCAAAGGTGTCTTTCGGCATGGTGTAGGTGAGGCCCAGCAGCCAATCGGTGTAGCTCAGACCGTTGTTACCGGCGCCACGAATTTTCTGGTGGCCGATATGACCGTCCAGGGTCAGCGCGTCGGTCAACGGGTAGTGTCCGTCCAATTGGATGTAGTTGGAACCCTTACTACCCGGTACGCCGTAGTACTTGGAGGAATCGATGTTGTACTGGGCGGTCAACCACTTATAGGTTGCAGCGATATGCCACTCGGTCGTATTGATGCCTGAAGAGCCAGAGTTCATCGGGTAGTACACGTAGATGCCGCCGATATCGAATGAGACATCGTCGTTCAGCTGGTAGGTGTAGCCGCCGAACCAGTCGGTTTCCATGCCAGCCAGATCCGGTACGCCCAATGACGCAGTGGAAATGCTCGAGCCCCAGAAACCGGCGTAGAAGCCAGCCGGCAGGCCCAGGTTGATGCCAACCTGTACGGCCGGCTTCTTGAAGGTCTGGGATAGACCACGCCAGCGGTAATCGCTGACGACTGCGGCACTACCGGACAGGCTTACAGCCGGAGCGTCCGCGGCCTGCACGGAAGGGACGGCAAAGGCGGACAGGGAAGCGACTACCGAAGAAGCGATCAAAGTCATTTTGAATTTATTCATGAACTCATTCCTCATTGTGTGATGCTACAGATTGCCCCATTGCCTTTATCAGGAACCGTGCCACATTTTTATCTTATTGTTTCGTTTGAACTATCCCTGGTGGCCCCCTATTTTTCAGCAAGATGACGTCCCGTTTTGGTGCAACGCCCAAACCCCGGGTGATCCATAATAGTGCAACCGGAACTCCTTGCAAGCACGACGATAATCCCTAAGAATCATTCTGTTGATCAGACTGAGGGAATGGGTATGTCACTTTCACACACCATCGAAGAACTCTCCCACCGGATCGAGCAATCGCTGCCCGAGGGCATTCGTCAGACCAAGGGCGAACTGGATAAAACGATTCGTCAGGCCGTCATGAACGCCTTCCAGAAAATGGAACTGGTCACCCGTGACGAATTCGACATACAAACGCAGGTACTCGCCCGCACCCGCGCAAAGCTGGAAATGCTGGAACAACGGGTTGCCGACATCGAAGCACGCCTCGATCCGCCGAAACCGGCCGAATAACACGGACGAATGAACCATGCGCCGGGATCGGCGCATTTCTTTTTTCACCGCTCGCACCGGTCCATCGGTGCACATGCTCCATCGACACAGGCAGGGATGATATGTCGATCGCCAAGGTTTTCAGCCGCGCACGCATCGGGATCGACGCACCGCTCATTACCGTCGAAGCGCATGTCAGCAATGGCTTGCCGGCCGTCACCCTGGTCGGTCTTCCTGAAACAGCCGTGCGGGAAAGCCGGGATCGCGTCCGTGCGGCCATTCTTTCCTCCGGCTTCGAGTTCCCACCCCGGCGACTGACGATCAATCTCGCACCCGCCGACCTGCCCAAGGAAGGCGCACGATTCGATCTGGCAATTGCCATCGCCATTCTAGCCGTCACCGGTCAAATCCCTCTTACCGAGGGACAGGCATTATCGACGTATGAGTTCCTGGGAGAGTTGTCGCTGGATGGCGGCCTTCGTCCGGTTACCGGCGCCCTGCCGGCGGCCATCGGTGCCCGTGATCACGAACGAACGCTCGTCATTCCGCCCAGCAGCGCCGCCGAGGTGGCGGTGATCAATGAAGTCCGAGCCCTGACGGCGTCGCACCTGACGGCCGTCGTGGCGCATCTCGCCGGACAGGAGGCGCTGGCACCCGTGCGCTCCGAGATTCGCAGCGTTCCGGATCCGGCCATCGATGGCGACCTGTCGGACGTGAAGGGGCAACCACGCGCCAAACGCGCCCTCGCGATCGCTGCGGCCGGAGCGCACAACCTCCTGCTGATCGGGCCGCCGGGTGCCGGCAAGAGCATGTTGGCTCAACGCCTGCCGGGCATCCTGCCGCCTATGACCGAGGCCGAGGCCATCGAGGCGGCCAAGATCGCCTCGGTGTCTTCGGCCGGTTTCGATCCCGCACGCTTCGGTGTTCGCGCGTTCCGCGCCCCACATCATTCGGCCTCTTCGGTGGCCCTGATCGGCGGCGGCTCGAATCCAAAACCCGGCGAAATTTCCCTGGCTCATCATGCTGTGCTGTTTCTGGATGAGTTGCCGGAGTTCGACCGCAAGGTGCTTGAAGCGCTGCGGGAGCCTCTGGAGAACGGGCACATCACGATCTCCCGGGCCGCTCAACAGGCCGAGTTTCCGGCCCGGTTCCAGCTGATCGCCGCCATGAACCCCTCGCCCCAAGGTACGGAAATCCATTCCCTGGCAGCTCAGCGCTACCGGGCAAAGCTTTCCGGCCCGCTGCTGGACCGGATCGACATGCATCTGGAAATCCCCCGGGTGTCCGCCAGCGCCCTGAGCCAGCCAGCCGACCCGGAAACCGCCGGCTCCGCGACGATTCGCGAACAGGTGGTCCGGGCGCGCGCGGCGATGCTGGACCGACAGGGCATGCCAAACGCCTTTCTGCCGCCCCGCAGTCTGTCCACCGTGGCGGCCTTGTCTACAGCGGATCAGCATTTCCTGAATCAGGCGCTGGAAAAGCTGAAGCTGTCGGGCCGGGCACGGGACCGAATTCTCAAAGTGGCCCGCACCATTGCGGACCTGGATCAGAAACCGCAGATCGACACGGCAGCCTTAAGCGAGGCCATGGGCTATCGCAATCTGGATCGCCTGTTCAACGGAACAGGGGCGACGTGACATAACCGCGCACGCCAGGCGGGCACCACGGCGAGTCCGGCAAAATATTGGGTTGCACCCATGCTGTGCAACCGCAGGCGATCACGGGACTGCGCGCTCGCCCCAGACCAGCCCCTCGACGCACGACTGCATTTCCGTGAGCCGACTCCGGACACGGCGGAATGCTCCGTCGAGCAGACCGTCATGCCCAAGGTGCTGGATCGGCACGGCCGCCGAACAGATCAGCGTCACCTCATGATCGTAAAGCGTGTCGACCAGCCACATGAATCGGCAGGCCGAATCCAAGGAGGTTTCGTCGAACTGCCGGACGCCCGACAGGAGCAGGGTATGGACCTGGCCTGCCAGCGCGATATAGTCGGCCTTGCCCAGATTTGCAGCGCACAGTTCAGCGAAATCGAACCAGGCCACGCCGTTGCGGTAACAGCGCGCCTGTAGGCTGCGCCCTGCAGACGCTTGCAGGGTGGTGCCCGCCTGCATCGACACGTCGGCGCCATCGCCGGAGTCCGTGGTCAATGCCCGAAAGAGCGCCGGGAACGCTTGCTCGCTGACCCCGAACGCACCTTCGGCACTGCCTGCGAGCCGATAGTCCTCATCGCCCGTGAAGGGAACCACGACCATGTTGGCCTTGATCAGGGCAATCGTCGGAAGGAATCGCTCACGCTGCAATCCGTTCGGATACAACCCCGCTGGCTCGGAATTGGCGGTCATGACAATGGCGACTCCCCGGGTGAACAGCTCTTGGAGCAGCCCGCGAATCAGCATCGCATCGCCAATGTCGGTAATCTGGAATTCGTCCAGACACAACAGGCGAACCTCGCGGGCAAGGTCCGCGGCAACGAGCGCGAGGGGGTTCCGTCGTCCTTTCAAGGGGGCCAGTCGTTCATGCATCGCCTGCATGAACGCATGAAAATGCAGGCGCGCCCGCCGTTCGATGGGGACGCAGTCGTAAAAGGCATCCATCAGGAAGCTCTTGCCCCGCCCGACATCGCCACAAAGATAGACGCCCTGCACCGGCATCGGCCGACGCACGCGGCGCAACCAGCGCGCGCCGGGTAATCCATCAACCACCGACGACGGCACCGACAACCGCCCCGTCATCTCCTGCAGAGCCATTAGGGCAGACCGTTGGGCGTCGTTGAGCGTGAACCCGAATTCTTCTGCCCGCGCCCGGACGCAGCATTCCAGCGACGAGGCCATCACGCCGTCCATGCGCATGCTTCCTCAAGGCCCGGTTTGCCGAGTGCCGAACGAACGGGGTAGGTCGAGGGAATGACGACGTCGTGCATGTCACACCGGCCCGCGATTCACGACACGACGCTCGCGCGCAGCCACTGCAGGACGACCGATGGCGCTGGCCCAGGGTCGGGCGTTTGATCGCGAATATCCTGCCAGAGTTCCTGATCCGCCTGGCTCAGCATCTGCTCGAACTCCTGCCACTGTGCCCGCGTCATGCGGCTGGCGTTGTCGTCCAGGAAACGCGCCAGCACCATGTCGAGCTCCAGCATGCCGCGACGGCAGTGCCAGCGGATTCGGTTCAGATCCGGTGCCCCCGCCCCGGAACAGAGCCGGGCACGGTCGATCGGGTTGTCGTGGGCGGCGGGCATGATCGTCAGACCGTCCGCTTGACCAGCAGCGACTTGATCTTGCCGATCGCCTGCGTGGGATTGAGTTCCTTGGGACAGACATCGACGCAATTCATGATGCTGTGGCAGCGGAACAGTCGGTAGGGATCCTCGAGATCGTCCAGCCGCTCATTCTGTGCCTGGTCGCGGCTATCGGCAATGAACCGATACGCCTGCAACAACCCGGCCGGCCCGACGAACTTGTCCGGATTCCACCAGAACGATGGGCAGGAAGTCGTGCAGCAGGCGCAGAGAATGCACTCGTACAACCCGTCGAGCTTGGCCCGATCCTCGGGCGATTGCAGTCGCTCGACATCCTGACCGGGTTCGTCATGATTGATCAAGTAAGGTTTAACGGAGCGGTAGTGCTCAAGGAACTGGCTCATGTCCACGACGAGATCGCGGATCACCGGCAGGCCCGACAAGGGACGCAGGGTGATCGGTTGCTTCAGGCCGACGAGGGGCGTCACGCAGGCCAGACCATTGCGGCCATTGATGTTCATGCCGTCCGACCCGCAGACGCCTTCCCGGCAGGAACAGCGCACGCTCAGGGTTTCATCCTGTGCCTTGATCATCAGGATGGCGTCGAGCAGCATGTTGCCTTCCGGTTCGATATCCAGCTCGTAGTCCTGCATGTAGGGCTTGGCATCGGTATCGGGGTTGAAGCGGTAGATGGAAAATCGCATGTCGGAATCCTGATCGGTACGGGGCCCAGTAAACGTTCAATCTAGTAAACGCGCGGCTTGGGTTGGAAGGCATCCACGGTCAGCGGGCGCAGCCGCACCGGCTTGTAGTCGAGGCGTTGGCCTTCGGCAAAATACAGCGTGTGCTTCATCCATTGCGTATCGTCCCGCTCGGGGTAATCATCCCGGGCATGGGCGCCTCGGCTCTCCTGACGCGCGGCTGCCGAGATCATCGTGGCCAGCGCGACCGCCATCAGGTTTTCCAGTTCGAAGGCCTCGATCCGACCGGTATTGAACACCTTGCTGTGATCGCGCAGCACCACGCCCGGCAACTTGGCGGCGACATCACGCATTTTCCGCACCCCTTCCTGCAGCACCGCCTCGGTACGGAAGACACCGCAGTGCTGCTGCATGGTCCTGCGCATTTCCTCGCGCAGCTCGGCCACGGTGATGCCGTCGCCCGTTCTTTCCCAGCGGTTCATCCGGGCCATGATGGGTTCGAGCGATGTGGCCGACACGGGGCGGGGCGTCGGGTTTTCGTGGCAATAGGCGATCACGTCCTTGCCGGCGGATCGGCCGAACACGATGAGATCCAGCAAGGAGTTGCTGCCCAGGCGATTCGCCCCATGCACCGACACGCAGGCACATTCGCCGATGGCATAGAGCCCGGGCACCGCTTCCTCGGCGCCATCGGGCGATGGCTTCACCACTCGGCCGTGCAGATCCGTCGGAATGCCGCCCATCATGTAATGCACGGTGGGCACGACAGGAATCGGATCCGAGGCCGGATCGACATGGGCGAATTTCTTCGCCAGTTCGCTGATGCCCGGCAGGCGCTGCTGGATCACCTCCGGCCCGAGGTGGTCGAGCTTGAGCAGGACGTGATCGCCCTGCGGCCCGCAGCCCCGGCCTTCGTGGATTTCCATGGCCATCGCGCGGGAAACGACGTCGCGACTGGCCAGATCCTTGGCATTGGGCGCATAGCGTTCCATGAACCGCTCGCCGTCCTTGTTTACGAGGTATCCGCCCTCGCCACGGACGCCTTCGGTCACCAACACACCCGCACCGTGGATCCCCGTGGGATGGAATTGCCAGAACTCCATGTCTTCCAGCGGAATCCCGGCCCGCAGCGCCATGCCGAGTCCATCGCCCGTATTGATCAGCGCGTTGGTCGTGGCCGCAAAGATGCGGCCGGCGCCGCCGGTGGCAAGGATCGTCGCCCGCGCCTCGATGAGGATCGGTTCGCCGCTTTCGATCCCGAGCGCCACCACGCCCAGCGCGTGCCCGGCGTCGTCCATGACGAGATCGATCGCGAAATATTCCTCGAAGAACTGGGTACGTGCCGCGATGTTGCGCTGGTACAGGGTGTGGAGCATGGCATGCCCGGTCCGGTCGGCCACCGCACAGGTGCGTACGGCCGGCGCGCCGCCATATTCCTGCGTCATGCCGCCGAAGGGCCGCTGATAGATCTTGCCGTTGTCCAGGCGATCGAACGGCATGCCGTAGTGTTCCAGCTCGATCACGGCCTCGTTGGCGTTTCGGCACATGAACTCGATGGCGTCCTGATCGCCCAGATAATCCGAGCCTTTGACGGTGTCGTACATGTGCCAGTGCCAGTTGTCTGCGCTCACGTTACCGAGACTGGCGGCGATGCCGCCCTGGGCGGACACCGTATGGGATCGCGTGGGATACACCTTGGATACCACGGCGACCTTGATACCGGCTTCGGCCAGCTGCAGGGCCGCGCGCAGACCGGCGCCGCCCCCGCCAACGATCACCGCGTCGAATGTTCTCTTGTCCATCGTCCTTCCCATGGGCGCCGTCGTCATGCCGCACCCCACAAAATCTGCACCGCCCATGCGCCGTAGGCGGCCAGGGCCAGAATCACCAGCGTGTGCAGGCCAAGCCGCACCAGCGTGGGATGCACGTAATCCATGAAGATGTCCCGCATGCCCACCCAGGCGTGGAGCAGCAGGCTCAACACGAAGAGCAGGGTGAACAGGCGAACGGGCAGGCTGTGGAACATCGCTTGCCAGCCCGCATATTGCCCGACGGGATGCAGCAGCAGATAACCGGCGACGAACAGGGTGTAGACGATCATCACGACGGCGCAGAGCCGCTGAATCAGCCAATCCTTGATGCCGTACCGGGCACCGCTGGGCACGCGATTTACCATAGCCACACCCCGATCAGCAGGGTCAAACCGATGCTGACGACCAGCACCAGCTTCGCCGTGAGGCGCGCCTGCGCCAGATGCACCCCGATATCCAGATCCAGGGCCAGATAGCGCAACCCCATGAAGAAATGATGCAGATAGGCCCAGAACACGATCAGCAGCGCGAGCTTCGCCACGGGTGCGGCAAACCACGAGCGTACCGTGGCAAAACCTTCGGCCGAACTCAGGGACATCTGCAGCACGTACAGCAGAAAGGGGATCAACAGAAACAGAAATGCCCCGCTGATGCGATGCATGATCGAGACGATGCCCGGCAGAGGCAGCCGGATCTTGAGCAGATTGAGGGATACCGGACGAGACGTTGCCACGATCAGGCCCCCATCCTTGGCATTGGCCATCCGACCAACGCGATCACGCCCGGGGTCGCCTGGCGACAAACCGGGAAATCAGTGGAGCAGGGCATCGCGTGATACATGGCAGTCCTAGTTCAGTTCATCAAAGTAATAGTGGTTTTCCGTGTTCACGTAGCTCATGCGCCATTCGACCGGCTGATTCTTGTAGGTGAACGCCACGCGCTCGATGGCCAATAGCGGCATCCCTTCCATCACGCCCAGCAAGCCCGCCACCCGCGCATCCGCCAGCGTGGCGCGGATGCGCTCCTCCGCCGAGATGATGCGAATCTGGTACTGCGTCTCGTACAACGAATACAAGGTGCCTCGATAGGCGTTCACATGCTCCTCGACCATCGCGCTGGAAATGCCCTTCAGCAGCGCGGCCGGGAGTCGGATATCGTCGTACACCACGGCATTGCCGGACAGATTCAGGATCCGCTGGATCTGCACCAGTGCGCTGCCGCTGCGAACACCCAGCCGTCGGGCTACTGCCGCATCGGCCTTGCCGCGACCGAAGCCGATAAAGTCGCTTTGCGGATAAGCCTGCTCGCCGGCCAGATTGCGCAGGTGCAGGAAGCGATAGCTCGTGCCATCGTCCGTATGGGTCGCCACGAAAGTGCCCCGCCCCTGGCGGCGCACCAGCATGTTTTCCGCCACCAGTTCGTTGATCGCCTTGCGCACCGTACCCTGACTGACGCCATAACGCCGCGCCAGCGCCATTTCGCTGGGAATCATGGCGCCGGGCTGCCACTCCCCGTCGGAAAGGCTCCGCGTGATCAGCCGCTTGATCTGCTCATACAACGGCAAAAAGCTGGGGGTCTGCTGCTTGGTTATCATCGCGAAAAAGTATATATCACATCTTTTCGGCGCGTCCATAGGTCTTATATAAGACATAAGATAACGCGCCCACGGAGATGCGCGCCGAATCGACCATCAGAACGATGGCGGACTGCAGGAACTGACGAGGGTACAGGGCTCCTTGCCCACATTGCGGAAACGATGCGGTTGCCGGCTGTTGAAGTAGTAGGCGTCGCCCGCCTTGAGCACGCGCGTCGCCTCGCCCACGGTCACCTCCAGCTGACCGGACAGGATGACGCCCCCTTCTTCCCCTTCGTGATGGAGCATGTTCAGGCCGGTATCCGCCCCCACATCGTAGTGTTCGAACAGAATCTGCAGTGCATGCCCCGCGCGGGCCGAGCCGATCTGCCGATAGGAAATTCCGTCCCCGCCACTGATCTCGGTCAACTCGGCGGCCCGATAGAAGATGTCGCTTTCCGCGGGGGGCAATTCGTCGGAGAAGAACTCCGCCAGCGTCATCGGAATACCGGCAAGAATACGCTTGAGTGCGCTCACCGAGGGACTGGTTCGTCCCGATTCGATCAATGAGATCGTGGCGTGTGCCACCCCCGTCCGCTTGGCCAAAGCTCGCTGCGACAGTTGGTGCCGCAAACGCACCAACCGCAACCGAAAACCGACGTCTTGTTCCATGGTTTCTCCCCAGATTCTGCATGGCTGTTATAAGTGTTAAAAAAACGATAACACAAAGCCACCACCGAGCCATTAAATCAGCCAGTTAAATAGATAAAAATACAGTCTTGACGACAGATAATGAACACCCCGACACTCGCCGCATCTCCAACCGAGGAATGCACCGTGTCCGACCTGCCCAATCTCGATCATTACTGGCTGCCCTTTACCGCCAACCGCCAGTTCAAAAGCATGCCGCGCCTGTTCAAGGCCGCGAAAGGCAACTACTACACCACCATTGACGACCGCACGCTGCTGGATGGCACCGCCGGCCTGTGGTGCGTCGCCGCCGGCCATGGCCGCGAAGAAATCGCCAGCAGCGTGGCGCACCAGTTGCGCACCCTGGACTATGCGCCCGCCTTCCAGAACAGCCATCCTCTGGCCTTCGAGGCTGCCGAGCGCCTGGCCCAATACATGCCGCCCGGCCTCGATCGCATTTTCTTCACCGGGTCCGGTTCGGAATCCGCCGACACGGCCCTGAAGATCGCGCTGGCCTATCACCGGATCACCGGCAACCCGCTGCGCAACAAGCTGATCGGACGCGAACGCGGCTATCACGGCGTCAACTTCGGCGGCCTCGCCGTCGGGGGCATCGCGGGCAACCGCAAGGCCTTCGGCAACGGTCTGCCCGGCGTCGACCACATCCGTCATACCCTGGACATCGGCCTCAATGCCTTCACCCGCGGCCTGCCGCAGGACGGCGGCATCGCCCTGGCCAACGAATTCGAACAGCGCATCACGACCCTGCACGACCCCGCCACCATCGCCGCACTGATCGTAGAGCCCATGCAGGGCTCGGCGGGCGTGCTGCTGCCGCCGGTGGGATATCTCAAACGCCTGCGCGAGATCTGCGACAAGCACGGCATTCTGCTGATCTTCGACGAAGTCATCACCGGTTTCGGGCGGCTTGGCACCCGATTCGCCGCCGACTACTTCGGCGTGACACCCGACATCATCACCTGCGCCAAGGCCCTGACCAATGGTGCCGTGCCGATGGGCGCCGTTGCGGTGAAACGGGAAATCCACGACGCGTTCATGGCCAACAGCCCGGCGGGCGGCATCGAACTACCCCACGGCTATACGTACACCGCGCACCCGGTCGCCTGTGCAGCAGCCCTCGCTACGCTGGACATCTTCGCCAGCGAAAAACTCGAGGACCGTGCCGCCGGCCTGAGTGCGCACTTCGAGCAGGCCGCGCACAGCCTCAAGGGCCTGCCGTTCGTGAAGGACATTCGCAACATCGGTCTCGTCGCGGGCATCGAACTGGAATCGATTCCGGGCAAGCCCGGCGCAGCCGCCTTTGCCACTTATCTCAAATGCTACGAAATGGGCGTACTGGTGCGCTACACCGGCGACATTCTCGCCATTTCGCCGCCGCTGACCATCGAGAAGGACGAGATCGATCGCCTGTTTGGCACCATCGGCGAAGCACTCACAACACTGGCAGCCGAGGGCGAAGCAGGCCTGGACCCCACCCGTTATCTGAAGAACGAACAGCAGTGGGCAGCGCATCAACAGGAAATTCATCAACAACAAGCGACCTTGGAGCAAACCGCATGACCGCCCCGGAACAGATCATCGGCCATTACATCGACGGACAGCTTTTCGCCGGCAGCGGCGAGCGGAAGGGCGACGTGTACAACCCGGCCACCGGCCGGATTCAATCCCAGGTCCGGTTCGCCACAGCAGCGGAGGTCCATCAAGCCATCGCCGCCGCGGCACAGGCCTTTCCCGCCTGGTCCGAAACCTCGCCACTGAAGCGGGCACGGGTCATGTTCAAGTTCAAGGAACTGCTCGAGCAGAACAGCGATGCCCTGGCGCGCGCCATCACGCTCGAGCACGGCAAGACCCTGAGCGATGCCCAGGGGGAAATCATCCGCGGTCTCGAAGTGGTCGAGTTTGCCTGCGGCATGCCGCATCTGCTCAAGGGTGAGTTCAGCGATCAGGTAGGCACGGGCATCGATACCCATAGCCTGCGCCAGCCCCTGGGTGTCGTAGCCGGGATCACCCCGTTCAATTTCCCGGTCATGGTGCCGTTGTGGATGATCCCGATGGCCCTGACCGCCGGCAACACCTTCGTCCTGAAACCCTCTGAACGCGACCCCAGCGCCAGCCTGATGCTGGCCGACCTGCTCGCCCAGGCCGGGCTGCCGGCGGGCGTCTTCAACGTCGTGCAGGGCGACAAGCTGGCCGTGGACACCCTGCTGACCGACAAGCGGGTACAGGCAATCAGTTTTGTCGGCTCGACGCCGATCGCCGAATACATCTACACCACGGGCACGGCAAACGGCAAACGGGTACAGGCACTGGGTGGCGCGAAGAACCATCTCGTGGTCATGCCCGACGCCGACCTGGATCAGGTGGTCGATGCCCTCATCGGTGCCGGCTTCGGCTCGGCGGGCGAACGGTGCATGGCCATTACCGTGGCGGTGGCCGTCGGCGGCGTGGGCGACGCGCTTGTCGCCAAGCTCGCGGAAAAGGCGCGCGACATCCGGGTCGGTCAAGGCCTGGACGCCGACGTGGACATGGGACCGCTCGTCACCCCGCAACACTTTGCCAAAGTCAAATCCTACGTGGACACGGGGGTGGCGGAAGGCGCGGATCTCGTGGTCGACGGCCGGGACTTCTCCCTGGCCGGCCATGAGGACGGATTCTTCATCGGCCCCTGCCTGTTCGATCACGTCACCCCGGACATGACAATCTACAAGGAAGAGATCTTCGGCCCGGTTCTGTCCGTGATGCACGTCGACGACTTCGAAAGCGCCCTGCAGCTGGTCAACGATCACGAATACGGCAACGGCACCGCGATCTTCACCCGCGACGGCGGCGTGGCGCGGGCGTTTTCCCGACGGGTACAGGCCGGCATGGTGGGCGTGAACGTGCCGATTCCCGTGCCGATCGCCTTCCACAGCTTCGGCGGCTGGAAGCGCTCCCTGTTCGGCGATCACCACATCTATGGACCGGAAGGCGTCCGCTTCTATACCCGCCTGAAAACCACCACCACGCGCTGGCCGGCAGGCGCACGGGTTGCCGCCGAGTTCGTCATGCCCACCATGAAATAAGTCGGCATGAAGTAAGTCGACGTGCGTATCCGCCGTCTGCCCGAGGTGCTCGGGCGGGCGGCGTTTTTGATGAGGCACGAAAGATTGAACCGCGTCCCTGTATCAGGCCAAGACACGCCCCCGGTCATTGGCCCGAGCCGCTGTCTGTCCGGGGGCATTCCGCATCGAGGTGTCCGTCCATGATTGGTTTTGCCTCCAGCCGGGTCGCGGCTCAGATCACCCTCGTCTCCGTGGCGTCCTATCTGGCCGGTTTCTATTTCACCGAGCTGTTTCACGCCGCTTCGGCCAGCCTGGGCGGACTCTGGTCCTCGGTCTCCGCCATCGTCGTGCTCCAGGCGACGCAGCGCGATACCTTGTCCTCGGCCTATCTGCGCATCTTCGGCTCGCTCATCGGCGCGATCACCAGCGCTGCCTATCTGTCCGTGCTGCCGTTCAGCCCGCTCGGTATGGCTGTATCGATCTTTCTGACCGTGCTCGTCTGTCACGCCATCCGGATTCCCGACCATGCCCGGCTGGCCGCGATCACGGTGGTCGTGATCATGGTAATCACCAGCATCGACCCGACCCTGAACCCGCTGCGCAATGCCGGATTGCGATTCAGCGAGGCCTTTATCGGCGCGGCGTTGGCGGTGATCGCCGCCCTGCTGTGGCCGGGCGCCAAGGAAATGCCCCGTTCCCCGATGCCCGGGACCCAGGACTGAGAGCCCAGAACCAAGGACAAGGGCCATGGGAGGAATGCGCCACAAGTGGCGCTGTTGCTCGACTCAGTCGAGAGACGTGTGCGAAAACAGGTTGATCACGACCACCCCGGCCAGAATCAGGCCGATGCCGACCATGGCCGGTGTATCCAGCATCTGCTTGAAGAAGACGGCGCCGATTATGGCAAGCAGCACCATGCCGACCCCCGACCAGACGGCATAGACCACACCGACCGGAATGGTCTTCAGCGTGAGGGAGAGGAGATAGAACGACAGGGCATAGCTGACGACCACCAGCACGGAGGGCCAGAAACGCGTGAAGCCTTCCGCCGATTTGAGCGCACTGGTGCCGATGACCTCGGTGACGATGGCGATGCCCAGATAGAGCCAGTACAGGGATGCTTTCATCGTCTTCCCGTCAGGCCCTTACGGCCAGGTCAGGTAGCGCTGATATTCCCAGTCGCTGACCGACCGGCAATAGTCGACCCAGACCATGCGCATGGTGTCGATGAATCCGCCGACGAATGCCGCCCCCAGCGCGCCGACAAGCACGTCGTCCGCTGCCAGCGCATCCAAAGCATCGCCCAGCGTTTGCGGCAGGGTCGCCACGCCCCGCTCGGCAAACTGCGCGTCGGGCCAGGCGTAGAGATCCTCGTCGTTGGGGGCGGGCGCTTGCATGCCCTGCGTGACGCCATCCAGCATGGCGGCGATGGCGGAAGCCAGTGCCAGATAGATGTTGCAACTACCGTCCGTCAGTCGGAATTCGACCCGCCCGCCGGTCGTACGGAGCACCGAGGTGCGGTTGTTGTCGCCCCAGGCGATGTGCGCCGGCGCCCAGCTCGTGCCGGAACGGGATCGCCCCACCACCAGCCGCTTGTAGGAATTCACGCTGGGCGCGTGGAATGCCGTCAGTGCCCGCGCGTGGGCAAGGAGCCCCGCGACGCACTGCCGGCCCGTTTCGGAGAGGCCATGGGAATCGTCGGCATCCGCCATCACCGCCCGCCCCGTCTCGTCCCGTAACGACAGATGCAGGTGCAGGCCGTTGCCGGGTCGGTCGGCGAAGGGCTTGGGCATCATGCTGAAGATCAGCCCTGCATCCTCGGCGATGTGATGCGCCGCCATCTTGAACAGCACGAACCGATCGGCGGCCGTGAGCGCATCGCTGTAGTGATAGTTGAGTTCGAATTGACCGCTGGCGTCCTCGTGATCGATCTGGAAGACGTCGAACCCGCAGGTTTCCAGATCCTGCATCATCCGGTGCAGCACGTCGCTGACCCGCGCCATGACCTTGAGATCGTAGGACGGTTTATCCAGCGCATCCGCCGGATCGGCCGGCACCGGTCGCCCGGCGGCATCCTGATGGAAGAGACAGAACTCCGGTTCGATACCGACGTTCAGGGTCCAGCCGCGCTCGGCCAATCGCGCCAACTGACGACGCAGCAGGTAACGCGCGCACCAGTCATGGGGTTCGTCGAGGACCTCGCCCTCGCAGACGATGCGGGCATACCCCGGCATCCAGGGCAGCGCCTTCAGGGTCGAAAGATCGCCGCGACCATAGAACTCGGCGCGGGGGCCATGACGCGGCAGACCGGTCCCGTCGATGGACGGCGAGCCGAATCCGGCACCCGGCGAGACGATATCCGCCAGGTGGGCTAGCGGTATGTAGGTCCCCTTTGCCGCGCCGTGGATGTCGACGAACTGGGCAATTACGGTATGCACGCCCGCAGCCGCCATGCGTTGGTGGGCCTCGGCCACCGCCGTCTCGGAAACACGTTCCAACGAGGTACTCATGATCAGGCCTCGGCCAGCGCGCGGTCGAGAATGTCCAGCGCCTCGTCGAACACCGCATCTTCGATTGTCAGCGGATAGAGGAACCGCACCACGTTACCGTACACGCCGCAGCTGAGAAGAATCAGGCCGGCCTTGAGCGCCGCCTGCTGAACCCGTTTGACGGCATCGGGTGAAGGTGCTCCGGTGGCCGGATCGAAGAACTCGGCGGCGATCATCGAACCCAGTCCGCGCACTTCCTTCAGGGCGGGCACGTTGGCCTGGGCGGCGGTCAGGCGTGCCGTCAACTTTTCGCCCAGCCGATTGGCACGGGCCACCAGCTGTTCCTGTTCCATGACATCGATCACGGCATGCGCGGCGGCGATCGCCAGCGGATTGCCGGCATAAGTGCCGCCGAGCCCGCCCGGCGCCGGCGCATCCATCACCTCGGCCTTGCCGCAGACGGCGGACAACGTCATGCCGCCCGCCATGCTCTTGGCTAGGGTCATGATGTCCGGCAGTACGTCATAGTGCTCGGTCGCGAACAGCTTGCCGGTACGGCCAAAACCGGTCTGCACCTCGTCGAAGATCAGCAGGATGCCGTGCTCGTCGCAGACCTGACGCAGGCCGCGCAGCAGTTCCGGCGGCGCGACGTAGAACCCGCCTTCGCCCTGCACCGGTTCGATGATGATCGCGGCCACCCGCTTCGCTTCGATGTCGGCCTTGAACAAGGTCTGTAGCGCATTCAGCGAATCCGCGACCGTCACGCCGTGCACATCCATCGGGAACGGCAGGTGATACACCTCGGAGGGGAACGGCCCAAAACCGACCTTGTAGGGCACGACCTTGCCCGTCAGGGCACAGCCCATCATCGTCCGACCGTGAAAGCCGCCGGAAAACGCGATCAGACCCGGGCGTCCGGTATGGGCGCGAGCGATTTTCACCGCATTCTCGACCGCCTCGGCACCGCTGGAGAAGAACGCGGTCTTCTTGGCATGATCGCCCGGCGTCAATGCATTGATACGCTCGGCCAGTCGCACGTAACTTTCATAGGGCAGCACCTGATAGCAGGTGTGGGTGAAGCGCTTGAGCTGATCCTCGATCGCAGCCACGAGCGCCGGGTGCCGGTGCCCGGTGTTCAGTACGGCGATGCCGCCGGCGAAATCGATGTAGCGATTGCCCTCGATGTCCCAGACCTCGGCGTTCAAGGCCCGATCGACGTAGAAGCCGGCCATGACGCCGACCCCGCGGGGCGTGGCGGCGAGCCGCCGCTCATGCAGACTGGCGTTGTTGATGGGCGTGGATTGTTCTTGGCTCATGTCATCTTCCTTTCCCGCCGGTTCAGGCGAGGCTGATCCAGGTCGTTTTGAGTTCGGTGTACTTTTCCAGCGCGTGCAATGACTTGTCGCGACCGTTGCCGGACTGCTTGTAGCCGCCGAACGGCACGGTGATGTCGTCCTCGTCGTAACAATTCACGTGCACCGTGCCCGCCCGCAAGGCGCGCGCCACGAGATGGGCGCGGGAAATGTCGCGGGTCCACACGGCGGCGGCCAGACCGTAGCTCGTGTCGTTGGCGATGCGGATGGCCTCTTCCTCGGTATCGAAGGTGATGATCGACAGAACCGGCCCGAAGATTTCCTCGCTGGCGATGATCATCTCGTTGGTCACGCCGTCGAAGATGGTCGGTGCCACGTAGAATCCGCCGGTTTCCGTGCGGACGCGCTCGCCGCCGCAGCAGAGCGTGGCACCCTGGCTCTTGCCCGACTCGATGTACCGAAGCACGTTCTCCATCTGGACCTGGTCGACCAGCGCGCCCATCTTCGTGTCCGGATCAAGGGGATCGCCCGGCATGTGGTTCGGCGAATACTGCTTCAGTTTCTCGACGAATTCGTCGCGGATCGATCGCTCGACCAGCAGGCGGGACGGCGCATTGCAGCTCTCGCCCTGGTTGTAGAAGATCGACCCGGCCGCCGCGGCGACGGCGCGATCCAGATCCGGGCAGTCGGCGAACACGATGTTGGGCGACTTGCCACCCAGCTCGCACCAAGCCCGCTTGAGGTTGCTCTCGCCCGCCATGACCTGGATCTTCTTGCCCACAGCCGTCGAACCGGTGAAGGCGATGCAGTCCACATCACCATGCAGGGCCAGGGGCGAACCCGCCTCGGGACCGAACCCCGGCACCACGTTCAGCACCCCGACCGGAATGCCGGCCTCCAGAGCCAGTTCGCCCAGGCGCAGCGCCGTCAGCGGCGATTTTTCCGAGGGCTTGAGAATCACGCTGTTACCCGCCGCCAGGGCCGGGGCGATTTTCCAGGAAGCCATCAGCAGGGGATAGTTCCAGGGCACGATGGCCGCCACGACGCCCATGGGCTCGCGGGTGATCAGCGCCAGCGTGTCGCCGTGGGTCGGCGCGATTTCGTCGTAGACTTTATCGATCGCCTCGCCGTACCAGCGCAGGGTATTGGCCGTCGCGGGCACGTCCGTCGCCATGCTGGCCGAAATCGGCTTGCCCATGTCCAGGGTTTCCAGCAGCGCCAGTTCTTCCCGGTGAGCCATGACGAGGTCGGCAAACCGGATCATCGTGCGCTTCCGATCCCCCGGCGACAGGCCTGCCCAGCGCCGATCCTCGAAGGCCGCCCGGGCCGAGGCGACGGCGCGATCCACATCCGCCGCCCGACACCGCGCCACGTCCGCCAGCTTGCGGCCGTCGACCGGGGAAATACTCTCGAACGTGCCGCCGTCGGCGGCTGCCACGCGTTGTCCGTCGATCCATGCGCGACCGTCTACCGTCAATGCCGCTGCGCGGGCATGCCAATCGATCGTGTTCATTTCATCACCTCGTGTTTTCTGCGCTGTTGCGCGCTGCTCAGCTTCATGGATTTTTCATGAAAGCTTCAGGTTAGGGCCGGCCCGATGGCCGGCTGAGATTACCGGCCGCTAGGACAAACCGGCCATCGCGACATATTTGATTTCCAGGTATTCATCGATCCCGTGATGCGAACCCTCGCGGCCGAGACCGGATTGCTTCACACCACCGAAGGGCGCCACCTCGTTGGAGAAGATGCCGGTATTCACACCGACCATGCCGTACTCGAGGGCCTCTGCGACCCGCCAGATCCGACCGATGTCGCGGCTGAAGAAGTACGAGGCCAATCCGAACTCGGTGCGGTTGGCCAGTTCGATCACTTCATCATCGGTCTTGAAGCGGAACAGCGGGGCGACCGGTCCGAAGGTCTCCTCGCGGAACACCATGGCTTCCGGGCTGACGTCGGCCAGCACCGTCGGCTCGTAGAACGTGCCGCCCAACGCATGAGGCTTGCCGCCGGTGACCAGACGCGCGCCCTTGGCGATCGCGTCGCCCACGTGACTTTCCACTTTCGCCAGGGCCGCCGCGTCGATGAGCGGGCCTTGGGTGACGCCTTCGGCAAAGCCGTCACCCACCTGGAGTTCAGCGACGCGATCGGCCAGTTTCTGGGCGAAGGCATCGAACACGCCGTCCTGCACGAACAGTCGGTTGGCGCAGACGCAGGTCTGGCCGGCATTGCGGTATTTGCTGGCGATGGCGCCTTCCACGGCGGCATCCAGATCCGCATCGTCGAACACGATGAATGGCGCGTTGCCGCCCAGTTCCAGCGACAGCTTCTTGATGGTGTCCGCACTCTGGCGCATCAGGATCCGGCCAACCTCGGTCGAACCGGTGAAGGAGAGCTTGGTCACCACCGGGCTCTCGCAGATGGCGCCGCCGATCTGTACCGGATCGCCGGTGATTACCTGGAACACGCCGCCCGGGATACCGGCTTCCTCGGCCAGGACGGCCAGTGCGAAGGCCGATAGCGGTGTCTGTTCGGCCGGCTTCACGATCATCGAACAACCGGCTGCCAGGGCCGGTGCCGCCTTGCGGGTGATCATCGCGGTGGGGAAATTCCAGGGGGTGATGGCCGCCGTCACGCCGATCGGCTGCTTCAGGACCACGAGGCGCCGATCGCCCTGCGGCGCGGGGATCACCTCGCCGTAGACCCGCTTGGCCTCCTCGGCAAACCACTCGATAAAGCTGGCGCCGTAGGCGATTTCGCCGCGCGCTTCCGCCAGAGGCTTGCCCTGCTCGGCGGTGAGAATCCGCGCCAGATCGTCCTGATGCTGCATGATCAAGGCAAACCAGGTCTTCAGCCGCGCCGAGCGCTCCTTGGCCGTCAGGGCACGCCATTGCTTTTGCGCGACGGCCGCGGCAGCGATGGCACGCTCCGTTTCCGCTCGTCCCATCAGGGGGGCTTCGGCAATCGTGGCCCCCGTAGCCGGGTTCTTGATCGTCAGGGTGGCGCCGGAATCCGCGCCGACCCATTCGCCCGCCAGCCAGGCAACGCCTTGCTTGAGGAGCGCGGGATGATTCAATGGGATCGACATAACTTCTCCAGTATTGCTGTCAGCGTCGCACGCAGGCTCGCTGTCGGTTTTCATGAAATCGGGATGTGAACATCCCGCAACCTGGGAACCCCCAGGTCGTCAAACGGATCTTGTGGTTGTTTTTTCCGTCCCCCGGACATTTGGGGGGCGGCCCGTCTATTCTGTGTCGCTCGATGCGCGTCCGCTTCGGATCAGCTTCGCGACGACTGTCCGTATGCTTCGGAGATTTCACGCTGGCGTCTTTTCTGCGATCGCAGCTGATACAGGCTGGAGGCGATGACCCCGATGCTCACCACGACGATGATGATCGTGGCGACCGCATTGATCGAAGGGTCCAGCCCCAACCGCGCCCGGGAGAAGATCACCAGCGGCAAGGTCGTCGAACCCGGGCCGGACAGGAACGCCGCGACCACTACGTCATCGAACGACAGCGTAAAGGTCAACAGGAAGGCCGACACCAGCGCCGATGCGATCAGGGGCAACGTGACCAGCATGAATACCTGGAACGGTTTGCAACCCAGGTCCATGGCGGCCTCTTCCAATCGGCGATCGATTTCCCGCAGTCGGGAAATAATCACCACGGTGGCGAAGGACGTACCGATCAGCGCATGACCCAGCAGAATCGTGGGGATGCCCCGTTCCGGAAAGCCCAGCCACTTCTGCAGCGCCACCAGCATCAGCAGCAGCGAGATGCCCACGATCACGTCCGGCATCACCAGCGGCGCATTCGCCATGGAGGACAACAGGGTCCGCCCCTTGAACCGACCATAACGGACGAGCACGAATGCCGTGAAGGTCCCGAAAATCACCGACAGGATCCCACTCATGAAGGCCAGTTTGAGCGAGATGATGAGACCGTCGATCAGTTCTCGATCATGGGCGGCATCCACGTACCACTTGAAGGTAAACCCCGTCCACACCGTACTCAGGCGCGAGTCGTTGAACGAATAAACGACCAGCGTGACGATGGGGATGTACAGGAAGATGAATACGGCGATCAGCCAGGATCGACCAAACAGGTTTTTCATGACTTTTCTCCGACCTTGGTTTCATCGTTGTAGCGATTGAACAAGGCCATTGGCACGATGATGAGCAGAATCATCACGATGGTCACGGCAGACGCCATCGGCCAATCGTTGTTGCTGAAGAACTCGTCCCACAGGACCCGGGCGATCATGAGCGTCCTCGCGCCGCCGAGCAGCTCGGGAATCACGTATTCGCCGAAGGCCGGAATGAACACCAGTAGGGACCCGGCGATGATGCCGCGCTTGGAGAGCGGTACCGTCACCAGCCAGAAGGTTTTCAGCGGGCTCGCACCGAGATCCGCCGATGCCTCGAGCAGCCTTTCGTCCAGCTTCACCAACGTTGCATAGAGCGGCAGCACCATGAAGGGCAGATAGGCGTACACCATGCCAATGGTCAGCGAGAACGAGGTATGCATCATGTGGATCGGCGTCGCGAGCCAGCCCAGGTTCATGAGGGTGGTGTTCACCACGCCGTTGTCCGCCAGCAGCGCCTTCCAGGCGTAGATGCGCAGCAGGAACGAGGTCCAGAACGGCAGCATGACCAGCATCAGCAGCATCGGCCGCAGATGGGACGGTGCCCGGGCGATGAAATAGGCGAACGGATACCCCAGCGCCAGACAGTACAGCGTCGTCATCGCGGCGTACTTCACCGAGGACAAGTACGTGTTGAAGTAGAGGGAATCGTCACCCAGGTACAGGTAGTTGCCGAAATTGAATTTCAGCGTCAGCTCGTCGTCGGACCACTGCCAGAGGCTCGATACCGACGTGATGTTCATGTGGGCCAGACTGATGTCCAGCACGATCAGCAACGGCAGGGCAGCCAGGGCGAACAGCCACACCATCGGCACGCCGATCACCAGCGTGCGTGCCGTGAACAGATTACGGAACCGGGATAGTACGGTACTAGCGCGCATGATCTCCCCCTTACTCGGTCAGAACGACCATGGCGTCGCGGGTCCAATGGGCGTACACATGATCGCCCCAGGTCAGGTCATCCGCCGCCTTCCGCGTCAGATTGGACTGCTGCACCTTGAGGATCATGCCCGTGGGCAACTTGATGTGATAGGTGGAATGCGCCCCGAAATAGGCGATCTCGACCACCTCGCCGGCGCACCAATTGTATTCGTCCGCCGGCCGCTCCCGGGTCAGCTGGATTTTCTCGGGACGCAGTACCACGGCGACCTCCATGCCGGGCGAGCCGGTAATGCCATGACCGACGTAATGCATGCATTCCGCACAGCGCACGGTAATGTGGTCGGGCTCGTCCTCGACCACGGTGCCCTCGAAGATGTTCACGTTGCCGATGAAGCTGGCGACAAAACGGCTATTGGGCGTTTCGTAGATCTCGTCCGGCGTACCGACCTGCAGGAGCGAGCCTTCGTCCATGACCGCAATGCTGCAGGCCATGGTCATGGCCTCTTCCTGATCGTGCGTCACCAGCACGCAGGTCACGCCGACCTGCTCGATGATGTTCACGAGTTCGAACTGCGTGGTTTCCCGGAGCTTCTTGTCCAGAGCGCCCAGTGGTTCGTCGAGCAGAAGCAGGGTCGGGCGTTTCGCCAGGCTCCGTGCCAGGGCGACGCGCTGTTGCTGACCGCCCGACAACTGATGCGGCTTGCGCTTGCCATATTTGGACAGCTGGACCAGATTGAGCATGGCATCGACGCGCTCGGCGAGTTCGCCCTTGCGAAGGCCGTCGCGCCGCAGGCCGAAGGCCACGTTGTCCCAAACGCTCAGGTGCGGAAACAGCGCATAGGACTGGAACATCATGTTGACCGGACGCTGGTACGGCGTCAGATCGGTAATATCCTGACCCGACAGGTAAATCCGACCGCTGGTCGGGGTCTCGAATCCGGCCAGCATCCGCAACAGGGTCGATTTGCCGCAGCCCGAGCTGCCGACGAGGGCGTAGATCTTGCCCTTGGGAACGGTCAACGAGACATTGTCGACGGCCTTGACGACACCGTCGAAAACCTTGCTGACACCTTCGATTCGCAACAAAACATCGGGGTCCGTATTGGCTGTTACCGGCGCCATACCAATCTCCTCATGGGGGGTTCTTCTTCTCGATCCAATGGGCAAACACCTGCCCTTTGGATCGAGAAGCGCTCCGCGCAGGATCGGCGCGGAGCGAGTGGACTAGATCAAGAACCTGTCTTGAACTTGGTGTACAGGCGGGTCATCAGACGACGGGTTTCGCTGTTGACGGCCTTCGGGGTCACCAGTTTCTTCAGGTTTTCCTCAGACAGGAAGACAGTCTTGTTGTTGGCTACGCTCGGATCGACATACGGCAGCGAATCCTTGTTCGGGTTGGCGTACAGAACCGCATTGGTCAGAGACGCGTCGACCTTCGGCTGGAGAATGTAGTTCATCCACTTGAGCGCGTTTTCCGGGTGCGGGGCATCGGCCGGAATCGCCATGCTGTCGAAGAAGGCCAGACCACCGTTTTCCGGAATCAGGACCTGGATTTTCTGACCGTTCTTGCTGTCGACGGCACGCTGCGCGGACTGGCTCATGTCGCCGGACCAGCCGAGAGACACGCACAGGGAACCGTTGGCCAGATCGTCGATGTAGCTGGAAGAGGAGAATTCCTTGATGTACGGACGGATCTTCTCGATTTTCTTGAAGGCCGCCTCGTAATCGGACTTCTTGTTGGAGAACGGATTCATGTTCATGGAATGCAGCGCTGCCGGCAGCACTTCATAGGCGGAGTCCAGAACGGAAATGCCGCAGGACTTCAGCTTGCTCGCATACTTCGGATCGAAGATCAGATCCCAGGCGCTCTTCGGCATCGGCGTGTCGCCCAGTGCCTTCTTGACCTTGTCGACGTTGATACCGACGGTGGTGTAGCCCCACAGCCAGTTCACGAGATGCTGGTTGCCCGGATCGACGGCGGCCAGTTTTTCGAGAATGGTCGGATCGATGTGCTTCCAGTTCGGCAGCTTGCTCTTGTCGAGCTTCTGGAACAGACCGCCCTTGATCTGAAGTTCGGCCCAGTTGGCGGAGGGTACGACGATGTCGTAGCCGGTGTGGCCGGCAACCAGCTTGGCATGCAGCGTTTCGTTGCTGTCGTAGTTGTCGTAGTGGACCTTGATGCCGGTTTCCTTTTCGAAATTCGAAATGGTGTCCGGTGCGATGTAATCGGACCAGTTGTAGATGTTGAGGACCTTTTCCTCTTCCGCACTGGCGATCGGCGCCAGGCCCGCGGCGAACGCGACGACGGCCATCCCGCCGAGCAATTGTTTCTTGAACAGTGATTTCATGCGAAGTTCTCCTTCAGGTTCATTAAGCAAGATTCGATAAATTCAACCAACACATCCAACCATGGGTCACATCCGCTGGCCGTTTCCGACAAACCTCTGCGATCCGATTACGCGCGTTTAACAATCATGCAGTCACCCCGCCGAGTGGCCTGCATCCATCCAGCCTCGCGACTGTATGTCCTTCAGGGTCGCATCCAGGCAAATGCGTACCCGCTTGATCAGTTCATCGATGTCCGATTTGGTGCAGACCAACGGTGGCGCGATGATCATCCGGTCACCCACGGCCCGCATCACCAGCCCGTTGGCGAAGCAATGATCCCGGCAAATCATGCCAACTTCCAACGACGAATCGAAGGGCGTCCTGCTTGCCTTGTCCTTCATCAGCACGAGGCCGCCCACCATGCCGAACGTTTCCGCGCCGGCGACCAGGGGATGCTCGGACAACGCGGCGAACTGTTCGGCCAGATAGGGGCCCGTTTCCTCGCGCACCCGATCCACCAGCCCCTCGCGCTCGATGATATCGAGATTGGCCAACGCCACCGCACAGGCCACCGGGTGACCGGAATAGGTGTAGCCATGATTGAATTCGCCCCCCTGTCCGATCACGACATCGGCCACCCGCTTGCCGACCACGACGCCGCCGAGCGGTATATACCCCGAAGTGACGCCCTTGGCAAAGGTGATCAGATCCGGCTTCGCGCCCATCATTTCGGCGCTGAACCAGGCGCCGAGACGTCCGAAGCCGCAGATCACCTCGTCGCAGATCAGCAGGATCCCGTACTTGTCGCAGATCCGCTGAATCTCCGGCCAATAGGTTTTCGGCGGGATGATCACGCCGCCCGCCCCTTGGACCGGCTCGCCAATGAAGGCTGCCACCTTCTCGGGACCGACCGCCAGAATCTTCTGCTCCAGCCAGCCGGCCGCCTCGATACCGAAGGCATCCCGATCCATGTCCGGTGCCAGCTCGAAGTGATAGGGCTGCTGGATATGCTCGATCCCCGGCACCATCGGACCACCCTGCGCATGCATGCCCGACATGCCGCCCAGGGCGGCGCCGCAGACGGTCGAGCCGTGATAGGCATTCTTCCGGCTGATGATGACATTGCGCTCCGGTTGACCAAGCGTTGCCCAATAATGGCGCACGAGACGCACATTGGTATCGTTGGATTCCGAACCGGAGGAGCTGAAGAACACATGGGAAAAACGCGCGCCTGCTAGGCCGACGATGCGCTCTGCCAGTTGGGCCGCCGGAAGGTTCGTCGTCTGGAAGAAACTGTTGTAATACGGGAGCACTTCCATCTGGCGCGCGGCCGCTTCCACCAGTTCCTGGCGCCCGTAGCCCACGTTGACACACCACAATCCGGACATGCCATCGAATATCTCGTTGTCCTCGGAATCCCAGACATAGACGCCTTTCCCACGGGTGATGACCCGTGCACCCTTGCCCGCCAGCGATTGATGATCCGTAAAGGGATGCATGTAGTGTGCCGAGTCCAGGGCCTGTACTTCACGGGTGGTTAGCGACATGGTGTTCTCCTCGTTCGTCGTCTGATTCATGGCTGTTCACGTCACACGTGCATCAACAGATGCTCGCGTTCCCAGGGACTGATGACCCGCATGAATTCCTCATGCTCGGTTTCCTTCACGGCGACGTAGACGTCGATGAAGTTGTCCCCGAGCACTTCGCGCAATGGCAGGGAGGCATCCAGCATGCGCAACGCCTCGGACAGACCGCGCGGTAACTGGTAATTCGCGTCGTAGGCACTCCCCGTCGTGACGGCACTGGGCGTCAGCTGTTCCTTGATGCCGAGGTAACCGCAGGCCAGGGTAACGGCCATCGCCAGATACGGGTTGGCGTCTGCGCCCACCACGCGGTTCTCGACGCGGCGCGCCTCGGCGTCCGAAATGGGCACCCGGATCCCGACGGTACGGTTGTCGTAGCCCCATTCGATATTGATGGGCGCGGCGCCGCCGCGGACGACCCGGCGATAGGAGTTGACGTAGGGCGCCAGCAACGCCATCGCCGATGGCAGGTACTTTTGCAGCCCGGCGATGTAGTGCTGGAACAGCGGGGACTCGGTCCCATCCGGATTGCTGAAGATGTTCAGCCCCGTCTTGGTATCCAGCACGCTTTGGTGGATGTGCATGGCCGATCCCGGCTCGTGGGCCATGGGCTTGGCCATGAACGTGGCATACATGTTGTGACGCAGCGCCACTTCGCGCAGGGTGCGTTTGAAGAAGAACACCTTGTCGGCGAGGATCATGGGTTCGTCGTGCAGGAAGTTGATTTCCATCTGACCTGCGCCGAATTCGTGGATCAGCGTATCGAGTTCCAGCCCCATGATGTCGCAGTATTCGTAGATGTCCTCGAACAGCGGGTCGAATTCGTTCACGGCATCGATGCTGTAGAGCTGACGGCTGGTCTCGGCGCGGCCGCTGCGGCCGATCGGCGGGACCAGCGGCTGGTTCGGATCGGTATTGCGCGCCAGCAGGTAGAACTCGAGTTCCGGTGCCACGATCGGCGTCCAACCCATCTGCTTGTACAGATCGGTGACCTTGCGCAGGACGTTGCGCGGGGCGAAATCCACGGGAGATCCGTCGTGGAACAGGCAATCCATGATGACCTGGGCGGTCGGATCCGCGGCCCAGGGCACGAGCCGCACCGTGCCCGGGTCCGGTACCAGCACCATGTCCTTGTCGGTGAAACCGAAGACGTTGTCGTACCCGCTGTGGTTTGCCGGCGCTTCGCCCGTCACCGTCACCCCGAGCACCTGCTCGGGCAGGCGCATGGCCCGTTCCTCGGTGAACTTCTCTCGCGGCAGGATCTTGCCGCGCGCCACGCCGGTGAGATCGGGCACCAGGCATTCGATTTCCGTGACACTGCGCTCGGCAAGCCACTGATCCATGTCGCGATGGGAAAAGTTTCTACGGTCGGTCATTTGAACGCTCCAAGAGTTCGATGATTCATTCGGCTCATGCTTCACGCTGCGCGACCCGGGCGCGGCACGCATCGCCGAAGGCACGGAATATTGCCAGATAGGGCGGGGTATTCAGCACGTTCCACTCGGGGTGCCACTGCACCGCCAGGGCAAAAGACTTGGCCCCGGCGATTCGTACGGCCTCGATAAGACCGTCGGGCGCATGGGCTTCGGCGACGAGCCCGGCACCCAGTCGATCAATGCCCTGGCCATGCAGGGAGTTGACCATGAATTCGCTGCAGCCGGTGATTTCCGCCAGCAGACCACCGGGCACCGTCGTCACCGGATGGACTTGGGCGTATTGCTCGCTCTGTTCGGGGCTGTCGGGCTCCCGGTGATCCGCCATGCCCGGCTGCTCGTGAACCGCCTGATGCAGGCTGCCGCCGAACGCCACGTTGATTTCCTGAAAGCCCCGGCAAATGCCCAGCAGGGGTACGCCCGCCTCGACCGCCGCGCCGATCAGCCGCAAGGTCAGGCCATCCCGCGCCGGATCGAGCGGTAATGCCGGATTCAGGACGTCCTGATCGAAATGCGACGGGTGCACGTTCGACACCGCGCCCGGCAGGAGGATGCCGTCGGCGCAGGCCAGCAGGGATTCGATATCACTGTCGGCACCCAGCGCCGGTGCGATGAGTGGCAACGCGGGTACGGCCTTGGCGACGGCGGCCACGTACTTGCCCCCGGCCACATGGAAGGACTGCTTATCGATCTGCCGATAATCCGCAGCCAGCAGAACGACAGGTTGACGGTTTTGACCCATGAATCGGACATCCTTTTTGAGCAATTGTCTTGATTGTTGCCGCGTCGATGATTGGCCCTAAGGGAGGCTCAACTATGAACTATCAAAGCACCAAAGTGGAACCAAAAAACGCACACAACTAAGACATTGTTTTACAAAAATATTTTTTGCAACTTATCAATGAATGGGTTTATTCTTGTCTCAATTTGGCAAACCAGCAAGAGCCAATTAAAGAATCTGCATGGAACCACTTATCCGGGGGGATGACCATTTTGGAATCACTGACCATCTCGGACTGGTTGCGCACCGAGCTCAAGCAAGGCCGATTCCCGCCCCGAATGCCCGCGCATCGCCGGGTCTACGAATCGATTCGCCGCGCCATCGCCAATGAGCACCTCACGCCAGGCACGCGCTTGCCCTCGACCCGAAGTCTTGCCCAGGACCTGGATTTGTCGCGCAATACGCTGCTGGCCGCCTTCGAGCAATTGCACGAAGAGGGCTATGTCGTGTCGCAGGTGGGCAGTGGTACCCGGGTTGCCGATACGCTGCCCGAGAGTTTCCTGGTCCTGGACGAGGCTCAGGCTCAGGGCGGCCAGGAGGCTGCCAAACGGCCCGCCATCCTCTCCCGGCGGGGCACAATGGCCGCAGGGCCGGTCGATCAGCCCAGTCATGAAGTCCAGCCATTCACACCGGGCGAGGATGATTTCTCGGCGTTTCCGACGCGACTCTGGCGACGCCTGCTGAACCGGCAGTGGCGCGATCCCCAGCCGGCCTATCTCGATTACGGCCATGCCGGGGGCCATTTGCCCCTGCGTCGCGCCATCGCCAATTACCTGCGCATGTCCCGTACGGTCAATCTGACGGTCGAACAGGTGCTGATCACGTCCGGTACGCAGCAATCCATCGATCTCTGCGCGCGCATGTTGACCGATGTCGGCGATCGGGTCTGGGTGGAAAGCCCCTGCTACTGGGGGGCGCGCCGGGTGCTGGAGGTGAATGGACTGGATCTGCACCCGGTGCCTGTCGATGACGAAGGCATGGCGCCGGGCAATCGCGACTTCCGCCGGCCGCCGCGCCTGATCTACACCACCCCATCCCATCAGTATCCGAAAGGGGTCGTGATGAGCTACGGCCGCCGTCGCCTTCTTCTGGACTATGCGGCGAGCCGCGGTGCCTGGATTCTGGAGGATGACTACGACAGCGAGTTCCGCTTCGAAGGGCGGCCGCTTTCTTCCCTGCAAGGCATGGATCAGAATGGCTGCGTGCTGTACATGGGTACGTTTTCCAAGGTGATGTACCCCGGCATCAAGCTCGGCTATATCGTCGTTCCCCCGGATCTGGCCGACAGCTTCAAACGCGGGTTGTACGAACTGCAGCGGCCCGGGCAAGTGGTCATCCAAGCGGCGCTGGCCGAGTTCATCGAGGAGGGCCATTTCTCGACCCATATCCGGCGATTGCGGCAAATCTACAAGGAACGGCGACAGTTGCTGCAGAAGGTCCTGGCACCGGTCGCCACCGTGGGTGCGCGGTTGCCGCCCGCGGGTTCGGGTCTGCATCTCGTGGTGGAATTGCCGGCCCACTGCGACGATGTCCGCGTCGCGGAACTGGCAGCAGAACAGGGTTTGCGGGTATACCCGCTCTCACTTTACGGCGTGGGCGAAAAACGCGAAAAGGGACTGATCGTCGGCTATGCCTATGCCGCAACCGAGCGCATCACGCCCTATGGCCGAATACTGGCCGACGTCATCCAGGCCGCACTGAGCAGCTAGACTGAGCAGCTAGACTGAACAACTCGGCCCGACGCGACCGGTGCCGATCGGCGCGATCAGCCCAGCGCGTCCCTTAGCCGATACCAGGCCATGCCCAGGACCAGGGCAGGCGTGCGCAGGAGCTTGCCGCCAAAGAAATCGTGATGCGGAATGCGGGCCATGAGATCCAGACGCTCCGCCTGGCCGGCAATGGCTTCCGCCACCATTTTTCCGGCCATACCGGTCAGTGCCACGCCATGGCCGGAGAATCCCTGAAGGTAATAGACGTTCGGCGCAATTCGGCCGAAATCCGGCGCGCGGTTCATGGTGATGTCCACAAAGCCGCCCCAGGCATAGGTGACCTTGGCTTCGGCGAGCAGGGGGAATACCAGCGCCATCCGCTTGCGCATGTCTTCCTTGAGATTGGGCGGGGTCATGGTGCTGTAGCTCACGCGGCCGCCGAACAACATCCGGTTGTCGGCGGAAAACCGGAAGTAGTCGAGCACGAAATTCGAATCGCATACCGCCGATTTCGTCGGAATCAATTGGGAAACCAATGCGGGGTCCAGGGGTTCGGTCCCCACGATATAGGTGCCGACCGGCATGATTCGCCGGGCGAGTTTGGGGGCCATTTTAGGGGCTACTTCCGGGAGGTAGATGTTGCCGGCCAGAACGACATAGCGCGCCTTGACGCTGCCCCTGTCGGTCGTGAGCACGGCCGGCTCGCCTCGGCTCAGCGTCCGTGCCGGGGTATGTTCGCAGATGCGCACGCCCAGTGCCTGGGCCGCCCGGGCCAGTCCCAAGGTGTAGTTCAGCGGATGCAGGTGCCCGGATCGCCGGTCGTGGTAACCGCTATGAAAGCGCGGACTGTCGATCCAGCGATGCAGATTCTCCGACTCGATCCATTCGGCATCGGTATCGTACTGATAGCGTTTGGCCATGGTCTCGTACCAGTCCCGGAGGGCCGCGCCCTTGCGGGCCCCGACCGCCACGCCAAGAAAACCATCCACCAGATCGCAGTCGATATCAAACCGCTTGACCCGTTCCCGCACCAGATCAAGCGCCTCGATCGTGATATCCCAGGCCTGTTTGGCGGCATCGAACCCCAGGGACTTCTCGATGACGGACTGATCGCAGGCCAGACCGGCAATGATCTGGCCGCCATTCCTGCCGCTTGCGCCCCATCCGACGGTTTCCGCCTCGAGCACAATCACCGAATAACCGCGATCCGCGAGTTCGATTGCGGCCGACAGGCCTGCCAGACCGGCACCGACAATACAGACGTCCGCTTCCGCGTCGCCATCGAGCGGCGGGTGAATGGCATGGGCATGGGCCGATGCCGTGTAGTAGGAGTTCTGGATCAGCTTCTGTTCGCGGGCAAGCATATCGATTTCCGTTCAGTGGCCGTTCCGTGGCCGATCAGTGGCCGATCAGTGGGCGCGTGGGTTAGGCAGTTTGGCGCGCGGCGAGACGGCCGCATAACCAGGTCCAGATCATGGTCGACGCCGCATTGCTGGTCAGTTCCGAGTAGTCGTAGGGCGGGGCGACCTCGACGAGATCCATGCCCGCCCAATTGAGATCGTGCCAGCCCTCCAGCAACGTCATGGCCTGGGCAGTCGTCAGCCCACCCGGCTCCGGCGTCCCGGTGCCCGGGGCGAAAGCGGGATCGAACACGTCGATATCGAAACTGAGGTAGACGGGCGGATGGCCGAGTTTCGCCATGCGTTCGCGCACCGCATCGATCACGTCCTGCAAGGCCGCGCCGTCACGACCTCGCAGTTCGCGGGCGGTATAGATATGCCCACCCTGATCGTTCACGAACTCGCGCGCGTCCCGCTCACCCGAGGAGCGGATGCCGACCTGTACGAAACCCTCCGGGATCACCAATCCTTCGCTGAAGGCCTCGTAGACCCAGGTGCCATGACCTGAGGGTTCGCCGAAATGGTCGGTCCAGGTATCGCAGTGCGCATCAAAATGGATGCAGGCCAGCGGTTGTCCCAGATGCGCATGATAGGCACGCAGCAGGGGCAGCGTGATGGAATGGTCGCCCCCGAGCCAGACCATTTCGTGACGATCGAGCAGGGCAGCGACCTGGGGCATGAGTGCCGCACGCATCGTTTCCAGGCTTGTGTTCGGCAGGGGCAGATCGCCCAGATCCACCATCTCGTCCAACGGCGTGGTGTCGAACAGCGGATGCGTCGCATCACACAGCATCCGGCTTGATTGACGAATCGCCGTGGGTCCGAGGCGTGCACCGGGTCGATTGGTCACGCTGCAATCCCAGGTAATGCCTGCCAGGGCGAACGGCTTGCCGGATTCCTGCGCCGACGGCGCGTCGGGCGTAATCGGCAAGCCCAGAAAGCCACCGGCCGAGAGGTAGGCAAACGCATGATTCATGGTGTTACTCCACTGGTGGATTCGTCGTGATTCAGACTTCCGACACATGCGATAGTCCGCATCGGCAACGAACAAAAAATGGTGATGCAAAACGTTTGGTTAGGTCGCATACTACCCAGATAATGGCCTTTCTTATAGAGCCATTTTGAATAAATCAATGGTGCCATTTGTGGGCATCCGGCGGGTCAAGTATGAACGTAATCGATGACGCAATGAATCTCCGGGCCGAGCGGCTCCTCAAGCACGAACAGCAGCGGTATGTGCAACTGCACCCGTCTTCGGCCGACCTGGCCGATACCGCACGACGACATTTTCTCTATGGTGTGCCCATGCACTGGATGAACGACTGGGGCACACCCACCCCCCTGTTCGTCCGTTCGGCACGGGGCGCCCACTTCACCTGTGCCGACGGCATCGAATACACGGATTTCTGCCTGGGCGATACCGGCGCCATGTTCGGCCATAGTCCGGAACCCGTCGCCCGGGCACTGGAGCGGCAGGCCCGCCAGGGATTCACCACGATGCTGCCGGCCGTCAACACCCCGGATGTCGGCGCTGCGCTGAGCGAGCAGTTTGGCCTGCCCTACTGGCAGATCGCCACCACGGCGACTGACGCCAATCGCTTTGTCCTGCGCTGGGCCCGTGCCGTCACAGGGCGGAACAAGGTTCTGGTTTTCGATGGGTGCTACCACGGTACGGTGGACGATACGCTCGTCGACGTATCCGACGGAAGGACGGTCAGCCGTGCGAGCCTGCTCGGACAAACCGTCGACCTGGGCCGATACACCGTCGCCGTGGACTTCAACGACCTCGCTGCCGTGGAACGCGAATTGGCCGGTGGTGATATCGCCTGCGTGCTCACCGAACCGGCACTGACCAATTGCGGCATGGTGCCGCCCACACCCGGTTTCATCGAAGGTCTGCGGACACTGACCCAACGCTACGGCAGTCTGCTGATCCTCGACGAAACCCATACCATTTCCAGCGGTCGCGGGGGTTGGGCACGGCAGGCGGGCATCGCACCGGATTTCATCGTATTCGGCAAGCCCATCGCGGGTGGCCTGCCCGCGGCGGCCTATGGCTTCAGCGAGGCACTCGCCCAACGCATGGAGGCAGCCAAAGATGCAGCCCCACCGGGTCATTCCGGCGTGGGTACCACCCTGTCCGGCAACATGATGACCCTGGCGGCCATGCACGCCACCCTGACGGAAGTCGCGACCCCGACAGCCTACGAACATATGTTGGGGTTGGCGGCCGAACTGGAGGTCGCGCTGAACGCCCTGCTGGCGCGTCATGGTCTGTCCTGGTGCATCACGCGGATCGGCGCCCGCCTGGAACTCCAGTTTTGCGGCACCGCACCCACCAATGCCCGAGAAGCCCGTGCGGCCCAGCATGATGCACTGGAACACGCCATTCATCTCTATCTGCTGAATCGCGGCGTCCTGCTGACACCCTTCCACAACATGATGCTGGTCTGTCCCGAAACCCGTCCGCTGGATATCGAAAAACTGCTCGAAGTCCTCGACGGCTGCCTGACCGCATTGACCACGGACTGACCGCCCGAAACCCGATCGTGATCTTTCCCCACGCACATCGGCTCAACGTGTCGTCGTGCGCTGCCGTCGCCCCATGAGCAGTACGAATCCGGCCAGCACGAGGGCCAGTGCCCCCAGCAGCCAGATCAGCGCTTCGCTGGACAGGGATTTCATGAGTGCGCCCGCCAGCATCGGTCCGAAGATCGCGCTCCCCGTGTAGGCCATGGAAATGAGTCGGACCGTCACCGAGAGATCGCCATGTCCCGCCTGGGTGGCGGCGACCAGCGCCAGGGTCAGAAAGGCCGTGATCGTGCCCCCCAGGAAGAAGAACGTGAAGGCCAATCCACCGAAACCCAGGGGAAAACTGGTCAGGACCGCCATCAGGATCGTGAGGGCGGCATTCGTCAGTAGTGCAAAGATCAGGCCGCGGTGATCGGCGAGCCAGCCCGTCAGATATTGCAGCAGCAGGCCGCCCAGGCCGAAATAGGACAGCAGGGAAACCATATGCGCCGCACTGAGTTCGCGGCCGGCGCCAAAAATGGGAAACAACCCGGAAAATGCCGCTTCGGTCAGCCCGCCGATCATTGCCGAGGCCACGCCAAGAACCAACACGACGTTGCGCAGCGAGATCACGCCTCGTTGGGTCCGACCGGGTTCTTCGGCAGAAGCGGTGGGGGCGGGCCCGGCGATGGCAAGGGGAATGAATGCCAGCGCGGTGAACAGGATCCCCAGCAGCAACGGGGCGACGCCCGTGATGCCCACCCAATTCGTCATCAGCGGAGCGACGATGGGCGCAATGCCAATCAGCGTTTCATGAAATCCAACCAGCCGACCGCGTCCTTCGGCCGGAGCAATCCGGTACAGCCAGGGCTCCAGACCGATCCAGCGCAACCCCATCCCCAATCCGATGAGAAAAGCGGAGACAAGCCAGATCGGTTGGCCGATCGTCGCCATGGCTGCAAAGGCGACGATCGCCACCAGCAAACCGAGGGAAACGACCTTGATATGGCCAAACCGAGTGTTGAACCGCGGAGCAATGGCAAGCCCCACCAGCATCCCGAACCATTGTGCGGAAACAAGGATGCCCAGCTCCGTCGCATTCAATCCATGCTGCGCCAACCAGACAGGCAGGACCACGAAGCCGATGCCGAATTGGCCCAGTTGGGAAAAAATGGAAACGACATTGAGCGCAACGATGGTTCGCCAGTCGATCCGGCCTGATTGCGTCATGGTCTCGGGCCTGGACCCGCGCCTGGACCCGCGCGCTCATCGATTTCGGCTGCAGCGCACCGATGGGCAGTCTGATCGACCGCCGCACGACCTGCCAATCGGAAAACGTGAGGGGAAAGCACGGGGTGTTCTATTGTGAAAATTCGACCAATCAGGCCTTTGGCTGCCAAACGCTTCCCGCGAACTCAGACCAGCGAAACGATGGCTTCGATTTCCACCAGGACATCCCGCGGCAATCGCGCGACCTGTACCGCAGAACGGGCGGGACGGTGATCGCCAAAGGCGGCTTCGTAGATGCCGTTCATGGCGACGAAATCCTGCAGATCCTTGAGGAATACCGTCGTTTTCACAACCCGGGACAGGGAACCACCCGCCGCTTCGATCACGGCACGCAGGTTATCGAGTACCTGCTGGGTCTGTACCTCGATACCGCCTTCGACGAGCGAACCGTCCGCACGCAACGGAATCTGTCCGGACGTGAACAACATATCGCCGACCTGGATCGCCTGAGAATAGGGTCCGATGGCCGCCGGCGCGTTCGGGGTTTGGATCTGCTTCATGTTTTCTCCTGAATCAATACGAGGTGTCCGAATACACAAATCGGGCACGTTTCACGTTACACAACAATTCATAGGCGATGGTTCCGACCCGGGATGCCACCTCATTCACCGGAACCTGATCGCCCCAGAGTTCAACGCGGCTCCCGATCTCGGCCTTGGGCAGGTCCGTCAGATCGACGGTCAGCATATCCATGGAAACCCTGCCAATCAGGCGGGTCAGTTGCCCATCCACCGCCACGGGTGTTCCGGTCGGCGCCGTCCGGGGATACCCGTCGGCATAGCCGCAGGACACGACGCCGACGCGCGTGGCACGATCCGAGACGAACATCCCCCCGTAGCCCACGGGCTCTCCCGGGGCGATGGTCCGAACCGAAATCAAAGCGCCTTCGAGCTGCATCACCGGTCGCAATCGGGCGCTCAACGGTTCGCCCGGTTCATCCATCTGACCAACGAACGGGTCAGGCCCGTACAGCATGATACCGGGTCTCGCCCAATCGGCATGCGCCGCCGACCATCCCAGTACGGCTGCGGAATTGGACAGACTGATCGGTGCGGAAATACCGGCAATCGACTCATGGAAGATTTTGAGTTGCCGCGGCAGGTACGTGGAACCCGCCTCATCCGCGCGGGAAAAATGACTCATCAGCACGATATCCGCAACCTGCGGATGGCTTTTCAGCCGCGCGTAGACAGCCTGATAACGTTCCGGCTCGATGCCCACGCGATGCATCCCGCTATCCATTTTCAGCCAAACGGTCACTGGCCGTGACAATGCCGTCGCCATCAGCGCCTCGACCTGCCAGTGCTGATGAACCACGATCCAGAGATCATGCGCCTGGATATCGGGCAGCTCGGCGGTTTCAAAAAATCCCTCCAGCAGCAGGATGGGTGCCGAGATACCCGCTGCCCGGAGCGTCAGCGCCTCCTCGATCGACGCCACCGCAAACCCGTCCGCTTCGTCGGCGATCGCCTGCGCGCAACGAACGGCGCCATGCCCGTAGGCGTTGGCCTTCACGACCGCGAGCGCACGGCCGCCGTGGCTAGCCTTGGCCAAACGATAGTTATGTCGGAATGCATCCAGGCGAATCCGTGCCGTCAATGGGCGCCCCATCGGATCAGGCCCCCACAACCAGTTGGGCGGGCTTCGCCGCCGGGCCGCCCGCGTGATGATAACGGGACAACGCCAGGTCATCGGCCGCAATCTGTGTGGGCCGGCCGGCCAGCAGATCCGACAGGACCTGGGCTGAGCCGCAGGACATCGTCCAGCCCAATGTTCCGTGTCCGGTATTGAGCCACAAATTGTCGAGATGCGTCGCGCCGATGATGGGCGTTCCGTCCGGCGTCATCGGCCGCAAGCCCGTCCAGAACTGACCATAGGCAGGATTGCCGCCCTCCGGGAACAGATCGCCCAGCACCATTTCCAGCGTTTCGCGCCGACGGGGATTGAGGCTGAGATCGAAACCGGCCAATTCGGCCATGCCGCCGAGGCGGATACGATCCTTGAAACGGGTGATCGCCACCTTGTAGGTTTCATCCATGATCGTGGAAACCGGTGCCGCGGCGTCGTTGATGATCGGCACGGTCAGAGAGTATCCCTTGACCGGATACACGGGAATGTCGATGGCCAGGGCCTTCAGCATCGGCCGCGAATAGCTACCGAGGGCAACCACGAATTGATCGGCCTCGATCAGTTCCCCGTTGGTCGTTTCCACGCCGATGATGCGGCCGTTCGCCGCCCGCAATCGGGCAATCGAAACGTTGTAGCGGAACGTCACGCCGAGCTTGCGGGCTTCCTGTTCCAGAGATGTGGTAAACATCTGGCAATCGCCGGTTTCATCGCCTGGCAGACGCAAGCCACCCACGATTTTTTCACGAACGGAATTCAGGCCCGGTTCGGCGTCGACGCAGCCGGCCTGGTCCAGCAAGGCATAAGAGACGCCGCATTCTTCCAGTACGGCAATGTCCTTGGCCGCCGAATCGAACTGCTTTTGCGTGCGAAACAACTGGAGCGTACCTCGGGTCCGTTGTTCGTAGTCGATTCCGGTTTCGTTACGCAGATCGCGTAGGCAATCGCGGCTGTGTTCTGCCAGGCGCACCATGCGGGATTTGTTGACGGCATACCGTTCGCTGGTGCAGTTGCGCAGCATTTTGGCCATCCACTGCAATTGCCACAAACTGCCATCCGGTCGGATGGCAAGTGGCGCGTGCCGCTGGAACAGCCATTTAGCCGCTTTCATCGGAATGCCCGGTGCAGCCCAGGGCGCTGAATAGCCCGGCGATACCTGCCCGGCATTGGCGAAACTGGTTTCCATGGCTGCCGTCGGCTGTCGATCGAGCACGGTTACCTCGAACCCGCTCCGGGCAAGATAATAGGCGCTGGTTACACCAACCACCCCGCTACCCAGTACGACTACGCGCATAAAGTACCTCCCCAGTTCCGCTTCGAATCTAACGTCAGAGAGAAATTTTATTCAACCGATGAAATTGAATTATCCATATATCTGTAGTTTTACAGATGAAATTTATATATTTTTGTTCAATACATGAATTTTTAACTAAAAAACATCTGCACCGAAAAAGGATCATTACGATGCGCATCCGCACTCATTCGATTCGTGAACTGGACAAGATCGACCGTCGGATTCTGGCCATCCTGCAGGAGGATGCCCGAATTTCCATCACGGATCTGGCCGATCAAGTTGGACTGTCCGTAACGCCCTGCGGCGAACGCGTTAAGCGACTGGAGAAAGAGGGCGTCATTCTCGGCTATCAGGCACGACTGAATCCCCAAGCCCTCGAACTCTCGCTCCTGGTTTTCGTCGAAATCAAGCTTTCCGCCAAATCCGGCGTTATTTTCGAGAGTTTCAAGAAAGAAATTCTCAAGCTGCCGAGTATTCTGGAATGTCATCTCGTTTCGGGCGAATTCGATTATCTGATCAAGGCCCGTATTCCGAAGATGACGGATTACCGGAAATTGCTGGGCGAGATTCTGTTGGCATTGCCGGGCGCCCAGGAATCCAAAAGCTATATCGTCATGGAGGAAGTCAAGGAAACCCTGGCATTGCCGTTGGGCACGGTTCAATCGGAATCCGTCGACGACTGAACCGACCCGATCACACCTCGGGTTTTTCGGCAATCAGAATGGCCCGCAGCGGTGCGGGATAGCCTTCGATCGTCCTGCTTCGATCCTCCGGATCCAGAAAATCGACCAGGGATTGCCGGAAATCCGTCCAACGGGTCGCGCGCTGTTCTTCGAGGGACGTCGGTTCCTGATTCACCAGACGGATACGACGGTAACCCAGGCGGGTCAACCAGGTCGTCAAAAGCGGCACGCTGGGGATAAACCAGACATTGCGCATGGCCGCGTAACGATCATAAGGGGTGAGTACCTGTTGCCCGTCCCCTTCGATCACGAGGGTTTCCAGGACCAGTTCGCCGCCGGGACGCAGACATTCCTGCAGTTCCCGCAAATGCCCCAGGGGATCGCGGCGGTGATAAAGCACGCCCATCGAAAAAACGGTATCGAACAGCGGCGCCCGGTCCAGTTGTTCCAGCGTCACGGGCAAGAGGGTTGCCCGGGCTTCATTCAGAAGATGGGCCACGGCGTGGAACTGCGCCACGAACGCCAAAGTGGGTTCCACGCCCACCGCGAATTCGGCACCCGCACCCAACATGCGCCACAGGTGGTAGCCACTGCCGGTACCGACATCGAGCACGAGTCGCCCGTGAAGATCGGCAAGATGATCCTTCAATCGATCCCATTTGAAATCCGACCGCCACTCCGTATCGACATCCACGCCATAAAGGGAAAATGGCCCTTTGCGCCAGGGTGATAACGCGGCAAGTTGCTGTTCGAGCGCACTTGTGGAAATGGCCAAGACGCCGGCCGCCTCGATGGCGGATCGATCGAGTTGCACGTTCGCCTGTGGATCCGGCTCGGGCAGGTCATTGACGGTCTGCAGCCACTGCGACCAATGCCCGTGATTCAGTTCATCGAATACGCGGAGCTGCGGCAGCATCCATTGCGTCAGGGTTTCCCGACCTGATGCCCGTACCGATTCGACAAAGCGATCGATCTGGGTGGCCACACGACCCAGCTTCCGACGCTGGGCAAAATTGAACCGATGGTCGGTGTGCATCGTCATGATCAGTCCCGTATCGCCACCCAGGTTGAGAAGTTGTAGTGCTTGGCGATCAGGCCGATGTGCCTGAAACCGGCATCGACCAGACGTTGCGCGTGTTCGTCTTCGGTTTCGGTGATGAGCACGTTTTCCAGCGCCTGTCGTTTCTGCGCGATCTCCAGTTCGGAATAACCGTTGATGCGTTTGAATTCGTGGTGCAGTTCGGTCTGAAATTCCTGCATAGGCGAATCCGTTTCATGAGTCTTTTCGATCAGAAGCAAGGCGCCACCAGGATTGAGACCGTCGTGGATTTTTCGGATCAGCTCCGAGCGTTGTTCCGGTCGGAGGAACTGCAGGGTATAGGCGAGCACTACCAGAGAGGCGTTCTCGATGGGGGTCTGGGTCATGTCCTGGCAATGGAGCTGAATGTCCACCAGCGGGCGGAATGCCGAAATATGAGTTCTAGCCCGATGAATCATTGCATCCGATGAATCCACGGCATGGATCACGACATTCCGGTCGACGAGTCCTGCAGCAACCACACCGGCACGAATGGCCATGGTAATTGACCCGAGTGAACATCCCAGGTCATAGACCTGGCTATTCGGTCGAACCCGATTTTTGGCCGTTGCGGTAATCGTCTTCAGGCAAAAATCATAACCGGGTACCGATCGTTCGATCATGTCGGGAAAGACGGCAGCGACTTCCTCGTTGAAACTGAAACTGCCGGGTTCGCGAATCTGCTCGAACAAGGTGTCCTTTTGCGTACCGGGTTTTGAATCGTGATTCATAGAAAGATGTTTTATTCAGTTGATCGTGTTGATAGTTAGCGTGGGCATTTTGGATGAAAACCCGGATTTTTCCTTACAGATGAAATGATTGTCCAAATACATCCTTGTTTGCGATTCCCATTCAGGGTTGTGGATAATATTGTGTGTATTGTGGATAACATGGCCTTTTTCTTTTATCCACAGTTTCAGGACGCGTTATCCCGTCATTTGCCGAATAAGATGCTCGAGTACCACCAGAAATGAAGTCATCAGATGGATCGATCGGTCGACGTGCTCGAAAATCCGCGTTCCATCAACCAGTTCGTTACTTCCGTCCGATCGCCTGAAAACAGGACATGTCCCTGCTTCTTGCTTAATTGATAGTCGTACATCGGATCGTAATATTCCTGCAGCAACTTGCTGATGAGTTGTCTGAGACCGCCAAGTGCCCGCTGCTCGTAAAATTCGGTGAGCGCTTCGTTGGCAAGCCCCAGAAAGGCCTGATGCCGCACGCCACCCAACCGTTTCTGCACGCGATTCAGGGCATCCACGATGTGTTCCCGCAGCGCATGTTGTGCAGATGCCTCATCGGGCATGACCCGACGATAATCGCTCAGCATGCGCAATACATAGTCGTTGAGTGCCTGTTCGATCCGTTCGTCCAACGTGGACTCCAGCACGATCAGCGGTGCCTTGACCATGGCATGCCAGAGCGGTTCGACGATTCGACGACCCCCAATCTTGGCACTTTCATCCTCGATCAGGACGGGCGCGGTTGCGTCTTCCACCATGAAACGCATCAAGGCGATCGACAGTTCGTTATCGATACTGATCTGTGGCGGTTGCGGCTCCACTTCGCGGCCGAATGCCGATCCCTTGTGCTTGGCCAGACCCTCCAGATCGATGGATCGGGAAATCGTGTGCAGGAATTCCGTCTTGCCGACACCGGTTCTTCCACCGAGCCGAATCAATACCGCCTGGGGGGCATTCTGATTCATCTGATCGATGAGAAAACGACGCAGTCGCTTGTAGCCACCGACGATCCTGGGGATTTCGATTCCCGCTTCCTCTGCCAGCATGCGTTGCGTCAGTCGAGAACGAAGCCCACCGCGAAAACAGTACAGCAAGGCATCGGGATGGGCTGCGATGTATGCGGTCCACTGTTCGATACGTCGCTGCTTTTCCGGTTCATCCACGAGCTGATAACCCCGTGCGATGGCGGCTTCCTGACCTTGTTGCTTGTAGGCGATGCCCACGAGGCGTCGTTCCTCGTCGGATAGCAACGGAATGTTGGTGGCGTAGGGGAATGCCCCTTCGGAAAACTCGACGGGTGCGCGGACATCAAGCAGGGGACGCTGATCCAGGAATAGTCGGGCGTAATCCGACTCCGTGGGCAGTTTGCTGTTCATGAAGGATCCGATGCATCTGTTTTCAATCGGATCCAGGGCGTCTGGGCTTCGTGCGTTGTGAGTGTGCCGATGGGGTCAGCGTGACACTCGTGCTCGATCAGCAAGCGTCGGACCGATTCCGCCGATTCCGGACGAACGGCGATCAGCAGGCCGCCCGAAGTCTGCGGATCACAGATCAAGGCACGTTGTTGTTCGGTCATGGTCGTCATGTACTGGCCATAGCTGGCGAAATTCCGGTTCGTCCCCCCCGGGATCTGGCTTTGTGCCAAGTATTTCGGTACGGATTCGATGACCGGTAGCCGGTCAAAGTCGATTTCCGCGGACAGTTGGCTGCCGCGACAGAGTTCGAGCAGGTGGCCACCCAGTCCGAACCCGGTTACGTCCGTCATGGCGGTGACGCCGTCCTGTTGTGCCAGGACGGCACCGACGCGATTCATGCGACACATCTGTTCCGGTGCGCGATGCTGATCTTCCGTTGCGAGGATGCCGGATTTTTGGGCGGTTGTGAGGATGCCGACGCCCAGGGGTTTCGTAAGAAACAGGATGTCACCGGTTTGTGCCGTGTCATTGCGTTTCAGTTGATCCAAGGCAACGCGTCCCGTCACGGCCAGACCGAAGATGGGTTCCGGCGCATCGATGGAATGCCCCCCAGCCAGAGGAATTCCTGCTTCCCGACAGGCAGCACGTCCGCCGTCGACGACCTGTGCCGCGGTGGCTGCATCCAGTTTGTCGATGGGCCATCCGAGGATGGCAATGGCCATCAACGGCGTGCCTCCCATGGCGTAAATGTCACTGATCGCGTTGGTGGCCGCGATCTGTCCAAAGGTGAAGGGATCATCCACGATGGGCATGAAAAAGTCCGTCGTGCTGATGATTCCGCTGCCGTCGCCCAGATCGTAGACGGCGGCATCGTCACGCGAATCGTTGCCGACGATGAGATGGGGATCTGTGGTGATCGGTGTCAAGGCACTGACCAGGATCTGATCCAGCAGGGCCGGGGATATCTTGCATCCGCAACCGGCACCATGACTGTATTGGGTCAATCGAATCGTATCGTTGTTCATGCGCGTGTCCTGTGCCGCGGGTTTTGGCTGTTCGCTTTCGGGCCGTGGCTATAGAGATATGTTTTTATTTCTGGTTAATGTGATGTTGATTAGCGTAGCCGATTGGATCGGCAACTCGGAATTCCTTCCATATTCTCTCAGCTTAGCGATTTTCGAGACGGTGGGTAATTTCCCTTTTCGGCTGTGGATTGTTTTGAGCGATGTGTGGATAAGTTCGGGTTTCCGAATGCTGCCCAGTTTTCTCAAGGATTGTCCACAGTGTTTACGGCGGCCGGTTATTTGCCGATACAGAAGCTGCTGAAGATGGTGCCCAACAAGTCGTCTGCGGTGAATTTCCCGGTAATTTCGTCGAGGGCCAATTGTGCCCGTCGCAAGGATTCGGCTGCGAGTTCTCCTGCCTGCCATTTGTCGAGGGCCTGTAGGGCGGCGGTCACTTCCTGTTGTGCCTGACGAAGGGCATCCAGATGTCGTCGTCGGGCGATGAATTGTCCGCCTTCGCTTACCTGATAGCCCATGATCCGCTGCAACATGGCACGCAGTTCCCTGATGCCGGCACCGGTTTTTGCACTGATGCCGATCGTTTCCTGATCTTCGGGATCCAGCCCGGCGGAACGTCCGGTGAGATCGATCTTGTTGCGAATCCGGATCAGCGGTTTGGTGGGCAGTTGTGCGAGCGTTTGTTCATCCGCCTCGGTGATGCCGTAACGGTCATCGATCATGAGCATGATGGCGTCAGCTGCGCGGATTTCCAGCCAGGCGCGGCGAATGCCTTCCTGTTCGATCGGATCGTCGCTCTGGCGGAGTCCGGCCGTATCGATGATATGAACGGGCATGCCGTCGATCTGGATCTCGGCACGCAGGACATCCCGTGTGGTACCCGGGATGTCGGTGACGATGGCGCGCTCGTCGCCGGACAACTGATTCAGCAGACTGGATTTGCCGGCATTCGGCTGACCGACGATGGCCACGCGCATGCCTTCCCGAAGCAACACCCCCTGACTGGTTTCAGCCATGAGGGTATCGAGCTGTTCCCGCAGGCGGCGGTTCTTCTCGATGATGCGGGTATCCGCCAGAAAATCGATTTCCTCCTCCGGGAAATCCAGGGCGGATTCAATATGCATCCGGAGTTCGATCAATGCCCGGGTGATTTCGTCGACCCGCTGGGAGAACGCCCCCTGCAGTGCGCGTGAAGCCGCCTGTGCCGCGGCCTGGCTACCGGCGTCGATGAGATCGGCCACGGCCTCTGCCTGCGCGAGGTCGATACGACCGTTGAGGAAGGCGCGTTCCGTGAATTCGCCGGGTCGGGCCAGACGTGCCCCAAGCGCCACCACGATCTGCAGCAGGGTATCGAGGACGACAGGTCCGCCGTGTCCCTGAAGTTCGACGATATCTTCGCCCGTATAGGAGTGCGGCGCGGCGAAGGCAAGACAGAGTCCGTCGTCGAGGGTCTCTCCGCTGTCCGGATGCCGGAACGACAGATGCCGTGCATAGCGGATCGGCGGCAGCTCGCCGACAATGCGCGTGGCCAGGGCATGTGCCTCGGGACCGGATATCCGAATGATGCCGACCCCGCCCTTTCCGGGCGCGGTGGCAATGGCGACGATGGTATCGGCGGGGCTTTTCAGCATGGGGTCTTTTTCCCCAGACCTACCCAGAAGGCAAAGCGGGTCAGTCTGCTTTGGCGGCGGCGGTCGCCATCTGCTTTTCGATCTGGCGCGTGATCATGTACTGCTGGGCGATCGACAACAGGTTGTTCACGAACCAGTACAGCACGAGACCGGCCGGGAAGAAGGAGAAGAACACCGTGAAGATGACGGGCAGCCAGGCGAAGATCTTCTTCTGCATCGGATCCATCGGCGCCGGGTTCAGTTTCTGCTGCACGAACATGGAAATACCCATGAGCAACGGCAGCACGAAGTACGGATCCTTCTGCGAGAGATCGTGGATCCACAGGATCCACGGTGCCTGACGCAACTCCACGGATTCGGCCAGTACCCAGTACAGCGAAATGAACACGGGAATCTGGATCACGATCGGCAGACAGCCGCCCAGCGGATTGATCTTCTCCTTCTGGTAGAGCTTCATCATCTCCTGGGAGAGTTTTTGGCGATCGTCGCCGAATCGTTCCTTCAACTGCTGCATCTTCGGCGTGACGGCACGCATCTTCGCCATGGAGCGGTAGCTGATCGCGGACGGCCACAGGAAGAAGAGCTTGATGACCAGAGTGACGAGTACGATTGACCAGCCCCAGTTGCCGATCCATTCGTGGAAATGCTTCAGCAACCAGAAGATCGGGTCGGCGATGACCGTGAAAATGCCGTAGTCGATGGTGAGGTTCAGGCCCTGCGCCAGCGGTGCCAGGTTGGCCTGGATCTTCGGGCCCACGTACAGGGTGGAATCCAGCTTGGCCGTGCTGCCTGCGGCCACGGTGGTGACCGGCGAGGACATGCCGATCGAATACAGTTCCTGATTGTTCTTGGACGATTTCAGCGTATAGAAATGATTGACCTGATCCGGTTTGGCCGGGATCCAGGCGCTCATGAAATAGTGCTGGATGATGGCGACCCAACCGTTCGTGAGATCCTTGGACAGGTTGTTCTTGGCCATGTCCTCGAAGGATACCTTCTCGTAGGCGAGTCGATCCTTGCTGCCCGGAACGTCGCCGGCATAAACCCCGCCCGTATAGGTATGTACCAGTTGGGTTCCCGGCGTCACGCCCAGACGGGTGAGCTGACGATACTGGCTCGCGGACCAGGGTTTCGCGGTGGTGTTGTCGATGTTGTATTCGACGCCGATGGCGTAGGTTCCACGTTTGAGAATATAGGTCTTGGTGATCTTGATGCCGTCCTGTTCCCAGGTCAGCGGGATCTTGAGTTCGTTCTGGCCGGGTTGCAGTTCGTAATGATCGCGGGCCGACTGGAATGTCGCGTAGTGGTCCGGTGCCACATCGCCCTTGGCGCCGATCAGGCCGGACTGGGCGACATACACGAAGCCCTGACTGTCCGTCAGCAGCTGGACGGGTTTGGCCTTGTCCTGTTCCTCGGGGTACTTGAGCAGATCGGCCTGATCGATCACGCCGCCGACCGTACTGATGTGCAGGTCAAGCACATCGGTTTTTACCGTGATGGTCTGCGTTGCCGCCGTTTTGGTTTCTGCGGCCGGATTGCTCGCAGCGGGCGTGCCCGGAGCGGTGGCCTGAGGCAGATCTTTCGCGGTCGACTGATCGGGGATACCCGGTACGGCGGTTTGGGGCGCAGCGGTGCCCGTTGGTGCATGCTGCGCAGTTTGATCCTTGGTCCAGGCTTGCCAGAGCAGGAGAAGTACGAAGCCGAGGGAAATTACCAGGATCAGTCGACGATTATCCATCTTAGAGACTCAAGTGATTTAAGGTGTTTTGTTGGCCAGTTTGTCCCGATGTTCGGAAGTCGCCGGTTGGGTCACTGCATAATCGACCGACGACGGGGAGACGGGTTCCTCGTTGGGACGATTTTCGCGTGGGTTTGACGTGTCGTGCCCGGTTTCGCTTTTGCGAACCGACAAGTCTGCCGCCATTTTATGACAGGAGCATGCCGGTTCGGGAACCGGATCATAACCCCCTTCGCAGAAAGGATGACAGCGACCGATCCGTTTCAGGGCCAGCCAACTGCCCCGCAAGCTGCCGTGCTTGCGCAGTGCCTCGAGGGCATAGTGGGAACAGGTGGGTTCGAACCGGCAGCTGGGGGCCAGAAAGGGGCTGATCAGCAGCTGGTAGCCGCGGATGAATTTAATCAGGAGCCAGCGCATCGGGTGATCACCTTGTCGAACAGAAGGATCATCATGCTGCGCAGCTCAGCAGCCGATAGCCGATCTGCGCCGGCCTTCGCAAGGATGACCATGTCGATTCCGGGGAGACGACCCTGGTTCTCCCGGAACAGCTCACGGGCATGGCGCTTGATCCGATTGCGCTCATGCGCTCTGTGGATCTGGCGTTTTGCGATGGCCAGACCAAGCCGGGGACGTGGGGTTTCGCCGAGATGCGCGACGGCCATCAACAAGCCGCAATGGATGCGTTTGCCGGATTGAAAGACGCGCGTAAAATCGCCGGGCCGGGTCAGTCTTGACTCGACCGGAAAACCAAACCCTGCTGGCGAGGCCAATACGGTTTGGTTCATGGTTGCAGCCGTTAGACGGCGAGGCGCTTGCGGCCCTTGGCGCGACGTGCGTTGATTACGGCACGACCACCGCGGGTTTTCATGCGCGCACGGAAACCGTGGGTGCGTTGACGGTGAATGATGCTGGGCTGAAACGTTCTTTTCATGACTTAATCCTAGGCAGACAGTGTTTTACGGTTTGTCAGGCGCGATGCAACCATCGCGCGGTTACCCGCAGGGTTCGTGCAAGTCGTCCGTAAAATCAGTCGGTTACTTGCACGAATGCTCATCGGGTTACCTGTCCGCGTCCGTGCCACAAGCTTCGGACCGCAAACCAAAAGGCCAAATATTACACTGCAAAAACAAAGGACTGTCAAGGACTCTAGCGGGATTCGGCGGGCGTTGGGCTGGCTTGCGTCACACGAAACAGGGGCCTCGATGATACACTGTTCGTTTTGGAAGGTGCTTGATTCAGTCTTATGTCAACGAACACTCTAGAACTTTGGCAGCGATGTGTTGAGCGCCTGTCTGCGGACCTGACGGCGCAGCAGATCAATACCTGGATCCGGCCGCTTCAGCCGGAATCCGCCGATGCGAATCATCTGATTCTCTGGGCGCCAAATCGTTTCGTACTGGATTGGGTCGCCCAGAAGTTGCAGGGCCAGATTCTCGGTTATGCGCGTGAGCTCGACGCGAATCCCGAACTGGTCATCAGTCTTCAGGTCGGAAGTGCACAAGCGAAGGCGGTGGCTCAGCCGTCCCCGCGCGTGTCCTCCATCGAACCGAGCGTCGACGATTCCGGCGGTGCGGACGAAGCGGGCGGTGCCGAAGCCTCGCTTCCGGACAACAAGACCTTTTCCAGCCACATCAACAGCAAGTTCAATTTCGACAATTTCGTTGAGGGCAAGTCCAACCAGTTGGCGCGGGCGGCATCCCAGCAGGTCGCTCAGAACCCCGGCGTCGGCTACAACCCGCTCTTCATTTATGGCGGGGTCGGTCTCGGCAAGACGCACCTGATGCAGGCGGTCGGCAATGCGATCCTCGAACGTTCGCCCAATGCCCGTGTCGTCTATCTGCACAGTGAGCGATATGTGCAGCAGATGGTCAGTTCCATCAAGAACAACACGATCGAGGAGTTCAAGAATTTCTATCGGTCGGTCAACGCGCTGCTGATTGACGACATCCAGTTTTTCGCCGGAAAGAATCGCAGTCAGGAGGAGTTCTTTCATACCTTCAATGCCCTGATCGAGCAGGGGCAGCAGATCATCATGACCTGCGATCGCTATCCCAAGGAGATCGAGGGGTTGGAGGAGCGTTTGAAATCCCGTTTCGGCTGGGGGCTCACGGTGGCGGTCGAACCCCCCGATCTGGAAACACGGGTGGCCATCCTGCAAAGCAAGGCGGAACAGTCCCAGATTCAGCTGTCGACGGATGTCGCCTTCTTCATTGCCAAGCGGATCCGCGCGAACATTCGAGAGCTGGAAGGCGCGCTCCGGCGGGTCATCGCCACGGCCCAATTCACGGGGCGCCCGATTACGGTGGAGTCCACCAAGGAAGCGCTGAAGGATCTGATTGCCGCCCAGGCGAAGCTGATCACGCTGGAAAATATCCAGCGTACGGTAGCGAAGTATTACAACCTGAAGGTTTCCGACCTGACTGGTATCCGTCGTTCGCGGTCCATCGCCCGTCCCCGTCAGATTGCCATGAGTCTCGCCAAGGAACTGACCAACCACAGTCTGCCTGAGATCGGCGAGGCCTTCGGTGGGCGGGATCACACTACGGTTATCCACGCCTGCAAGAAAATCGAAGAGTTGCGCGAAACCGAGACCAAGTTGAACGACGACTACAACTTACTGAGACACACGTTGAACGTATAAACTGCATATCGCCATCTGCGGCGGGACATCGAGGGAAGAATAATGCGCTTAATAGCGGGTCGTGAAAGCATTCATGCAGCAATCAGTCAGGTATTGGGTGGTGTCGAGAAGCGCCAGACCATGCAGGTGTTGAGCAATGTGTTGCTCGATGCGCGGGCAGGCCAATTGATGCTGGTCACTACCGATCTGGAAATCCAGCTTTCTACACGGATCGACGTGCAGATACAGGAGGAAGGCAAGGTCACGGTCAATGCCCGGAAACTGGCGGACATCATCAAGTCTGCTGCGGCTGATGCCGAAATTTCCTTCTCGATCGAAGACCAGTGGTTCGTCATCGATATCGGGACCGGCAAATTCCGTCTGGCGACCATCGACGCCCAGGATTTCCCGCTGATGACCGAGGAGGCCGCGTACCGCAACACCCTGACCTTGGGCGAGAAGGAACTGCATGACCTGATCGACAAGACCCAGTTTTCGATGGCCCAACAGGATGTTCGCTATTTTCTGAATGGACTCCTGCTGGAAGTTCGTTCCGACGAAATCGTGGCCGTGGCCACGGATGGCCATCGATTGGCCTACGCGCAGATTCGCCAGGAAAACCCGGTCGATCAGGACCGTCAGGCGATCATTCCGCGCAAGATGATTCTGGAGTTGTTGAAGTCACTGGACCCGGCGCGAAACGCACCCATCGAACTGGCCCTCGGCGACAGTCAGATTTCCCTGACCATTGGCCAGAACCGTCTGATCAGCAAGCTGATCGATGGCAAGTACCCGGACTACAATCGCGTCATTCCCAAGAACAACAGCAAGACCCTCATCGCGGCCAAGGCGGATCTCCGTCAGGTGTTGCTCCGCGCTTCCATCCTGTCCAACGAGCGCTTTGCCGGGGCGTATTTCCATCTGTCGCAGAATGAACTGGTCATTGAGTCCAACAATGCCGAGCACGAGTCATCCCGTGAGGCCATGGCCGTTCAATATACCGCGGATGACCTGAAGATATCCTTCAATATCAGCTACATGCTGAATATCATCGCCGTGATCGATTCCGCGGATATTGCCATCTATCTGGAATCGCCGGATGCCAGCGTCTTGATCTGCCCCACGGTCGACGGCCCGGTCGTGACTCGTTACGTGCTGATGCCGATGAAGCTGTGATCGCTGTTGGCCTGTCTGACTTCGATCTCCATTCGGGACTTCAGAAATCTGGATGTGACCGATTGTGCACTCTCGCCCCGGTTCAATCTGCTGACCGGCGATAACGGCGCCGGTAAAACCAGTATTCTCGAGGCCATCTATTTTTTGGGAAGTGCGCGCTCCTTCCGGACCCCGAATGCCGCAGATCTCATTGCGCACGGGGCATCCTGTGCCACGGTTCGGGCCAGCGTATCCGACGAGTCGATCAGCCATTCCCTGGGTATCGAACGTTGCAAGAGCCATGTGCGTATGCGCCGGGACCAGACGGATGTCGCGCGCGTCAGTGCATTTGTCGAGCATGTGCCCGTATTGGCATTGCATCCCCATTCCGACGAATTGATTGTCGGGGCGCCGGATATTCGACGGAAATTTCTCGATCGCGCCGCGTTTTATCTCTACCCGGATTTTTTCAGCCTATACGGTCAGTTCGCTCGTGTTCTGAAACAGCGGAATGCCGCCCTGCGTCGTCGGGAGTCCACTGAGCCCTGGGATGCCCTGTTCGTGCAGTACAGTGCTTTGATGACCGAAAAGCGCGAGGAAACGGTGGCCCACTTGCGTCGTGTTGTCCCCGGGATCCTCGCTCAGCTCAACGATCGACTGATGGTCGATTTTCATTATGCCCCGGGGGTCAGGGTGGGCGAGGAGCTTCAGGCTGCGCTTGTTCGGCAACGTCAGCGCGAGTACGAACTGGGTGCGACCCTGAGCGGTCCGCATCGCGCGGACCTCGTCTTTACGCTGGCCGATCAGTCGGCGAAGAGCACCGCCTCCCGGGGGCAGGTGAAGTTGATGGCCACCCTGATGAGTCTCGCTGTTTCCCGCCTCTGGCAGGAGCTTCGCGGCAAGACGGCGGTGATGGTCTTTGACGATCTGTTCTCCGAATTTGATCGGCGTCATGTCGACACCCTGCTCGCCTACCTCGCCACCCTCGATCAGCAGTGCCTGTTCTCGGCTACCCCGCTGAATCGCTTGGATTTCGACTTCGATGCGCGATTCACCGTTCAGGGCGGTCAAATGGCTTCCGTGGTATAATTCCGAGCCTTAGTGCTGACGAAAACCGACTTCTGGAAATAGAACGATTATGAGCGACAATTCGAATTACGACTCGAGCAGTATCAAGGTTCTCAAGGGGCTTGATGCCGTTCGCAAGCGGCCCGGCATGTATATCGGTGACACGGATGACGGCAGCGGTCTGCATCACATGGTTTTCGAGGTTGTCGACAATGCCGTGGACGAGGCGTTGGCCGGACATTGTTCGACCATTACGGTCACGATGCACGCAGACGGTGCCGTCTCCGTCCTCGACGATGGTCGGGGCATTCCGGTCGATATTCATGCCGAGGAAGGCGTATCGGCCGCCGAGGTCATCATGACCGTGCTGCATGCCGGCGGCAAGTTCGACCAGAACAGCTACAAGGTCTCCGGCGGTTTGCACGGCGTCGGGGTGTCGGTGGTCAACGCCCTTTCCGACGAGCTTGAGCTCAAGATCTATCGTGGCGGTCGCGAATACCGTCAGGTCTACCATCTCGGGGTGCCGCAGACGCCGTTGACGGACGTTGCGCCCGCCCAGAAAACCGGTACCTACATCCGGTTCCGTCCCAGCCCGAGCATCTTCTCGGATGTGGTGTTCCATTACGACATCCTGGCCAAGCGTCTCCGGGAACTGTCGTTCCTGAACTCGGGGATTCGCGTCAATCTGCATGACGAGATTTCCGATCGATCCGATGTCTTCTTCTACGAGGGCGGCATCAAGGCGTTCGTCGAGCACCTGAACAAGGGCAAGACGGCCATTCACAAGCAGGTACTGAGCTTCACCGGCCAGCGCGACGTGGTTCAGGTGGAACTGGCGCTGCAATGGAATGACAGCTATCAGGAAAACATCTTCTGCTACACGAACAACATTCCGCAGAAGGACGGCGGGACCCACTTGACGGGGTTCCGTGCCGCCCTGACGCGCACGCTCAACGACTATATGGATCGTGCCGGCATTCTGAAGAAGGCCAAGGTCGCCACTTCGGGCGAGGATTGGCGTGAAGGCCTGGTCGCCGTCATCTCGGTCAAGGTGCCCGATCCTAAGTTTTCCTCGCAGACCAAGGAAAAACTGGTTTCCTCCGAGGTGAAGTCTGCCGTCGAGTCCCTGACCGCCGAGCGTCTTGCCGAGTTCCTGGAAGAAAACCCAGCAGAGGCCGGGCTGATCACCAGCAAGATCATTGAAGCGGCCCGTGCGCGTGAAGCGGCCCGACGGGCCCGGGAAATGACCCGGCGCAAAGGCGCCTTGGACATCGCCGGCCTGCCCGGCAAGCTGGCCGACTGCCAGGAGAAGGACCCGGCGCTCTCCGAAATCTACCTCGTGGAGGGTGATTCCGCGGGCGGTTCTGCCAAGCAGGGCCGTGATCGCCGTACCCAGGCGATTCTGCCGCTGAAAGGTAAGATCCTGAACGTCGAGAAGGCCCGTTTCGACAAGATGCTGTCCTCCGCGGAAGTCGGCACCCTGATTACGGCATTGGGCTGCGGCATTGGTCGGGAAGATTTCAACCCGGACAAGCTGCGCTATCACCGCATCATCATCATGACCGACGCCGACGTGGATGGAAGTCACATCCGTACGCTCCTGCTCACGTTTTTCTACCGTCAAATGCGCGAACTGGTTGAGCGCGGGCATATCTATATCGCTCAGCCGCCGTTGTACAAGGTGAAGAAAGGCAAGCAGGAGCAGTATCTGAAGGATGACCTGGCCCTGAACCAGTATCTGCTACAGCTGGCGCTGGACAATGCGGCGCTTCAGGCCAGTGCGGATACGCCGCTGATTTCCGGTGCGGCCCTTGAAACCCTCTCGCGGTCCTATCTGGTTGCCCAGGCCGTGATCGACCGTCTGGCGCACCGTTACGATCCGGCCGTTCTCAAGGCGATTTTGCATTTGCCCAAGATTGCCATGGACGACATGAACGGCTCCGAGGCGTTTTCAAGCTGGGTCGCTCGATTCTCGAGCCTGGTCAATGAGTTTGCCGACCCGGGGATCGCCTACGCCTTGAGTTGGCAGCCGGGCGACGAAGAGACTTCGGCTTCGTTCCGTTTCACACGAACCCAGCATGGTGTTTCACATGAAACATCGATGCCGAGCAGTTTCTTTGCAACGGCAGATTACAAGGTGCTGGGCGATCTGGCCGTTCAGCTGGAAGGGTTGATCGGTACGGACGCGCGCGTGATTCGCGGTGAAAAATCGGCGCCGATCACGCATTTCGAGCAGGCCATCGAGTGGTTGATGCAGGAAGGCCGACGTGGCTTGGGTATCCAGCGTTACAAGGGTCTGGGTGAAATGAACCCGGATCAGTTGTGGGAAACCACGATGAACCCGGACACCCGTCGATTGCTTCAGGTGCGGATCGAAGACGCCATTGCGTCCGACGAGTTGTTCACGATTCTCATGGGAGACCTCGTCGAGCCGCGGCGAGACTTTATCGAAAAATTCGCCTTGTCCGCGGCGAACATCGACATCTAACGACAAGAAACGAGACACCACAGACGAGCAAACAGGGAGAGCCAACTCATGGGCGTCACACTTTCCATCATGATCTTTATCTTCGCGCTGCTGATCGTTTGGGCGATCATCATGTACAACGGATTGGTCGTGCTCAAGCACAATGTGTCCCAGGCGTGGTCGAACATCGATGTCCTGCTCAAGCAGCGCCATGACGAGTTGCCGAAGCTCGTCGAAACGGCCAAGCAATACATGCAGTATGAGCAGGAAACGCTCCAGAAAGTGATGGCGGCGCGTTCGGCCGTACGCGATGCGCAGGATCGCGGAGACCTGGATGCGCTGGGCGCTGCCGAGAACCTGCTGCAGCGTGGGCTGGGCGGGTTCTATGCCGTGGCGGAGGCGTATCCGGACTTGATGGCCAACCAAAACTTCCAGCACCTCCAGCAACGGATTTCCGGTTTGGAGAACATGATTGCGGATCGGCGCGAGTTCTACAATGCGGCGGTCAATCTCAATAACGTGCGGATCGAGCAGTTTCCTGATGTGCTGATTGCGCAACTGTTCGGTTTCCGTGCCTTCAAGTTGCTCAATTTCAAAAGCAATGAAACCAAGGATGTCGATATTAAAAGCCTGTTTGGCTGAGGTGGGTTCACTCCATGCTGGCGTTCTACGCAGACTGGTTGGCGCGGCTATCGGATCATCATTTCCTCGCATACCTGGTCATCCTGGTCGTTGTCACCCTGGGCCTGATGGGCGCCGGGGTTTTTTTTGTGCGACGGGCGTACTGGATTTCGAATACGGCAACGTCCCGAATTGCCTCAGCGCATCAGGGTTATGTCGAAATTGAGGGGGCGGCCAAAGGAGAAGCCGGGGTATTTCCGCTGGTCTCTCCCCTGTCTGGAACCCCTTGTGTCTGGTTTGAAGTATCGGTTGATCAGGATGGTCAGCCCAATGGCTGGATCGGCAATCGAAAGCCGCACAGGATTTTTCATCAAGTCAGTGACCACCTGATCGTGGTCGACGATGGCAGCGGCGAGTGCGTGGTCGACCCCGATGGGGCGACCATCTTTCCCGAACGTATCCGGGTTTGGCGCGGGGAAACGGAACGCCCAAGTCATGCCAGTGCGATACGGACCAACAAATACGTGGGCCCCTATCGCTACACGGAGAAACTGATTCTCGATCAGGATCCCTTGTATGTGCTGGGCTGGTTCAAAACCATTCGTCACGATGCGCATCAGCTGGCGGACGACAGCGTTCGGGATCTTCTTAGATCGTGGAAGCAGGATCCTCACCGAATGAAATCCTTCGATACGGACGGAAACGGTGTGATCGACGAGGCGGAGTGGCGGGCGGCGCGTCAAGCGGCCAAAGACATCGTCCGTCAAAAACAGGTTGCAGAACAGGATGTGGAGAAATCACATATCCACACCATGTCGAACCCCGAGTCGCAGCGACGGCCGTTCATTATTTCGGCACTCGACCAGACGTCATTGGCCGGACGTTATCGTCGCTGGGGTTATGCCCTCTGGCTGTTGAGCGCCGTGAGTTTTTATTTGTGGGTGACCGCCTATTACCTGCGCGGCTAGCCTTCACCATTAGAGATTTTAAGCAATGATCATCGCGACTTGGAACGTAAACTCGTTGAATGTCCGGATGCCGCAGGTGTTGGCCTGGTTGGCGGAATGGCGTCCAGCGATACTCGGTCTTCAGGAACTGAAACAAACCACGGAGGCGGTGGATGTCGAAGCCATTCGGTCATTAGGTTATGAAGCGTTGGTCAATGGGCAGAAAACCTACAATGGTGTTGCATTGATCTACGATGCTGCGCTCGGTGCGCCCACCGATGTGGTGACAGATATTCCGGATTTCGACGACCCGCAACGACGTGTCATTGCTGCGACCTTTGGGTCGATCCGTGTGATCAACGTCTATGTGGTCAATGGCGAAGCCATCAACTCGGACAAGTTTGCCTACAAGCTGCGGTGGTTGGCTGCGCTGCATGCGTGGATCAAACAGGAACGCGCGGAATATGACCAACTTGTCCTGATGGGCGATTTCAACATTGCGCCGACAGATGCGGATGTCTACGACCCGGAATCATTCCGCGGCCAAGTGTTGTGTACGGAAACCGAACGGGGCCACTTCAATGAATTGCTGTCCCTTGGGTTGACCGATGCACTGCGCTATATAGAACCCACGGAGCCAAACTATACTTGGTGGGATTACCGAGCTGCAGGATTTCGTCGGGACCGCGGACTGCGCATCGATCATGTCCTGATATCAGAAGGTTTGCGGTCGCGTTTGTTGCACGCAGAAGTTGATCGTGTGGCGCGCGGCTGGGAGCGACCTTCCGATCACGCCCCGGTGCGAATCACCCTGGGCGCAGATTAGGAAAGTCTGCGCAACACTAGTCGGTGAAATAATGTTGCCAGGTGGCCATGACGGTCGCCCGTTCGGACGCGAAATCGGCGATGGGCACATTCAAGGACTGGTTGGCCAACGTTCGGCGGTGTGTTGCGTTGCGCAATGACTGATAGGCGGTAATCAGCGCCGATCCGATGGCTTCTGGCAGGACCTTCTCGTTCATGAGCGCGGTCAGCTGACGAATATTGTCCGTGAACCGAATAATCTCCGGGTGGGCGTGTGCATGGCGCAGCAGGAGATATTGAACGATGAACTCGATATCCGTAATCCCCCCAACACCGCGTTTGAGATGGAAATGATCGGGCGGGGGGCTATCCTGCTCGGCCCGCATTTTTTCCCGCATCGCACGAATCTCGGACCGCAGCATGTTCGGGTCACGGGGGGTACAGATCACGGCTTTCCGAATGGCGGTAAAGGCAGATTCGATGGGCGGATGACCACAGATGAAACGGGCACGACACAAAGCCTGGATTTCCCAAAGCCAGGCATGCTCCTGCTGGTATTGCGCGAATCCCTTTAGACTGGAGACAAGCAGCCCGCCGACACCATCCGGTCGAAGCCGGGTATCAATTTCATAGAGTACGCCCGCCGGTGTCCTGATGCTCAGGGTATGGATGATTTTCTGGGCAATCCGGGCGAAGAAGAGACTGTTATCGATGACCTGCGGCCCCGTGGTAACCGTCTCCTCACCATCCGAGTCATGCAGGAAGACGAGATCCAGATCCGAGCCATACCCCAGTTCGATGCCGCCCAGCTTGCCATAGCCGATGATGGCAAATCCGGGTTCGATGACGCCTTCCGGGGTGGTAGCCTGCGGGCGGCCATAGCGCTCCTGCAATTTATCCCGGGTACGGTTCAGCACGGCACGAAGTGCAACTTCTGCGATCCAGGTCAGCTGATCGGATACCCGCATGACAGGAAGCACCCCCATGGCGTCCGCGGCCGCAACGCGCAGTACGGAGAGTTGACGGAAACGGCGCAGTTCATCGAACTGTCGCTCCTCGTCTTCGGGGAAACGGGATAACAGACCATCGAGTTCGGCGCAAAGATCATCCACGTCGGGCTGGACGTACAAAGCCTCGGGATCGACAAGTTCATCCAGAAGGATGGGGTGTTGTCGCAGAAGATCGGAAATCCAAGGACTCGCCGAGCAGAGTTGAATGAGTTGACGGAGCGCCTGGGGTTGCTCGATCAGCAGTGCCAGGTAAACTGATCTTCCCAGCACGGCGCTAATGAGGGTCAGGACAGCCTGAAGTGTCGAAATGGCATTGTCGCCAGTTGCAACTTCGTGAAGAAGATTGGGTATCAGTACATCGAGGCGCTGGCGGACGATGTCACTGACAAGCGCATAGTGTTCACGTTTCCAGGCGCGTAGGGTTTCTAGGGCAGCCTGTGGGTCGGAAAAACCCTCGTGCTCGAGATGATTCATGGCCCGTGCATCTGACAGGCTGTCGTCCTGCCACACAGTGAGCAAGGGGTCATCGTCGCGTCGCTCGTCGCGCTGGGTCTTGAGAATCTCGCCGAAATGTCGATGAATGCGGTGCCGGTGCGCGTCGAGGGCCGGGAGAAAGTGCTGCCAGCTATCAAACCCCATCGCCAGGGCCAGACGGGTACGATCATCGTCCTTAATCGGCAGGGATTGGGTTTGTTGATCGTGTTGCATCTGAAGCCGGTTTTCGGTGCGCCGAAGGAAGTCATAGCCAGACTTGAGCTCGGCAATCATCGATGCAGGCAGCTGATGCGTCTCTCCCAGAACATCGAGGGTCTTCAGAATACTCCGGCTCTGCAGACGCGGTTCCCTTCCTCCGCGGAGCAGCTGGAACAACTGGCCGATGAACTCCACTTCACGAATGCCTCCTGGCCCAAGCTTGATGTTGTCGATCAGGCCCTTTCGGGTCATTTCCACTTCGATGGCCTTTTTCATGTCCCGAAGTTGGGCAAACGCACCGAAGTCCAGGTACTTTCGATAGACGAACGGTTTGAGTTGGTTGAGCAGAGTTTCTCCGGCAGCAAAGTCCCCTGCGATGACCCGAGCCTTGATGAAGGCGTAACGCTCCCATTCACGACCTAGCGTGGCGTAGTAGTGCTCCATGGCATCAAAGGGAAGCGCCAGGGCACCCTCGTCGCCATGGGGTCTCAGGCGCATGTCGACCCGAAAGACGAAACCGTCGCTTGTCACATGATCCAGGGAGCGGATGATGCGTTGCCCGAGCTTGATGAAGAACTGACTATTGGCAATCGGACGTTCGCCATCCGTTTCACCTTCGTGCTCAAAGGCGAAAATGAGATCGATGTCCGAGGAGTAATTCAGCTCATACCCACCGAGCTTACCCATACCCAGCACGACCAGACGTTGCATTTGGCCCGAGTGATCCCGGGGGCTGCCATGACGGGCCGTCAGAGCGGCTTCATGAAAGAGTAGCGCTTGCTGAACACTTTGGTCCGCCAGTTGCGACAGGTCAAAAAGCGTTTCCTGCGTGTCAGCCAGACCACAGACATCCCGCCAGGCAATACGGATCATTTCGATACGTCGGATCTGACGGAGGGCCCGGTCAAACTCTTCATCAGCACGTGTCGCAAACCAGGCGTCAAATCGAGCCCGGAGATCGCGCTCGTGATTCGGTTTGGAAATCAGGGGAATGAGCTGAACCCAGAGCCAGGGCAAGGTCTTGAGGCTCTGGGCGATAAAGGGACTGACCGTGGCGATCACGCGGAGCTGCTGTAGGGTCACTTCGTCCGCGCCGGCCACAATGGCCGCTTCAGAAAGAAACTGGTAATCGGACTCAGGCAATTGAACCATCGGGCATTCGCTCATTGGTGGCGCAGCGATCAATCCGTCTGCGGGGCGGCACGGATACGGTCGACAGTATCCTCATGCAATCGAGGATCCGTCCTGCTTGTGAATGTAAATGAGCCGCATGTTCTGAATGTGATCCGTTGCCCGGCTTGCCGCACGGACTGTCTCGATTATTCCGTACAGGGAACGTGGTCCTTCGGGGCATTCATCGTCATAGACGACGACAGAGCCGTCCGGCGCATCGAGGGGAACACTGGCGATCGTAATGGACAAGGCGTCTTCATGGGTCAGGACCCCGACGTTGGGGGGGCCGAAGGCATTGAGCGGCTGAAGATACACCGCCCGTACTTGATGATCATCGCGTCGATCTCGGCCGAACTCATGGATGATGGACGATATATCCTCGGGCGTGAGGTCGTTGGCAGGCGGCTCTTTGGCAACGGTCATGGCGGAATCCTGTAGCAAGCGTTATCCGTACCTAAGAATACTGGAGCCACAGGAAAAAAAAAGTCGGCGCGCGGCCGACTCGATGGGAATGCGTGTGTTCCCGGCAGGCCGCCGCGCTAGGAAACGGCGAACCGGGGAGGTGTATCCTCAGGGGCGCACGAGAATATAGCCGGCTTCGACCAGTTTCACGATACGGACGATACCGGACGGCGTCTTTTGTGCAACGGGGTTGAGAACGGGTTCGTGGCCCAGTTTCGCCGCGGCCTTTTTCAACGAATTCTCGCAGGCTGTAAAACGTACGCCTTGTTCAGACAAGGCTTTGATCTTGGCGGCATTGGGGTTGTCGGCAAAAAGCAGACCGACGCCTGGTCCAAGCGCGACAACTTCGACATCCACGTCGGTGCCGAATGCCTGCATCAGGTTGGTGGCGACGTTCAGTGGCACGATCTGACGCTTCGGATCTTCATCCGTAACCTGGATCACGACATGATGCGCGGCAAGGGAGTTGCCGCCCAGGGCGTCGATGGCTTTGGCATCCGCCATGGCGGCCTGGGCTGACAGCGTGCCCGCGAGCAGCGTCAGAGCGAGAAGAAAACGCGGGAGGCGAAGTTTCAACATGATTTATCCTCGATGATATTCAGAGTCCGTAGGGTTTTTGTCTCAATGGTTTTGTTTTATGAAGAGACCGCGCCAGTTTAATCACAATTGGCTACGGGAGGCAAAAACGAATTTATGATCGGGGGATTAGTCACGTTATACGGGATTTATCAGAATAGAGGTTCTTTGCGGCACATTGACTTCTTGACGAAGATCCGGGTTAGGGGTGATACTCAGGCAAACCCTTAACTTGCTAATGATATATCGTCCGCCCCCCGCTTCAGAGTGGGTGGGGTTCAGGCCCGTTGTTCGCCATGAGGAACGACCCGCGCTGAATTAACGAAAAGCTCAATCCGTATTAATGACATTATTCAAACAGCTATTAATTAATTCCGAAGGACGGGATTTTGTTGTCGGCGACCTGCATGGGAATCTGACCCGGCTGGAGAAAGCGCTGGAATACCATCACTTCAAACCGGATCGGGACCGGGTGATTTCCGTTGGCGACCTCATTGATCGGGGCAGTGAATCGTTGAATACATTGCGGTTGCTCTCGGAGCCCTGGTTCTTTTCTGTTGCAGGGAATCACGAACGATTATTAAGCCTGCATCGAAATGCGTTGACGCGACGTCAATTGGACCCGATGGCGCGCGCGCGACTCCAGGAGTCCGGAGCGCAGTGGTTGTTGGATGCCTACGACGGGCTCAATGAGGACAAATGGGCCGATTTCATCACGGAGATCATGAATCTGATCAGCCAGCTTCCACTGATGATACAGATCGGCAATGGACCAGACGCCGTCGGCGTCGTGCACGCAGAACTCCCGGACTGGGATTGGAGTCGAAACGTGGCCCGGCTGGAGCGGATCAAAAAGGTGCGGTTCTGGGATCAAACCCGGGACGAACCGACCATCGAATCGATTCTCTGGGGGCGCGGTCAATTCCAATCATTATTGCGCGGCGATCATAACGACCGGATGGTTGAGGGAATCGCGTGGGTTATTTATGGTCACAACACCCTGCATACACCTCGGCGCGCGGGAAATCGACTATGGATAGATACGGGCGTGCATGAAAAGCAGCCGGATCGGGGGCTCTCTCTCGTGGAGGTCGGCCCGGTTCTTTCCGTGACAACCCATTTCAGGGATTTACGCATTCGGACCGAACGTTTCAGCGCCCCGGCGCCGGTCCGTTTTCATTCAGTTTAAATCGTAGAGATAACGTTGCCTTGAAAACAGAACTGATATCTGAATTAGAGGATTTGAGTATTGCTGAGCTCGAGCAGCTCATCGAATCGATTGCTGCAGAAGTGGCGCGGCGCGATGCCGAGTCTGCGGAGCGCGCTACTCCGCCAAAACTCGACGAAAGTGAAATCGTCCAGGTTCTGGCTTTCGAACTGAAACGCCACCGCAAGCAGAAAGACGAAGTCTTCAATCCCTTTGCCTGAGCGACAGGGGTGGTCGAGCTGCGGACGGGGGGCGACTGTCCCACCGTGTGCGTGACCATCCTTACTTTGAAACGTCGTCACTTCCGTTCTGATGGAATTCGGCCGCCGTCAGTGAGCGCGTCTCGGTGGTGATGGGGGCCAGATCGGGAATATCCGATCGTTTGGCATGGACGGCACCAAGGTCACGAAATTTCCGGGCGCTGGGCAGGACGCGCCCCTCCAGTGCACCCACCGACTGGTTATACGCCATTACGGACTGATCCAGGCTCCTGCCCAGACGTTGCCAGTGCTCTGCCAATGTACCGATGCGTTCGTAGATCTCCCGGCCGAGCTGGGCCATCTCCTGAGCGTTCTGGGCCAGCGCTTCCTGACGCCATCCATAGGAAACTGCTTTGAGCAGGGCGATCAGGGTGGTCGGACTGGCGGGGATGACCCGCTTTTCTGCACCGAACTCGATGAGTGTCGGATCCTGCATCAGGGCGGCCGAGAAAAACACCTCGCCAGGCACAAAAAGAACAACGAATTCGGGCGTCGGATCGAACTGTTCGAAATAGTCCTTCTTGCTGAGCTGATTGATGTGGGTACGTACCTGCTGTGCATGATCATTGAGGTAACGGACGCGGTCGATCTCGTTCGTGGCCTCGATAGCCTGAAGATAGGCGCTGACCGGGGCTTTGGCATCAACGACGATGCGCCGCCCTCCCGGCAGATGCACGATCATGTCCGGGCGGAGCCGCCCCGCTTCCGTCGACTCGGACACCTGCTCCTCGAAATCACAATGGGCCAGCATCCCGGCGAGTTCGACCACCCGTTTGAGCTGTACTTCGCCCCAGCGTCCCCGGGCACTGGGCTGTCGTAACGCCTTGACGAGATCCGCCGTTTCCCGATGCAGCTGTGGGAGATGAATCTGCAGGAGATCGTTGATCTGTTGCTGAAGTGCACCATAGGCCGTGGTACGAACCTGTTCGAGTAGGCCCAATTTCTGGTCGAACTGTTCAAGACGTTCACGAATAGGCTGGGTTATTTGGCCAATGGCGGCCTGGCGCTGCGCGAGATCCTGGGTGGCGGCCGTCTGAAACTGGCTCAGATTTTCCTTGGCCAGCTTGAGGAAGGATTCGTTGTTGGCCCGGAGCGCATCCGCCGAGAGCGCCTGGAAGGCCTGTTGGAATTGATTCTTGGCCTGTTCGAGCAGGGCAAGTTTCTCTTCACTGGAATGACGCTCCTGGGCCAGACGTTCCTGCAGTTCAGCCAGTTGACGCTCGCCATCGCGCGTCTGCTGTTGGAGTGTCTCGATTCTTCGTTCAGCGGCGTGGCGCTCCTGCTGCAACTCGTTCAGGCGACGCTCCATACCGGCCAACGTTGCCTGGTGCCCGGCAAGATCGACCGACAGGGCCTGAGCCAGGTGCTGTGCTGACTCGCGTTCCTGCCGCAGGTCGACCATGTCCGCGGCCTGTCTCTGCAGTTGCTGCTCCTGCGTCGCCAAGGTTCGGCGCGCATATTTGATGGTAGACCAAAGAGCGAATGCTGCCGGCAGTGAAACGACGGCGATAACCAGAATCACCCACGCCCACAGTGCCGGGAAAGACGGCAATGAATCCATCCAGGCGTACCAGGGCGTCATGGGGCGTTGGGTTTAGTGACGGAAATGGCGGATGCCGGTCAGGACCATCGCGATACCGTGCTCGTTTGCGGCATCGATCACCTCCTGATCCCGCATGGAGCCTCCGGGGTGGATCACGGCCGTGATGCCCGCCTCGGCTGCCGTGTCGATTCCGTCCCGGAACGGGAAGAAGGCATCCGATGCCATGACGGAACCGGCGACCGGCAAGCCGGCATCCTGGGCCTTGATGGCGGCGATGCGCGCCGAATACACCCGGCTCATCTGTCCGGCGCCGACACCGATGGTCTGTTCCCCGCTGGCGTAGATGATGGCATTGGATTTGACGAATTTGGCGACTTTCCAGGCGAACAGCAGGTCACGGAGTTCTGCCGGCGTCGGTTGCCGCTGCGTCACGATCTTCAGATGATCGGTCGTTATGACGGCGCTGTCCTCATCCTGAACCAGTAAGCCACCGTTGACGCGCTTGTAGTCGAAGGCGTGTTCGGCATACGCCGGCCATTGGCCCACGGCCAGCACGCGGACGTTCGGCTTTGCGGACAACTCGGTACGTGCCTCGTCCGTGATTTCCGGAGCGATGATGACTTCGACGAATTGGCGGTCGATGATGCTGCGTGCGGTGTGGGCATCGAGCGGCCGGTTGAAGGCAATGATGCCGCCGAAAGCCGAAGTGGGATCCGTGGCATAGGCCCGGTCGTAGGCGACGGTAAGATTGTCGTCGACGGCGACGCCGCAGGGGTTGGCGTGCTTCACGATCACGCAGGCCGGCTCGACGAACTGCTTCACGCATTCGAGCGCGGCATCCGAGTCGGCGATGTTGTTGTAGGACAGGGGTTTTCCTTGAATGATGCGGGCGGCAGCAATGCTGCCCACCGGGGGCTGATGTTTCACGTAAAACGCCGCCTGCTGATGGGGATTTTCGCCATAGCGTAGATCCTGAGCCTTGACGAGTTGCAGATTGAACGTCGGTGCGAAGCGGTTGCCACTGACCATCTTGCCGAAATGGGTCGCGATCATGCCATCGTAACGGGCGGTGTGCTCGAAGGCGCGGACAGCCAGTTCGAAGCGCGTGTTGCCCTGGATTCCACCCTGTTCGATATCGGCAAGAACGCGTTCATAATCTGCAGGGTCGACGATGATGGCGACATCTTTGTGATTTTTGGCTGCGGCGCGCACCATGGCGGGTCCGCCGATGTCGATGTTCTCGACCGCATCTTCATAACGGCAATCCGGATCGGCGACCGTCTGCTCGAAGGGATACAGGTTGACCACGACGAGGTCGATGGGCTCGATACCATGTTCGGCCATGACCGCGTCATCCACGCCACGCCGGGCCAGAATGCCGCCATGGATCTTCGGGTTCAGGGTCTTCACGCGCCCGGCCATGATTTCCGGGAAGCCCGTCACATCGGCAACTTCCGTGACCGCCAGTCCGGCGTCCCGAAGAAGCTTGGCCGTACCGCCCGTCGAGATGAGATCGATGTTGTGTCGGGTCAGGGCGCGGGCGAATTCCAGAACGCCGGTCTTGTCGGAGACGCTCAACAGCGCGCGTCGCGGGATCATGGGTTGGTCAATCATAAGTCAGGTACCTGTCGTCGTAATCAGTCGGCGGCTGACGTGCAGCACCGACGGGGCGAAACCGGCCATTTTACATGATCATGTCATTCTGCCCGAACGATCGTGTCGAACAGGGCGCTATAGTCATCGTCCGCATGCCCGGCTTGCACGCCCTGCTCCAGTACGAGCGCCAGGGTATCGATGAGTCGCGTATCGACACCCCGCGGATCGGCGGCGGTCTTGAACAGGCGAATGTCCTTGAGCAGATGCTTCAGAGGAAAGTTCGCCTCGGTGAAGTGCCGCTCGGTCATCCGGTCGAGCTTCTTGTCGAAGGTCGGCGCATAGAGGGCACTGTCGCGCAGTGTCGCCATGAAGGTTTCGACGGAAACGCTTTCGCGCTGGATCAACCCGAGGCTCATGGAGAACGCTGCCGTCAGGCTGCCGATCAGCTGGTTCATGGCGAGTTTGGCTGCCGCGCCCTGGCCGATGAAGCCAAAGTGGGCGGGGGTTCCTAGGGCTGAAAGGAAGGGTGTGGCGGCAGCTATGTCGGCCGGATCGCCGCCAAGCAGGATCTGCAGCGTACCGCTGGCAGCCTGCGGCGTGGACCCCAGAACAGGTGCTTCCAGATAGCGCCCGCCTGCATTGCGGATGGCGGCGGCCAGGGTGCGCGATTCCTCTGGTGCGATGGTGGCGGCATTGATCACGAGCCGGTCTCGCCATAGGGGCAGTGCCGATTCGGCACCGAGCACCGCTTCACAGGCGGCGAAATCCGCTAACATGACCCAGACAAACGCCGCATCCCCGACGGCGGTAGTAAGATCCTGGCTGACGTTCAAAGCGGTCGAATCGATGTCCTCGCGCAGGCTGCGGTTGTAGCCGGACACGTGGAAGCCCTGTGCCCCGAGGCGTTGGGCGATCGCCTGGCCCATCAGGCCCAGGCCCAAAACGGCAATGGATTCTGTTTGCATGGCGGTATCCTGTCGGGTGGCGGCAATGAGGACATGATAGGCCCATCCCCCCCGAAAATCGCGCATCTTTTGGGGACGGTCCGGTAACGGTCGATGCGCCATGAGCCTGTGCACATACCTAATGAATCGAGAGAAACACGGTGACCAATCCGAAAACCGAAGACCTGCCCTGGGCTCAATGGTTGAACCCACGCCGACGTCGACCCAGTCAGACGAGTCCGGCCCTGTTCCACACGGAGGCTCGGGCCGAGATCGAGCGGGATTACGATCGGGTCCTGTTCTCTTCTCCGGTCCGACGGATGGCGGACAAGACCCAGGTGTTCCCGCTGGATCACTCCGACAGCGTACGGACCCGTTTGACGCATTCTCATGAGGTGGCGAATCTCGCGCGCTCCGTCGGAATCGATCTGGTATTCAACCATGGCCTGGCCGCGCACGTGCCCGCAGCCTTGCGTGAAGTACCCGCGTTGCTGGCAACGATCGGACTGGCGCACGATCTGGGGAATCCCCCCTTCGGGCATCAGGGTGAGGAAGCCATCGCGCGTTGGTTTCACCGACATCGATCCACCGTGCTGGATGATGGCACCACGTTGACCGAAGGGATGAAGCAGGATTTCCTGGCGTTCGAGGGCAATGCCCAGACGCTGCGGCTGCTGACGAAGTTGCAGCTGATCAACGACGATTTCGGTCTGAATTTGACCGTGGCCACCCTGGCTGCGCTGATCAAGTATCCCGCACCCAGCGATGCGGTGGATCGGACCCAGGTGACCCGCAAGAAATACGGGTTCTTTCAATCCGAACGGGCGCTGGTCGAGGAAGTCTGGGCGCAGTGCAACTTGAAGGCCGGTGTGCGGCATCCGCTGACCTGGATCCTCGAGGCCTGCGACGACATCGCCTACTCCGTGCTGGATGCCGAGGATGCGGTCAAGAAGGGGTTGCTCTCGTTCTCGGATATCATCGCCTTCCTGCGTCATGCGGCCGGAGACGATCCGATCGTGGCCCAGGTGTGCGAGGCGGCCCAGCTGGAACATCGTCGGTATCGCCATGAGAATCTGTCGCCCGGCGAGTTGAACGACATTTCCATGCAGACCTTTCGGATCCGGGCGATCGGTGCGCTCATGCAGGCCGTGGCGGACACCTTCCTGCGCCAGTTGCCCGCGATCGCCGATGGCAGCTTCAACCAGGAACTGATCGAGGCCTCACCAGCTCATGCGCTGCTGAATGCCCTGAAGGCGTGCAACTGGGTTCATGTCTACCGGCACCAGTCCGTCCTTAAGGTCGAGTTGACGGGGTTCGAGGTGATCCACGGGTTGATGGATGCCTTCTGGTATGCCATTACCGATCGGGCCGACCCCGGTGATCCGGCCAGCGCGCGCAACACGCCGTTGTCGAGTTACCTGTACCGCCTGATCTCGGAAAACTACCGCCGGGTCTTCGAGGCTGTCGATAATCCGATGCCCATCCGGTATCGCGAGGCCCAACTGCTAACGGACATGATCTCGGGCATGACCGACAGCTTTGCCGTGCGATCCTGGACGCAGATCCAGGCGGCCGGATTTCCGGCCCAGGTCCATCGAACCCAAAATTAGGAACCGCAAGTGAGCGAAACGCCCAATAACCAGAGCCATTTTTTTGCTTATCTGGCCCGGATGAAATATATCGTGCGCTGGGGCCTGATGCGCAATACCCGCGCGGAAAACATCCAGGAGCACAGTTTGCAGGTGGCGATGATCGCCCATGCGCTGGCATTGATCGGCAACAGTCAGTTCGGGGAGAACCACGATGTCGGACGCATCGTAACCGTCGCGCTCTATCACGATGCCTCCGAAATCATCACGGGCGATCTGCCGACGCCGATCAAGTATTTCAGACAGGATATCCTGGCGTCCTACAAGGCGCTGGAGGCTCATGCCGAGCGCAAGCTGACGGGCTTGCTGCCATCTGAGCTGCAGTCGGCCTTCGCCGACGTGATCGAGTCCGAGCGCATTGAGCCGGCGGTCTCCCGGGTGATCAAGGCGGCAGACTCCCTGTCTGCCTACCTCAAATGCGTTGAGGAACGGCGCGCCGGAAATACCGAATTCCAGCGCGCGGAACAGTACCTGCGGGAAAAACTGGATGGGATGACCGATCTACCGGCCGTCCGCTATTTCAGGGACTATTTCGTTTCCGGTTTCGAACTGACCTTGGATGATCTGAGTCACGACTGATCCGCCAGTCGGTCTGTGGCGCGGGTGCGAGCTGTTCGGCGCAGATAGAGATAGTGGAAAGCCCCGGCGACGATCAGTCCGCCGATAGCGAGCAGGAACATGCTTCCCTGCACATAGCCCAGCATCGCGATGGCCGCGCCCAGTAGCCCAAGGTGTCGCCCGAGAACGCGTGTGGCTCGGGTGATGACGATGCCCAGCGCCGACAGCGCGCCCAACTCCAGTGCCAGGAGGGCCATGACGATAAGCAGCAACCGGGCGTATCCGGGAAAGACGACCGCCAGGAGCCCGAGGCCCAGCGCAGCGGACAGGACGGCAAGCCCGACACGTTGTTGCATTCGGGTCGGGCTGGACGCGGGCAGATAATCGTTGAGGCGCAACCAGAGCATCAGACCGGCGGCGAAGGTCCAGACGCCGATGAACACACTGACCACTGCGATCAGGCGCAGATCGAACCCGTCCATCCGGTAGTTGGTCTCGAACCAGCCGGTCAATCCCAGCAATGCGACGGCCAGACCGCTGCCGATCGTGATCAGCGACAATCCGTTGAGAATACTGTCCTGTTCAGAATGTGACGCTGCGGATTTGGGTCGACGCGCAGAAAAGGGGGCCGCTGCGACGCCCAGCAGGATCATGATCGTGGCCAGCAGGGAATTGCTGCTGTCGGCTGCCCAGATGACGCTCCCCAGCAGGACGATCAGGGTGACTATCAGCAGGAGCACAGCGCGACGTGGTCCGATGAACGGGAGCGACACCCGTCGGCTGAGCGCAAAGAGCGCCAGCAGTAACGCGATCAGGGCAAACCAGCCGATGAGATCGATCTGCAAGCCGAAGTTCATGATTCGCGATCCCTCTCAGCGTGTTGGCGGTGTGCTGGCGGGCGCGTTTCAGCGCGAATTTCGCGCCAGAGCAGCGACAGGGCCGCCGTGGCTGCCTGTGCGGAGAACAGCACGGCCAGGGCCGTCACGATCATGCCTGGGATGGTGGTGGCCGTCACCAGTGCGCTGGTCGCGGCCACGACGATAAAGCCGGAAAGCACGCCCGCCAGCAGCAGGCCCCGACCGCGTCGACGGGTATCGGAACGTGCCAGGCCACTGAGACCCAATGCGGTGGCCAGCAGTATCGTATAGAGCGCAATCACCGGATCCATGTCGATTCCCCATCATTTTGCCCGTCGCGACGATCGACGGTGCCGTCCTCAGGCGCCGAGTTCCAGAGCCTCGAGATAGTTCTTGGCATCCAGCGCCGCCATGCAGCCCGTGCCCGCTGAGGTGATTGCCTGACGGTAGACGTGATCCATGACGTCACCCGCCGCGAAGACGCCGGGGATGGAGGTGGCCGTGGCATTGCCATGCGTACCGCTCTTGACCTGGATATAGTCTCCGGTCAGTTCCAGCTGACCCTGGAATATCTGGGTGTTCGGCGAGTGACCGATGGCAATGAATACGCCGGTGAGCGGGATGTCTGTCAGGTGACCGTTCTTTGCGTGCTTGATGCGCAAACCGGTGACACCCGACTGGTCGCCCAGCACTTCCTCGACGACGGAGTCCCAGTGCAGGACCACCCTGCCTTCGCCGACTTTCTTCATCAGTCGGTCGATCAGAATGTTTTCCGCCTTGAATTTGTCCCGGCGATGGACGACATGGACCTTGGATGCGATGTTGGACAGGTAGAGCGCTTCTTCCACGGCCGTGTTGCCGCCGCCGACCACCGCCACTTCCTGGTTGCGATAGAAGAACCCATCGCAGGTGGCGCAGGCCGAGACGCCCTTGCCCTTGAATTTCTCTTCGGATTCCAGGCCCAGATAGCGGGCACTGGCGCCGGTGGCAATGATCAGTGCATCGCAGGTATAAGTGCCCGAGTCGCCATGCAGGGTGAAGGGGCGCTGGTTCAGGTCGGTCGACTGAATGTGATCGAAGATGATTTCCGTGTCGAACTTCTCGGCATGCGCTTTCATGCGTTCCATCAACTCCGGCCCCGTCAGATCATTGGCGTCGCCCGGCCAGTTCTCGATTTCCGTGGTTGTGGTCAGCTGGCCGCCCATCTCCATGCCGGTGATCAGGACCGGGCTCAGGTTGGCACGGGCCGCGTACACGGCGGCCGCATAGCCGGCCGGGCCGGATCCCAGGATCAATAAACGACAATGGCGTGGGGTGGAACTCGTCATGGGAACTCTCCTGATGCATGTGGCGCGGATTTTGCGCGTAAACTACCTTCAATCATACGTGGCAACGGTGGGGATCGCCATGCGTCATGGTTGCCCGCCCTACTCTTCAATTCGCGATTTAAAGGATTCATGCATGCAATATCAAGGCGAGGCGGACTATCGTCATGGCAGCGCGGAGCGTCTGGGGGTGCTTCTGCTCAATCTGGGGACCCCGGACGAGCCTAGCACACCGGCGCTTCGACGTTATCTGAAGCAGTTTCTTTCGGACCCCCGGGTGATCGAGTTGCCGAAATGGAAGTGGTGGCCGATTCTCAATCTCATCATACTGAATACCCGTCCGGCCAAGTCGGCAGCCGCCTACCGCGCGGTCTGGGATCATTTCGGGCCGGGCTCGCCCCTGCTGACCATCTCCCGGGAACAGCAGAAAGGCCTGCAGGATCGACTGTCCGCCCAGATGGCGGGACCGGTTTCCGTGGCGGTCGGCATGCGGTACGGCAATCCGTCGGTCGCGCAGGCGCTGGCGGAACTGCGGGATGCCGGCGCGCGGCGCGTGCTTGTTCTGCCCCTGTATCCCCAGTACGCGGCTGCCACGACGGCATCCAGCTTCGATGCGGTCTTCGACGCGCTCAAGACCTGGCGCTGGATGCCGGAACTGCGGTTGGTCAATCACTATCATCGCGATACCGGGTATCTGGATGCCTTGGCGGCGAGCGTGCGTGAGCACGTGGCCGAGCACGGTCAACCCCAAAAGCTGATCATGAGCTTCCATGGCGTGCCCCAGCGCTATCTGATGTCCGGCGACCCCTATCACTGCGAGTGTCATGTGACCGGGCGACTGCTCGCTGAGCGGCTCGGGCTGGCGGATGATCAGTGGATGGTGACGTTCCAGTCCCGGTTCGGTCGCGAGGAGTGGATCAAGCCGTATACCGACGAGACCCTGAAATCCCTGCCTGAACAGGGCATCAAGCATGTCGCCGTCATCTGCCCCGGATTTTCCGCCGATTGTCTGGAAACCATCGAGGAAATCGGCCAGGAGAACCGCGGGTACTTCACGGAGGCCGGCGGCGAGACCTATCACTACATCCCGGCACTGAACGCCCGGGACGATCATCTCGATGCCCTGGCCCGTCTGATTCATCGGCACACACAGGGATGGGTCGAGCACAGCGGCTTCGACGCCCTAGCCGACCAGCACGAACGGGGGATCAGCCAGGCGCGCGCACTCAAGCTCGGCGCAGCACAATGACCACTGTTGCCTCGGCCAGCGGGGACGTCACCATCGGCGTGCTGATCATCGGGGATGAAATCCTGTCGGGGCGACGCAGCGATCAGCATCTGCCTGCGGTGATTGCTCGCCTTGCGCCGCTGGGGAGATTGCCCGGCTGGGTGCAGATGATCGGCGACGATGCCCCGCGCATCGAGGCCGTGCTGCGCGCAAGTCGCGAGGCCGACGAGATCGTATTCTGCTTTGGCGGTATCGGAGCGACGCCGGACGATCTGACCCGCGCGTGCGCGGCGGCAGCCTTCGACCGTCCTCTGGTGACACATCCGGAGGCGCTGCGGCTCATCGAGGCAGAGTTTGGCGAACGCGCCTATCCGCATCGTGTGCGGATGGCGGAGTTGCCGGCCGATGCCGATCTGATCCCCAATCCGGTCAATCGCGTGGCGGGATTCTCGCTGGCGGGGCATTTCTTCATGCCCGGATTTCCGAACATGGCGCACCCGATGCTCGATTGGGTGCTGGCCGGTCCGTTGGCGCACCTGGAGCGTCGGGACTATCTCGAGCAGTCGCTTTGGGCAGTGGATGTCGCTGAAAGCGCATTGATCGAGGTGATGGACGAACTGTGCCAGAATTATCCCGGGCTCAAGCTGTTCAGTCTGCCCGGCCGCGTCGACGGACGACTTCTGATCGAATTGGGGCTCAAGGGTGCCGCCACGCCGGTCGTTCAGGCCATGAGTCAGTTGCGGCGTCGTCTGGATGCGCTCGGCGTTCGTTACCAGGAGACGCGTCCGATAGCCGGTTCTTAGGGGGCTCCGGCGAGTCCCAAGGAGGAAAGCATGTCCGATCAGGCCATTCTCTTCGACATCGGCGGCGTCCTGATGGATGGCGATCGTCCGCTGCCCGGCGCGCTGGAAACGCTCGCCCGCCTGCACGAAGTTGGCGTGCCGTTCCTGCTGTTGACCAATACGACCCGCCGCAGTCATGCGGCGTTGTGGCAAGATCTCGCCCATGCCGGTATCCATGTGCCGGCTACCCACCTGCTGACCCCGGCTTCACTGGCCAGTGCCTGGTTGCGCGATCATGCGCGCCATCCCTATTTCCTCATTCATCAGGGGTTGCGGGCAGATTTCATGGACACACCGCCTGCCGAGGCGGATCAGCAGCCGGACGTGGTCGTCATCGGCGATGCCGGCGACGACTTCAGTTATCGCCATCTCAATATGGCGTTTCGCGCGGTGATGGCCGGCGCACCGCTCATCTCCCTTTCCGACAGCCGATATTTCAAGGAGCATGACGGTCTCTCCCTTGATGCCGGACCTTTCGTACAGCTGCTGACATTTGCCGCAGGCATTCAGGCCATCTCTCTGGGCAAGCCGGGCGCCGAATTTTTCCGGGAAGCCCTGGCGCGGCTCGGGATGCCGGCGGAGCGTGTCACGATGATCGGGGATGATGTGGTCAGCGACATTCAGGGCGCGGTGGCACAAGGGATACAGGGCATTCTTGTCGAGACGGGGAAATATCGTGCCGGAGATACGGCCCGCCTGCCGCCGGGAGCGCGGCAGGCACAGGATGTCCGTGCCGCGGTCGATATGCTGTTGTCCGCCTGAGTTTCCCTACGGCGGGGCGAGGAGCGGCCATGCCGGATAATCCCACCTCGGATTCCTTCATGCACTGAACTAATTTCCGCGCGCGGCGTCACAAACATCATGCAACGTGTTGCTGAGCAGGCATTCTGGTGCGGTTTGAGCGCCCACCGTCCGTTGCGCTTGTCAGAATGTGAATGATCCATGAGAACCAAAGGGGTAGCGTATGCGAACCAAGAACTTGACACAGTCGATCCGAAATACCGTTCAGATTCGTGGCCGTCATCTGGCGGTTGCCGCCGCGTTGGCTCTGCCGCTGACGCTATTGGCGCCCGTGCCCGGCTTCGCCGATACCGTGATGCCGGACTACGTTCAATTGGTCAAGCAGTCGAGTCCCTGGGTGGTGAACATCAGCACGATTTCGAAGCCCAAGGCGCAGCCGGCCTTCGATAGCGGTAACGAACCGATTTTCCCGCCCGGCCCTGCCGGGGACATGTTCCGCCACTTCTTCCAGCAGATGCCGCAACAGCAGCAACGTGAACCCATTCGCTCCCTGGGTTCCGGCTTCATCATCTCGGCCGATGGCTACATCCTGACCAACGCGCACGTGGTGGCGGGCGCGGACAAGATCACCGTCAAGCTCAGCGATCAGCAGGAGTATCCGGCGAAAGTGATCGGCCAGGACAAGCGGACCGATATCGCTCTGATCAAGATCGATGCGAAGAATCTGCCGGTGGCACAGATCGGTAACTCGGACAAGATTCAGGTCGGCGAATGGGTGCTGGCCATCGGCGAGCCGTTCGGGCTCGACCATACGGCGACCCACGGGATCGTTTCCGCCATTGGCCGGGATCTGCCGGACGAAAGTTATGTGCCGTTCATCCAGACCGACGCACCGGTGAACCCGGGCAACTCGGGCGGTCCGTTGATCGACGCCAACGGCAAGGTGATCGGCATCAATTCGCAGATCTACACCAAGTCCGGCGGCTACATGGGGATTTCCTTCGCCATCCCGATCAATGTCGCGATGAACGTGGTCGATCAGCTCAAGGCCACCGGCAAGGTGACCCGGGGTTATCTGGGCGTCTTGATTCAGCCGGTGACCAATGATCTGGCCAAGTCGTTCGGTCTGAGCGATACGCGCGGTGCGCTGGTGGCGCAAGTCGAACCGAATACGCCGGCCGCGAAGGCGGGGCTGAAGTCCGGCGACATCATCACGAAGTTCAACGGCAAGGTGATCAAGCATTCGGGCGAATTGCCCATCATGGTGGGTATGGCGCCCATCGGTAAACCGGCCTCCCTGACCGTCCTGCGGGACGGCAAGGAGCACGAGATGACGGTGGTCATCGAGAAGCTGGACAAGCAGGACATGGAAGCGGCGGCCGGAACGCAGGCGGCCATCGAGAAAATGGGTCTGAAGGTCTCCTCGCTGACGTCGGACGATTTGCAGCAGCTGAACATCAAATACGGCGTGAAGGTCGACGCGATCAAGAACGATTCGCCGTTCGCCTCGGTGCTGGCACCGGGCGACATCCTGCTCGAGGTGAATCGGCAGCCGATGAAATCCACGGGAGATCTGCGCAAGGCGCTGGATGCAGCACCGAAAAACCGGCCGATTGCGATTCGCTTGCTGCGGGATGGTCAGCCGCTCTTCTTGGCTGTCCAGCTGGGCGATTGATGCCCAAACCGTGCCCCCGCTTCGGTGGGTGCGACGGTGCCGAATGGCTTTACCGGGCGGTCTTCCAGGGAGGGCTGCCCTTTTTTCAATTTTGGTCAGGAATTTCTCGTGGCTAGGTGAACTTTTACCAAAGCTACCGATCTCAAACAGTGGCTCCTCAAGGATGAACCATTGCCCCGAATGATCCGGGGCTTTTTTTTGCCTGTCGTCCGGGCGCCTGTGCGGGACAGGTTGCGCTACACTCCCGATTCTTCAAGCATGAGGCAGGCACGGGGGAGTCGGGATGCGGGTCATTTCATTCAACGCCAACGGGATTCGATCCGCTGCGCGGAAAGGGTTTTTCGACTGGCTGGCAACACAGGATGCCGATTTCGTCTGCATTCAGGAAACCAAGGCACAATCCGATCAGTTGACCGACCCCGAATTCAATCCACCCGGATACGTTTGCCAGTATGTATCCGCCGAACGCAAGGGATACAGCGGGGTGGCGATCTTCGCTCGGCGCCCGCCGACGCGAATCATCACCGAACTGGGGCTGCCGGAGTTCGATCAGGAAGGCCGCTATTGCGCCTTCGAGTACCCGGACCTCGTGGTGGCGTCCCTCTACCTGCCTTCCGGTTCCGCGGGCGACCATCGCCAGGCGTCGAAGGATCGTTTTCTTGAAGCCTATCTGCCGATCATGGCGGCCTATCGGGAATCCCATGAGCAACCCTTCATCCTGTGCGGTGATTGGAACATCGCCCATCGGGAACTGGATCTGAAGAACTGGCGCAGCAATCAGAAGAATTCGGGTTTCCTGCCGCACGAACGTGCCTGGCTCGATCGGGTGTTCGGCGAACTCGGTTACGTCGATGCGCATCGGGTCGTGGCGCCGGACGAGGCGGTGTACACCTGGTGGTCGAATCGGGCGAATGCCTGGGAAAACAACGTCGGCTGGCGGATCGATTATCAGATCATCACGCCGGACATGAAGGATCGGGTGCAGTCCGCGCGGGTCTACCGGGATCAGAAATTCTCCGATCACGCCCCGCTGATCATCGATTACCGGGACTGAACGACGGTACCGCTCATCATTCGGTGATGTCGGCCGTCAGCTGTGCCCGCTTCTTTCGCAGGCGCATGTTCAGCATCTCGATAACGAGCGAGAAGGCCATGGCGAAGTAGATGTAGCCCTTGGACACATGGATGCCGAAGGATTCGACGATCAGGAATACCCCGATCAGAATCAGGAAGGCCAAGGCGAGCATCTTGACCGTCGGGTGTTTTTCCACGAACTCGCTGATCGATTTTGCGGCCAGCATCATCACCACCACTGCCACGACGATGGCGGCGACCATGATCTCGATATCCTTAACGAGACCGATCGCCGTGATCACCGAATCCAGCGAGAACACGATGTCGATGAGTGCGATCTGCAGAATGACGCTCCAGAGCGCTGTCTTGGCGGCGTCCTTGGCTTTGGGCGGTGCCGTGAGCCCCCCCGACTCCATCGTGTCGTGCATTTCGGTCACGGCCTTGTAAACCAGGAACAGGCCGCCTGCCAGGAGGATGAGATCCCGTCCGGAAAAGGCCAGTGTGCCGATGTGCAGCCAGGGTTCTGTCAGCCCCATCAGCCAGAGCAGCGAGAACAGTAGTGCGATACGCGTCACCATCGCGAGCCCCAAGCCCAACAATCGACCGGCGTGGCGCTGGTGTTCGGGCAGCTTGGACACCAGGATCGCGATCACGATGATGTTGTCGATACCCAGGACGATTTCCAGGGCCGTCAGTGTGGCAAACGCGATCCATGCCTCGGGGGACAGCAATAACTCAAGCATGGGGAACCTGTGGGGTAGTCGGGTGACCGAAGTGATACATGGGGGTGCAATCTAGCACTTTGTCTCATTTTTCAAAACCCTGCCGCCCGAGATCGGCAGGCGCGCGGGACCTTCCCGATCGATAGTCCACGGTTGGGCGCGCATCGTTTTGGGGGGATGTTCTCGTATACTGCGCATCCTGAGTGAATCCACCGGAGGGTAGTCTTATGTTGCGCGTGATTTCTGTGATGATCTTGAGTGGCTTGACCGTTCTGCTGGGCGGTTGCGCCAGCAGTATGAGCAGCGATACCTACAGCCGCGGCTCGTCCATGCAGATGCAGAATGTGCAGTACGGCACGGTGGAAAGCGTGCGCGGCGTGCGCATCGAGGGAACGAAGTCGCCACTTGGCGCCATCGGCGGGGCCATCGTTGGTGGTCTGCTCGGCAGTACGGTCGGTGGGGGTCGGGGCAAGGATCTGGCCACGGTCGGCGGTGCAATCGCCGGTGGCGTGGCCGGTTCGGCCATCGAGGAGGGGGCCACGCAACAGAATGGCGTGGAGATCACCGTCCGTCTCGACAATGGCCGAATCGTTTCGATCGTCCAGGCGGTGGACAATCAGCGCTTTGCGCCGGGACAGCGGGTTCAGGTGATTACCGCGCCGAACGGCGTGAGTCGCGTCACGGGCGGTTAAGTGCATCCCCGGCTGTTTCCGTGGTCAGGCCCGGGAAGCCGAGAACCATCTCATCGGGAACACGGGGGTGTGGGGCTGCACGTGTCCGGCCATCGCCTGTTAAGGAGCAATTGTGTTTGGATTTGATATCGCTCCGTTGTTGACCCAGTACGGATTGATCGTGCTTGCGATCGGTTGTCTGCTCGAGGGCGAAACGGTGCTCGTGCTGGCGGGTCTTGCGGCGCATCAGGGTTGGCTCGGCTTGCCGGACGTCCTGTTGGTTGCGATGTTTTTCGGCTGGTTGGGCGATCAGATCTTTTTCTGGTTGGGTCGCTGGAAAGGGGATGCCATCCTTCTGCGCCTGCCGGCATGGGGCCGGCAGAAACCTCGGGTTGATGCGTGGATCCACAAGTACCATGCGCCGGTCGTCGTCATGATCCGATTCATGTATGGGCTGCGCGTGGCTGGGCCGGTCCTGATCGGCCATAGCGGGCTCTGCCCCTGGAAATTCGCCGTCTACAATGCACTGGGGGCCGCTATCTGGGCGAGTCTGTTCGTCGGCCTGGGCTGGGCGTTCGGTCAGGCGGCCGAACAGGTGCTCAACCGGATCAATCACTGGGGGCACTACGTGTTCTACATCGGGGCTGCAGTCGTGGTGATCGCGACCGCGGTTTTTTGGTATTGGAATCGTCGTCGTAGCCGACGGGCCATGGCGGCGGAGAAAGGAGAGTAGCGTGATTCGGGGGCAATTGTATGTGGTTTCGGCACCATCCGGAGCCGGTAAGACGAGCCTGATCAAGGCATTGCGCGCGCGCATGCCGGAGATTGGATTGTCGGTGTCGCACACCACCCGGCCCATGCGTCCCGGGGAAGAGAACGGCGTGCATTACCATTTCGTGGACGTAGCGACGTTCGAGGCCATGATTGCCGCAGGGGCGTTCGTCGAGCATGCCCGGGTGTTCGATAACTACTACGGGACGTCGAAAGCGGCGATTTCGGCCGTACTGGCGAGCGGTCGCGATCTGATCCTGGAAATCGACTGGCAGGGTGCGGAACAGGTACGGGCGCAGTTTCCAGACGTGATTTCCGTGTTCATCCTGCCACCGAGTCGCGAGGCGCTGCGCGAGCGGCTGTTCGGGCGCGGTCAGGATGCGGCGGATGTGATCGCGCGCCGGTTGGCCGAGGCGACGCTGGAAATGCGTCAGCATCCGCACTACGACTATCTGATTATCAACGAGGATTTCTCCGTTGCTCTGGAACAGCTGGGCTGTATTTTCACGGGCAGCCGTCTGCGCATGGCCAGACAAATCGAGGCCGAGCGGAATCGCCTGGAAAATTTGCTGAATACCCCCGAAAACCCTTAAACTGTCCGGTCAGTTTCACATTTCTGGGTAGAGATCATCATGGCGCGTGTCACCGTAGAAGATTGTCTGGCGAAAGTTCCCAACCGCTTTGAGTTGGTTTTGATGGCGGCGCGACGTGCCCGGCAGATTGAGCAGGGCGCAGAGCCGCTGGTCCCGATGGGCAAGGAAAAACCTGTGGTCATCGCCCTGCGCGAGATCGGCGAAGGCAAGATCGACGAGGCGCAGATCAACGAGATTCAGGCCAACATGGTCGTCCTGCGTTCGCAGATCTCCGAAGCCGAAATTCGCGCTGAATTGGCTCAGTTCGCCGACGAGAGCGAAGGTGCCGTTCGCCGTACACCGGTTAGCAGCGACGAGGGTTAAGTGTCTGAGGCGAGCGCGAAATCGCCGATTTCCGGCGCGTCCAATTTCGGCGCGCCGGCCGCTGAAGTAGAAGTGTTTTTTGCGCCGCTTGCCGAACGTCTGGCGCAGTACATCGATCCCGAAGGCATCCAGCACATCAAGGATGCCTTTGTTTTTGGCGCCAATGCCCATGTGGGCCAGGCCCGCAAGAGCGGTGAGCCCTACATCAGTCATCCCGTGGCCGTGGCGGAAATCCTGGCCGGTCTGCACATGGACGAGGCGACCCTGGTGGCGGCGATTCTGCACGACGTCATCGAGGATACGGCCGTGGCCCGCGAGGAAATCGTGCAGCACTTCGGCGAGGAAGTGGCCCGACTGGTTGACGGCGTTTCCAAGCTGACCCAGATCCGTTTCAAGTCCAAGGCGGAGGCCCAGGCCGCCAACTTCCGCAAGATGATGATGGCGATGGTCGAGGATGTGCGCGTCATCCTCATCAAACTCGCCGACCGCCTGCACAACATGCGTACCCTGGGTGTGATGCGTCCGGACAAGCGCCGGCGGATTGCCCGGGAAACGCTCGACATCTATACGCCGATCGCGAGCCGACTCGGGTTGAATGCTCTGCGGCATGAGCTGGAGGACATGGGGTTCGCCGCACTCTATCCGGCGCGTTATCGGGTATTGACCGAAGCCGTGCGCAAGGCGCGCGGGAACCGCAAGGAAGTCGTTGCGGGCATCGAGGAGCGCTTCATCCAGCGCTTTGCCGACGAGCGCCTGCGCGCCTCCATCGATGCCCGGGAGAAACGACCCTATTCCATCTACCGCAAGATGGCGCAGAAGCATCTCTCCTTCAAGGACGTATTCGATGTGTTTGCGGTGCGTATCGTCGTGGGTAGCGTGGACGAGTGCTACCGTGCCCTCGGCATCGTGCACAATCTCTACAAGCCCCTGCCGGGTCGGTTCAAGGACTACATCGCCATTCCCAAGGCGAACGGCTATCAGTCGCTGCACACCATCCTGTTCGGTCCGCATGGGATTCCGCTGGAAGTCCAGATCCGGACCGCCGAGATGCACCAGTTCGCCGAAAGCGGCATCGCCGCGCACTGGCTCTACAAGGCGAACCACGACCAGGGAACCGTGACCCAGGCGCGCGCCCGCGAATGGCTGCGCGATCTGCTGGAAATCCAGCAGAAGGCCGGGAATCCGCAGGAGTTCCTGGAGTCGGTCAAGGTCGACCTGTTCCCGGACGAGGTGTATGTGTTCACGCCGATGGGCGAGATCATCGAACTGCCGCGACGGGCGACCGCCGTGGATTTCGCTTATGCCATTCACACCGACGTGGGCAATACCTGCGTTTCCTGCAAGATCGATCGACGATTCGCCCCGTTGTCCACACCCGTCGAGAACGGTCAGACCGTGGAAATCATCACGGCCTCGGGGGCGGAACCCAACCCGAACTGGCTCTCCTTCGTCGTGACGGCGAAGGCCCGGGCGAATATCCGAAGCTATCTCAAGAACCTGCAGGATGCCGAGGCGATCAAGCTGGGGCATCGATTGCTGACGAAGGCATTGAGCGTGGAGTCCGTCGAGTTCGAGGACGTGCAGACCGATCGCTTGAATCAGCTGCTGGCGGAGTATCACTACGAGGGGCTATCGGATCTGTTGCGCGACATCGGTCTGGGCAATCGCATGGCGCCTCTGGTCGCCCGCCTGCTCCTGCTGGACGGTACGACGGAGCCGGTAGATACCGAGGGGCCCGCGCGGGCGGCCACCATCAATGCCGCCAACTCCCCCATCATCATCAGTGGAACGGAAGGATTGGTGGTGGATTTCGCCAAATGCTGCCATCCGATTCCGGGCGATGGCGTGGTCGGGTTCCTCAGTACCGGTCGCGGGATTGTGGTCCATCGCCGGGATTGCTCCAATGCGGCCGATGTCGGCGCGCACCCCGAGCGCTGGCTGGCCGTGAATTGGGCCAGCGAGCCCACGGGCGAGTATCAGGCGCAGATCGTGATTCACGCCAAGAACGTGCGGGGTGGCCTGGCCCGCATTGCGGCATCGGTGGCCGAAACGGGGGCCGATATCGATGACGTCCGCTTCGATGATCGGGACGTCAATCTCACCATCATCACCGTGACCTTGCGCGTGAGCAATCGGGTACACCTAGCGCGCGTGATGCGGCGGGTCAAGCAGGTGACCGACGTCGTGAAGGTCGTTCGCCCCTGATGCCCGGCATGCCGGGATGGCGTTCCCGGGTTGGTTGATCATTCAGACCGAGGCGGGTTCGCAGTCACACCTCGCCGCAACGCAATGATCATTCGAACTGATAGACCAGATTGACCGAGGTGAACGTGTCGGTATGTCGGGTGTTCGCAGGCACCTGGGTATTGTGCTGCACGGTGTAGGAGAGCTTCATCGCCAGCTTCTTGGTCATCGAGGCGCTGAGCGAGGAGACGGACTCGATTTCAGTGTTGTTGCGGCCGGCAAGCACGGTCAGTTCCTGTTCGAATTTGCCCATTTGGGAAAAACGATATTCCAGATCACCGTTGACGCGACCGATCAGATCGTTGCTCGTTTCGCCCGTAGTGAGCTTGGCGCGCCGGAAGCCGGGGCCGACTTCAAGCGTGAAGCTGCCCGCGTCGGACATCCAGAAACGATGTCCCAGGCCGGTTGCGGCATTGACCTGATAGTCGTAACCGGAAAAGGTGTCGCGGATGGCGCGCGTGGCGCCGAACACGTAGTTCCGCTTGTCCAGGGAGTAGTTGCTTTCGAAACTGCCCAGAACCCGGTTCGCCGTGGCGTTCCCGTTCTCGCTGGCCCGCAGGGTTTCCAGCCGAAGCTTGTTGGTCCAGGGTTCGTCGTGGTATTTGATTTTCAGCTTGGCATTCAGATTCGTGCTCTGGCTGTTTCCGGTCGCCACCGCCGCACCCAGTTCGGCGGACGAGGTCCAGACCGGTGTTGGGGTGTTATCGGCCGCCAGGGCTTGAGTGGAGATCAGGGGTGTGCTCAGGCAGATCGGTGCCAGCATCCAAATACGTAAAGACATGCAGACAGTTCCTCTCTTGTGTCTGATTGGGGTTCGGGTCGATAGGGGGCGGCCATGGACCATAGTGCAAACGGGCCCGGCATGCAAAGCCAGAGCGCTGGTGTCGGTGCGTCAGTTTTCTTCGTGCGTGCCAACGCAGAGGTCATACCACTCTTCGGTGTAGGGCGGAAGGGCGCGCGTCAGGTGCAGGATCTGCGCCTGATCGAGGTAGCCGCGCCGGTTCAGGGCGCAGGCCAGGGAAAAGTAGCGGGCTTCCCGCCGGAGTCGATCCAGATCCGGTGAGGGGCTGCAGATCAGGCGAATGGTGTTTTCAGGCAATCCCCATGCTTGGGCGATGCGGGCGCTGTAGGTCGGGATCAGGGCGCGGAAGCGTTTGAGGAAGGCTGGGCTGAGGAAGGGGCCGTTGAGGGTGCCCTGATGGAGCAGAGCAAACAGCCCCGTGTGTTCGAGCAGTACGGACAGATAAAGGTCGAATCCCAGGTTTTCATCGATCGCGGGTAAGGTGCTCTCCTCACCGGGGCGGGGCTTGTGTCGCAGCGCCAGGCGCAATGCATTGGCGGCGCGAAGGCTGACCGGCCAGATGTCGTGAATGAGCAGTGGGTTGATGCCGCTAACGGGCTTGGATACGGCAATCGGGCTGAACATGGCTGCGGCAACCACTTCCCGCATGCCGGAAAAACCCAGAAGCATCACGGCCTGCTCGATGGAGGTGACATTGTCGTGCCGGATCCGCATGGCGGGGCTGTTGATCAGCCGGAGTACCTGGGTGGCTATGGTCGGATCGGATTCAATCAATTCGGTCAGCGTCCGGATCGGCGTGGCTGGATTCTTCAGTGCCGTCATCAGCTTGGGAAGAATGTTGGGTAGCCGCGGCACGTAGTTTGTCAGCCGGGTCGGCGTTTCCTTCAGATCATCCGTGCGCTGCTTCAGCCAGGCGACTTCCGGCGCGGTCAGAGTCTGGCTCACACCTTTTTGCGATGGCGAGGCGTTCAACAGTTTTTCATAGAAGAGTGAGGAGACCGCCTCCGGGTCGGGGAAGTGGGACTCCAGGGCGGCTTCGCTGGGTTCGAAGCTTTGAGCGTTGCGCGGGTCGTGAGGGGGCAGGCGCAGGCCTCTTTGAGCTCGGTGATCTTTCTTGGCATGGATCGGGCGTCCGCCCTCAGCGGGCGGCAGCGAACCGGAGAACACCTGTTTGAGCCAATGCCACATACACGGTCCCTGGCTTCAGGCGTTGTGCCCGGCGCAGGCCGGCGACGCCGGGGCCGCTTCACCCTTCACGCGCCATTCTTCCGGGGTATAGGTATGCAGGGCTAGGGCATGTAGGCCAGCATCCCGCTCCTGTTGCAATAGATCCTGGACCAGACGATGGCGAGCCAGCAGGCCTGCCCCGGCAAAGCGTTCGCTGACCACGACAAGGCGAAAGTGGGATTCCGTTCGGTCACCGGCGTGCATGTGGGATTCGTTCTGGAGATCGAGGTGGCTCGGGGCCAGATGGGTTTCGATGGCGGTACGGATACGAATGGCGCGAGACATGGCGAGGCGACTCCCTCAAATTCGGATATCTGGAGAGATCATAGCAACCCCACGCCCAGCATGGAGGATATTTCTTCCGGTTTGCCTGGGCGGCCGACTAGATAGCCTTGGAACGAGTCGCAGCCAAGTCCTTCGAGCAGGTCTCGCTCGTCCACTGTTTCGACCCCTTCTGCCACGACCTCGAGACCCAGTGCATGGCCCATCGCGATGATGGCCTTGACGATTTCCAAGTCCTTCGGATCGTCGAAGATATCGCGCACGAAGCCCTGATCGATCTTGAGCCGATCGAAGGAGAAGCGCGTGAGATAACTTAGGGAGGAGTAGCCGGTACCGAAGTCGTCAAGGGCGAGCTGCACGCCCAGGGCCTTCACTTCGGCGAGGGTGGCCGCCGCCTTGGCGGGTTCGATGACGAGCGAGGACTCGGTCAGTTCGAGCTCAAGCAGGTCGGGGTTGATGTTCGATTCGCCAAGGGCACTGCGTATCCGGTCCACAAAGCAGGGGGCGTGCAACTGGACGCTGGAAATATTGACGGCCACGCTGATGCGTTCGCCCAGTTGGTCTCGCCAGGCGGCGGCCTGACGGCATGCCTCATGCAGTACCCAGCCGCCGACTTCGATGATGAGCCCGGATTGTTCGAGCAGCGGCACGAATTGGTCCGGCCGTGCAGCCAGATCGGGACGGGGCGGGGACCAGCGTAGCAAGGCCTCCACGCCTGTAATCGCGAGGCTGTTGGCGTTTTGTTGAACCTGATAAACAAGACGGAATCGATTTTCCGTCAGCCCCGAGCGCAGGGCGGTCAGGAGGTCGGAGCGCCAATTCTGCAATTCGGCGATGTGCGGCGAGAAGACGGCATGGCTGTTGCGCCCCAGTTCTTTGGCTTCGTACATGGCGGAGTCGGCCTGGTGCAGCATTTCATGAATGGCCTGACCGTGGTCGGGCCAGAGTACGATGCCCGTGCTGGCCGAGGTAAATATGCTGACGCCGTCGATCACGAAGGGCCGGGCCGTGATTTCCTTGATTCGCGCCCCCAGGGCATCCAGGCTGGTCGGCGCGTTATCCGCCGGCAGCAGCAGGGCGAACTCATCCCCGCCCATCCGCGCAATCAGGATTTGGTCCGAGGTGCACTCATGCTGAAGGCGATGAGCCATTTCCTGGAGCAGACGGTCTCCCCGGGCATGACCATAACTGTCGTTCACCGAACGGAAGTAGTCGAGATCGAACATGACGAGTGCCAGCTTCTGGCTGGATTTCTCGCGCTTGAGTTCGTCGATCCAGCGTTGCGCTTCCAGTTGGAAGCAGCGACGATTCAGGAGTCCGGTCAGTTCGTCCTGGCTGGCCAGGTTCTGGTAGCGTGCCTGAGCTTCCTGGCGCTCGGTCACGTCCCGACCGATGATGACCAGTACCTTGCGCCGGCCATCAATTTCGAACAACGGCAGCTTCAGGGTATCGAAGACACGGGTGCGCCCGCCGGGCAGCGGCAGCGTATCCATGGTCCGGACCAGCCGGCCGGTTTCCCAGGCGCGCAGATCGGTTGCGCTGTAGCGGGCGAAGGTGGCCCGGTACATGGGGTGTGTCATGGCGGCCAGCTCGTCGTCGGTCTTGCCCCACCAGGCGATGTCCTGCAGATGGCAGAGATCCAGGGCCGATTCGTTGGCCAGCAGCCAGCGGCTATCGGCATCCTTGATGACGATGAAATCCGGCGTGGCGTCGATCAGGGTCCGCATCAGGCGTTCGTTGTCGCTGAGTGCGTGTTCCAATGCCTTCATGGCCGTGATTTCGTGCGCCAGGATGAAGTCATGCAGGGCTGCCGAGGGCGGTGCCTGGATCGTCTGGCGCTGGAAAATGCGGGTTTTCCCCGTGCGATCCTGCACCGAGAGCTCCATCGGCGCGTCGGCCGTGTCGGAGAAAGCGGGCACTTGTCGGGTCAGTTGCGCGATGAGGGACTCATCCCGGGCGTCATTGGCAGCCTTGTTGAGAAATACCGTTGCCTGTTGTTCGTCGCGACCAATGACGAAATCGGGCAGGCGATCGAGCCAGCCAATGGCGTCTTCGGACAGGCGGGGGTAGGCGGAAACGTGCAGCAGTCGTGCCTGAGGCGTATGGGGCGAGGCCCAGCGGCCAAGATGCGTCAACGCAAGCCACCGAACGCGCCAGACCCAGCCTCGGGTTCCTTCGGTCGGCCCGTGGCGTCCGTGATCGTCGGACCAGGCGTCAAGATGTCCCAATGCGTCCAGAATCAGCGGCAGATCGTGCAGCTTGCCCGTCTGGGTGATGACCTGATGCGCGCGGATCTGACCTTGTTCCTCAAGGTCAATCCACAGCCAGGCATCGGCATAGTCGGTCATGACAGGCAGCATGGGGCGGCAGCTGCTCAGGCGATTGGGGGTGCGTCAACATGCGGGGGGCATGGCGCGGCGATCGAGTTGAAGTCACATGGCGACAGCATATGAAAGGTCCTTTTTTCGAGCTGTGATGTCGGAATGCACATACGTTCCTGACAATGTAAGGATAGCTAAGAATGTGTGCAATGAATATTTCAACTGGATGACACCGGGCCATTCATGATCTGCGGCGCGGTGACGTCACCATCCAGATAGATCCGGTCCTGGGCGATGCGAATGGCCACCGGTTGCAGGGGATGGCCTGCGCAGGGGCCTTTTGTGCACAGGCCGCTCTGCGGGTCGAAATGGGCATTGTGCACGTCGCAGCGCAAGACACGGCCGGCGTTCCTTTCGACAAGATAGCCGCGACGTGCGTTGCGGGACAGCGGGGAGCCATTGTGCGGACAGACGTTGGCAAAGGCCTGGATGCGGTTGTCGGTCCGTACGATCACGATACTGGGAATGCCCTGGATGGGGCGAACGCCCAAGGCGTCAGCAGGCCCGAGGTCGTCAAGTCGGCAAAGCGGTGCTTCGGTTTCCGCCTCGGTGCGTGCCAGATCCTCGAAGCCGGATTGCGCGATTTTCCGTTCCGCCAGTCGTGCACCGAAGGTGACCGCTTCGGGCCAGTTGTGCGCCGACAGCCGGGCATGGATCACGCCGGCGATCAGCGTGTCGCCGGCGCCGACGCTATCCACCACCGACGCCACCGGCCGACTGGGAATGTGCTGGCATACCCCATCCGCTGCCGGGTCGCGCAGATAGGCCCCTTCGGCACCCCAGCCGAGGACCACTACCGCCTGCGGTACCCAGCTCGCCACCTCGGCCAAGAAGGCTTCCGGATCGGAAAATCCCCGCCCTTGGGCGAAGGCCCGGGAAAAGAAGACGACATCGGGAAAGGGAAACAGCTGCTCGAGAAAGGGGCGTTCCTTTTCGATTTCCAGCGAGATCGGCTTTCCCGGATGCAGCTTTTTGGCCCAGGCAAGCATGGCGGCCGTGTCCATGCAGTTTCGCCCTTCGAAGTGCAGCCAGTCGAAGGGCGCCAGGTCGATTTTGAAGAAGGGGCTGACGGTGTACTCCGGCAGGTCGCGGTAGTGGACGATGCTGCGGGAGCCCGTGGCCCGATTGAGCGTGATGTAGGACGTGGGTGCATGACCGTAGCCCAGGCGTTCGGCGTGACTGAGATCGATGCCCTGTCGTTCGAGCTTTTCCTGAATCAATCGACCGTCGGCGTCTTCGGTGAGTACGCCGGCAAAATGGGCCTGATGGTCGAACTGGCTCAGTACGGTGAGCATATTGACGACGTTGCCGCCGGTGCGTCGGTGTTGCGCCAGCGCCCGTACCTCGCTGTCTTCCGGCGGGTAGTTGTCGACTTCGTTGATGATATCCAGGGTGGCGATTCCGACGCCTAAGATTCTGGCCATGCGCGCAGTGTTCTCCGGTGGTGTTGAACGGAACAGCGGGCAATTATGCCGAATCGGCGTGGGCGGTCGGAAGCGTCCGAGTTTCGATGCGCCATTCCTGCGGGGTCGCATGCAGCAGCAGGCAGCCCGCGCCGCCGTAGGCGCGGACACGCCCCGCAGCGCCGGGGTTCAGGACCCAGGTCGGCGCGCTGGTGTCAATGCAGCGTTGGTGCGTATGGCCATAGACGATGGCGCGCGCCTCCGGATGTCGGGCGCGGAGTTTTTCGTGACGGACGTGGGCAGGTGTGACCCGGTGGCCATGTTCGACGACCAGTAGTCCGCCCGGCAGTTTGAGCTGGGCGATTTCGGGCAGGGTGTTCAGCAGGTGAGCCGTACCGCTCGGCCATTGTTCCGGCGTGTCGTTGTTGCCGCGGACGGCGATGACGTGACCGGAACGGGGCGTGACGCGACGCAGGATGTCAGGGTCGAGGATGTCGCCGGCATGGACGATGACATCACACTGCTCCATGACCGCGAGAATGGCGTTTTCTATTACGCCATGCGTATCGGAAATGATTCCGACACAAACTGCGTCTTGCGTTTCAAGATCCACGCCCCCTCCTCTGTGGTCTTCGTTGTCGACTCGATGGCGTTCTGTTCGACGCGGCATCTATCCAGATGTTCCGCATCGGCTTTCCACAGTATGGGTGGCCGACCTCATTCTGTCACCTGCCAAGCATCAGCCTACCCGCGAAAGCCCGGCATGTCGATAATGCACATGAGATCAATTTCCATTTAATACAGCGTGTTCCCGGATTCCCGCCCCGAATGAACCGGTCGGTATGTCGGGCGCGGCCCTGAGATCGGGGCGCCGAGCGCCCGCGTGGACAGGGTTGCCGTCGCCCCCCCGTGCGGAGCGGCTAATGTGGCCCGGGAGAGGCTCCGGAGCAGGCCGGGGTCGGTTTTCCGGGGTGAGGGACGTATCATGCATGCATGAGGCGTCTGCAGACGACGGTTGTGAATCGCCTTTCTTCGTTACCGTGAAAATTTTCCCATGAATTACCAACATCATTTTCATGCCGGCAACCATGCCGACGTGCTCAAGCATCTGGCCCTCCTGCAGCTGATCGCGTTGATGGAGCAGAAGGACGCGGGATTTCTGGTGCTGGACACCCACGCCGGCGCGGGCCTGTACGACCTGGAAGCGAGCGAGGCGCGGCGTGGTGACGAGGCCGAGGGAGGGATCGGGCGCCTGCGCGCGGCCAGCGAGAACGCCGACGCGGCCGTGCCGGCGCTGATTCGTCGTTATCTGGGTCTCGTGGATGGCTTCGGTCGCCGGCATTACCCCGGGTCGCCCGCGCTGGCGGTGTCGACCTTGCGCGCCCAGGATCGGTTCGTCGGTGTCGAGATGGTGCCGAAGGTAGCGCGGGAGCTGGAACGGAATCTCTCCGGTCTGGCCGTTCCCGAAGATGGTCTTGCGCCACGGCGGCGGACGACGCGCTGCGACAATGGACTGGCGGCGCTGAAATCCGATCTGCCGCCGATCGAGCGGCGCGGCATCATTCTGATCGACCCGCCGTACGAACAGGCCAGCGAGCGCGAGGATATCGTGCTGGCCATCGAGGCGGGGCTGCAGCGATTCGCGACCGGGGTGTTCGCCCTGTGGTATCCCATCAAGCAGCGGGCCTATCTGGATCGCTGGTTGCGCCGCATTGCGCGACTGACGCCCAAGCCGGTGCTGACAATCGAGAACTCGATCATCCGGGACGAGCCCGGCAACCGCCTGACGGGTTCGGGATTGCTCGTCATCAATCCGCCTTGGCAGTTCGACATCGCCATGGCGCCGGTGCTCGAATTCATCAATCGAGCCTTGCGGGAGGACGATGCGGCGCCGGCGTCGATAGACTGGCTCAATCCTCCGGCCTGACCCGGCGCGCTCATGGACAGCGCGCTCAGGGCCGGCGCGCTCAGGGCCGGCGAGCAGACAGGCTCAGGGCGTCGCCCTATTCCTGAGTCTGTGTGCCCAGGGCCTGGCGCACGAGCGGCAAGGCGCGCCGGCTGATCTCGAGCGCCGTGTCGAGGCCCCGGATCTCGGCGAAGTGCCGTCCGGTCGCATCGCGGTGGATGCCCGTCAGACGGGCGCGATTGACCAGCGCATGCCGATGGATGCGCAACACGTAGTCCCCGAGCAGGGCTTCGATTTCCTTGAGACTGGGGTCGATCAAGGCCTCGCCCTCCGTGTGAATCAGCCGGGTGTACTTGTCTTCGCTCAGGATGGCGATGACCTGACTGGCGCGAACGACGCGTTGCGTACGCCCGATCTGGATGCTGAGGCCGGGCTCCCGTTCCTGTTGCGCCCGGGTCGGCTGTCGGGCGCGGGTGATCGCCTGGGCCAGTCGGTCCGCCTCGATGGGCTTGAGCAGATAGTCGACGGGCCCGGCCGTGAAGGCGTTCAGGGCGTGTTCGGGGTGCGCGGTCGTGAAGACGATCGCGGGGGGCAGCGGGCGATTTCGCAGCCGGCTGGCCCAGACAAGGCCCGTTTCCCCCGGCATTTCGATATCGAGAAACACGAGATCGGGATCGAGGGTTTGAAGGAGCGTCTCGGCTGCTGCCGCGTGACCCGCCTCCCCGACCACGACGATGTCCGGATGGGCGTCCAACAGACGGCGCAGACGCGCGCGCGCCAGGGGTTCGTCGTCGACGATCAGGACTTTCATCCGTGTCTCTCCGGGGTGTCTTGCGGCCGGTCCGGTCGGGGAATCACGAGCTTGACCCGATAGCGGTCGTCCACGACCCCCGCCCGCAAGCTGGCCGCGTCGCCGAACATCAGGGCCAGGCGATCCTGGATATTGGCCTGGGAGATGCCGTTGCCGTTCGATGCCGTCTCGCCCGCCACCCGCGGATTGTCGATCACGATGCTGACCGACCGGGGGCTGACCTGACACTCCAGACGGACGGTACAGGGTGCGGTGCTGCGTTCGGCGCTGTGCCGGACCGCGTTCTCCAGCAGCGGTTGCAGGGTCAGTACCGGTAGCCGGATCTTGGGCAGGTCTTCCGCAGGCAGGTGTTCCTCGAAGGAGAGTCTTGACCCCAGACGCCATTGCTCCAGCACCAGATAGCGGCGTGCCAGCTCGAGTTCCTCGGCAAGCAGCGCCGTGTCCGCGGCATTGAGGGCGGCGCGGAAAATCGAGGCGAGGTTCAGCACGGCGGTTTCCGCCGCCTTCGGGTCCGTGTCGATCAGGGCGGCCACGGTGTTGAGACTGTTGAACAGAAAATGCGGACGGATGCGGGCATGCAGCGCATCCAGTTCTGCCTTCGTCTGGGCGGAGAGCTGGCGCGCCTTGGCCAGATGGAGCGAGAAGATCCAGATGCCGACGGCGCCGACCACGGCGGCAATCGCCAGGTTGTGCAGCAGAAACTCCGCTTGCGATTCGGTGGCCTGCCAGCCCAATTCGGTGAGCGACTGGTAGGCGAACAGGCTGACCGCCGCCGTGACCGCGAGCAGGGTGCTCATCACGCCCAGCAGCAGCGGGGTCAGCCGTAATCGGCTCAAGGGGCGACGGAGCGCACACAGCAGGCTGACGGTGATCAGTGCGACCCAAGTCGTGAACCAGGCGGTGGTGCCCAGGCGCACCCAGCGGTCCTCGCTGGCGCCCGGTGCGATGGCGAGCAGCAGTGCCAGACAGAAGCCGAGCAGCAGCGTGATCAACAGGATGTGCGGGGTACAGAACGCGGGCAGCGCGGCGGAGCGGGGTGTGGGTTCCTGCTGGGGGTTGGGCGGTGCCATGACGGTCTCCTTGTCCTGGTACGGATCGCCGGTGGACGACGGCCGGTCGTTGCCCGATCCGGCACGCGCATCGGGCAGGTACAGCGGGCCAGCGATGACCGGGCTGCGATATACTAGCGCAATCCTGCGAACCACATCGAGAAGCACGCCATGATCCGACCCGACGAGCAAACCGCCGACCAGAACCCCGACCTGCCCCTGGTCAAATTGTGGGGCGGCCGATTCGACGAGCCGACCGATGCCTTCGTCGAAGCCTTCACCGCCTCCATCGGTTTCGACCAGCGCCTGTACCGGGAAGACATCGCCGGTTCGATCGCCCATGCGCGGATGCTGGCGAAGGTCGGCGTGCTCAAGACCGAGGAATGCGACAAGATCGTCCAGGGTCTGAACGCGATCCTGCTCGATATCGAACGCGGCGATTTCGCCTGGGTCGTGGCCTACGAAGACGTGCACATGAACATCGAGGCCCGGCTGATCGACCGGATCGGCGATGTCGGCAAGAAACTGCACACGGGGCGCTCGCGCAACGATCAGGTGGCCACAGACGTGCGCTTGCATCTGCGTGGGGCGATCGACCGCATCCTGGCGGAACTGACGCGCCTGCGTTCCGGGCTGGTGGATCTGGCCGAGCGCGAGGCCGATACCGTGATGCCCGGCTTCACCCATCTGCAGGTCGCCCAGCCCGTCAGCTTCGGCCACCATCTGCTGGCCTGGTACGAGATGCTGACGCGGGATGCCGATCGTCTGGTCGACGTGCGCCGCCGGGTGAACGTCCTGCCGCTGGGCTCGGCCGCGTTGGCGGGGACGTCCTATCCGCTGGATCGGGCCTATGTGGCCGAGCAGCTCGGTTTCGACGGCGTGAGCCGCAACTCCCTGGACGCGGTCTCCGATCGCGATTTCGTGATCGAATTCCTGTCGGCGGCCTCCCTCGCCATGATGCACCTCTCGCGCATGAGCGAGGAACTGATCCTCTGGACCTCCGCGCAGTTCGGCTTCATCGACCTGCCCGACCGGTTCTGTACCGGCAGTTCGATCATGCCGCAGAAGAAGAACCCGGACGTCCCCGAACTCGTGCGCGGCAAGACCGGCCGGGTCTACGGCGATCTCTTCGCCCTGCTCACCCTGATGAAGGGGCAGCCGTTGGCGTACAACAAGGACAATCAGGAAGACAAGGAGCCGCTGTTCGATGCCATCGACACGCTGCTCGGCTCCCTGCGCGCCTTCGCCGACATGATCCCGGCCCTGCAGCCCAACCGCGACCGGATGCGTGCCGCCGCCCGTCAGGGGTTCTCGACGGCGACCGATCTGGCCGATTACCTGGTGCGTCAAGGCGTGCCCTTCCGCGATGCGCACGAGATCGTCGGTCGGGCGGTGCGCCACGCGCAGAACGCCGGCTGCGATCTGGCCGATCTGCCTCTGGACGTCCTGCAGGGCTTCTCCGCGAAAATCGGCGAGGAGGTGTTCGCGGTGCTGACGCTGGAAGGCAGCATGGCGGCTCGGGACATCGAGGGCGGCACGGCCCCGGCGCAGGTGCGCCGTCAGGCGGCGGCCGCCCGAGCCGCCCTGGCCGAACAGGGCGCCTGATCCCATGGCGGGGGATGCGGCCAACGATCCGGCCAACGGTGCTGCCAGTCATGCCGCCAGCGACGACGACCGCTTCCGGCGCGGCTGGGCCAAGCTGCAGGAAGTCGATGGGGCGGCGGCGGAACGCGTCATGACCGCCCTGCAGGACATCGCACCGGATCTGGGCCGGTACATCGTCGAATTCGCCTATGGCGACGTCTATGCCCACCCCGGACTCGACAACCGCACCCGCGAGATCGTGACGGTCTCGGCACTGGCCGCCATGGGCAACGCCCAACCGCAACTCAAGATCCACATCCATGCCGCGCTGAACGTCGGTTGCACCCGCCCGGAGATCGTCGAGATCATGATGCAGATGGCGGTGTATGCCGGTTTCCCGGCCGCGTTGAACGGCATGTTCGCCGCGAAGGACGTCTTTGCCGAACGGGATGCCGCCGGCAAGACGAACTGAGTCCGTCGTCCGGAAGCCTAGGCTGTACTTTTCGCCAGTCGCGCCCGCAGCCAGTCGGCCATGTCGACCAGCTCCTCGGGCACGATGCTGTGTGCCATGGCATAGCTGCGTTGCGTGACCGCCGTCATGCCGAGATCGCGCAGGTGGGCGGCGGCGCTGTCCGCGGAGGTGTGGGGGACGACATCGTCCTGCGTGCCGTGACCGATGAAGATCGGCAGTGTCCGGCGGTCCGGCGGTACCGAGAATGCATCCCGCGCCGGGAGCCAGGTCGACAGCATGAATACGCCCAGCGGCGGCCGTTCCGTCGCCATCGCCGTGCGCAAGGCAACGACGCCGCCCTGGGAAAAGCCGCCGATGACGAAGGGGGCATCGCCGATCCGCGCCTCGATCAGGCGCACCATGTCCGAGACTGCGCGCGCGATGCCGGCTTCGTCCACGGGGGCGGTGCGGTCGTGGCCGAGAATGTCGAACCAGCTGGGCATCACATAGCCACCGTTGATCGTTACCGGGGCAAAGGGGGCATCCGGGGTATGAATCACCACAGCATCGACCGGCAGGCCGGTTTGCTCGGCCAGCAGTCGCCCCACGGGGGCCAGGTCGTCTCCCTGGGCACCCAGGCCGTGGAGCAGGAAAATATGCAGCGTTTGGTTCATGGGGGATTGCGCTCACCGAATAAAAGGGAACAATCCGCTGATTGTAGCCCAGCGCGCCTGTTCCGAACGCCGTTTGCCCGCGCCGAGCCACCCCAGGAAGGCCACCGCTCGGGTGCTGCGGATCGACACAGGATACGCCCGGATCCACGGGGATCGGTTAGGATTCGGTGTCGAGGCGACACTCACCCGCGCCCCGCCCTTGTTCACCCGCCCAGCGATCGAGGTCCCATGACTGATTCATCCATCGACCAATCCGAATACGACCACCGTGCCGTCCGGCGCGATTTCGTCTTTGGCGAGTTGCACCGTGCGGAACTGTTGCCCGATCCCGTGGCCCAGTTGCAGGGCTGGTTGACTGCCGCGCAGGCGGCCGGAAATTTCGACCCGACGGCCATGTGCCTGTCGACGGCCTCGGCGGCGGGTCGTCCGTCCTCGCGTTATGTGCTGCTCAAGCATCTGGATGCCCGCGGCCTGTGCTTCTATACGGACAGCCGGAGCCGCAAGGGCCGGGAACTGGCCGAGAATCCCCATGCCGCGCTCGCGTTCTACTGGCCGGAGACGGACCGGCAGGTTCGCGTGACCGGACGCATCGAACGACTGCCGGACAGCGATGCCGAAGCCTATTTCCAGCAACGCCCCATCAAGTCCCGCATGGCCGCTGCCGCCTCGGAGCAGAGCACGCCCATCGCCGATCGCTCGGTGCTGGAGGCGCGTTTCCGGGAAATCGCCGAGCGCTATCCGGAAGGCGACGTGCCGCGCAATCCGGCCTGGGGCGGCTATCGGCTGGTGCCCGAGGAATGGGAGTTCTGGCAGGGGCGGCCTTCCCGATTGCATGACCGCTTCGTCTATCTGCCCGATGCGGATCAACCGGGCGCCTGGCGAATCCAGCGGCTGATGCCATGACCGAGGCGCCACCGCTCGAACCGGGCTGGTGGGCGCAGCTGGCCTCGGTATTCGCCACGCCGCCCATCGATCGTCTGCGGGATTTCCTGCGCACGGAACTGCGGTCGGGAAAGCAGTTGCTGCCCGCCAAGACGGACTGGTTCAATGCCTTCGCCGCCACGCCCTTCGACCGGGTGCGGGTAGTGATTCTCGGTCAGGACCCCTACCCTACGCCGGGTCACGCCCATGGGCTCAGTTTCTCGGTCCGGCGGGACGTGCGCCCCCTGCCCAAGTCGCTGGTGAACATCTTCCAGGAGCTGGCGGACGATCTCGGCATCCGCAATACCTCCGGGGACCTCACGCCCTGGGCGGATCAGGGCGTTCTGCTGCTGAACGCGGTGCTCACCGTCCCGGCGCGACAACCGGCGGGTCATCAGAATCAGGGCTGGGAATTGATTACCGATGCGGCAATCAGTGCGCTGGCCGCGCGGGAAAAACCCGTGGTGTTCGTCCTCTGGGGGGCGGCGGCCCAGCGAAAGGCGGCCCTGATCGCCCCGCACAACCACAACCAGCGTCATCTGATCATCCAGAGCCCCCACCCCTCCCCGCTCTCCGCCTATCGCGGCTTTTTCGGTTCGCGGCCGTTCTCGCGCATCAACGACTTTCTACAGCAGCACGGCGAGCCGCCCATCGACTGGCGCACCTGACGACGGTCGTGGCCGGGTTCAGAGCATGCCGCGCTCGGCCAGGGAGGTGCAGCGGTCGCCGACGATCAGATGATCGAGCAGGCGCACGTCGATCAGGTTCAGCGCATCGCGCAGCCGCACCGTGATCTCCTGGTCGGCCCGGCTTGGTTCGGCGATGCCGGAGGGGTGATTGTGGGCGAGGATGACGGCGGCGGCATTGTGCCGCAGCACGGCTTTCACCACCTCGCGGGGGTGGACGGCCGCCTGGTTGATCGTGCCGTGGAACAGGCGCTCGAAGGCGATTACCCGATGCTGGTTGTCCAGGAACAGCACCGCAAAGACCTCCTGGTCGCAGTCGCGCAATTCCGCATGGAGGAAGCGTCGGGTGGCCTCGGGGGAATCGATGACGGCACCAACCGTCATCTCCTCGGCAAAATGGCGACGCGCCAGTACCAGCACGGCCTGGAGCTGGGCATATTTCGCGTCCCCCAGGCCCTTGGCGGCGGTGAACGCGACACGCGGTGCGCCAAGCAGGCCCCGCACCCCGCCAAAATGAGACAGGAGATCGCGCGCCAGATCGACGGCGGAGCGACCGGCCACGCCCGTGCGCAGGAAAATCGCCAGCAGTTCGGCGTCGGACAGGGCTTCCGGCCCCTGTTTGAGCAATCGCTCTCGCGGCCGCTCGTCGGCCGGCCAGTCGGTAATCGCCATCACGGACTCCTTGTGGTGGTTGGGTGAATTATCGTTTCGATGCGGTCCGCCGCGTACTCCCGAGCAGGACGCCGTCCCGGCGCCAGTCTTCCAATTGTGCCAGGGCCTGGTGACGCGTCTCGTCCGGCGGTAGGCCGCTCTGCCGACAGAGTTCTTCGATGATGTCGGCTCCGGATGCGTCCGGGTTTTCCCCGATCAGCGCGAGCAGCAGGGCGCTGGCGGCGGAAAGCGTCTGTATCCGAATCAATCCCGCGTCGTCGCGGATCAGGCAGAGAAAGGTCGGTTGTGCGGCGCCTTCGATGGGCGACCAGGCCGGATCGTGGACCGGAAAATCGCTCTCGAACAGCAGGCTGTCGGGGGTCGGCACCGGATGGCCGGCCAGAAGATCGCCATCTGCGGTCAGTTCGGGCGCGGGTTCCGGGTCCTCGGCCTTGCGCAGTTCGAAGCAGGCCAGTTCGAAGGCGGCGAGCTCTTCCTGTCCCGGCGTGAGCGCCAGCGGCGACTGCTCGGCCAGAAAGTCGGCGAATCGGGCGGGCACGTCGGCCAGAAAGGGTGAATGCTGTGGCGAGTCGCGAAAGAAGGTGTGTACCAGGGTGTCCCAGTGCGCCGTGAGCAAGCTGGCACGCAAGCGGGGGAAGGTGCTTTCCAGCACGCCATCGAAGTTGTTGAAGAAGAGCCGGTGGTAATGTCGCATCCGGTCGGCATCGCAGCCATCGGGCAGCGGCGCCTGATCCGGGTTGCGGACATGGGCGGCAAACTGGCGTTGCAGCGTCTGAAAGTCCGCCGTCATGAGGTCGTGGTCTCTCGCGGTGCCGCATCGGTCGGTAGGGCGGATGCCGCGATGGTCCGTATCGTGGACACCTCGGCCATCAGGGCGCTCAGGGGTGGGATCTCGAAATCCCGTTCCAGCAGGGTGGGCACGGGGCCGAATCGCCGGTAGGTGTGTTCGAGCAGCGACCAGACCGGGTCGCTGACCGCCGCGCCGTGCGTATCGATGATCAGATTCGGCTCGATCTGCTCGTGACCGGCCACGTGCAGATAGCGGACACGATCCAGCGGCATTCTGTCGATGAAGGCGGCTGGGTCGTAGCCGTGATTCACGCTGTTGACGTAGACGTTGTTCACGTCGAGCAGCAGGTCGCAGTCGGCCCGTTCGAGGATGGTGGTGATGAAGGTCGCCTCGTCGAGTTCGGCGGTCGGTGCGGTGTAGTACGACACGTTTTCCAGCACCAGCCGGCGGCCGAGGAGGTCCTGCACCCGGTCGATCCGTTCGACCACGTGATCGATGGCTGCCTCGGTAAAGGGGATCGGCATCAGATCGTAGAGATGGGCATTGTCGCTACAGAACGACAGGTGTTCGCTATATAGAACGGGTTGGCATTCGTCGAGGAATTGCCGGATGGCGCGAACAAACGCGATGTCCAGCGGTGACGGGCCACCGATCGACAGCGACAGCCCATGGGTGTAGAGCGGGTAGCGTGCGCACAGCGCCTGAAAGCGTTTTTTGACCGGGCCGCCCAGTCGTAGCCAGTTTTCGGGGGCGACTTCGAGAAAGTCCAGGTCGGGCTGACTCTGCTCGATTTCCTGCATCAAGCTGCCCCGACGCAGCCCGATGCCGACATCGACGGCCATGCGGGTGTTCACGGATGTCACCGAAGTGTCCCGGTCAATGGCGCCCGCCTGGTCCGACTGAACCGGGTGCCGGAGGTGGTCATGGCGCCGGATGCGGCATCAGCTCTTGTTTTCGGTCTTGGTTGAAGACTTGTCGTCTTTCTTCATGTTGCCGCCACAGGCGCCGTTCCCGCCACAGGCCATTTCGGCCAGCTGAACGGTGCTGCCCTGCGCATTCTGGCTGCTGAAGGTGTTGTTCTGCGTCGCTGCAGTGGCGGTGCCCGCCGTCATGGCGGCTGCAATGGCCGTGGAGGCGAGGATGGCTTGTGTGCGCGTACGGACTTTCATGGTTTTTCTCCTGTCGAGGGGTGGTTCCTGCCGCATTGGTTTGGGCAGAGCCCTTTTATAGCGGCAGTCGGGGATGGAAGCAAACGAATTAACCTGAGGATTCCTGTTGATAAGTGTCGGTTGTTTCAGGGTTCTTGTTCTGTAATCGGCGCCCGAATGACAATCGATCAGGCGATCACAGGACGCGACGATCGGCCCTTTTCTTGGGGGTGCATTGCTGCGGATCGGGTGTCTTGACGCAACGCTCGGCGAGCTCGATGCCCTGCTGCAGGTAATACGGGTAGAAGTCGGGCACGGTCACGCCGGTGATCGGGGCGCCGATGGCCTGTCCGTCCGGGCCGAAGAACACGACGACCGGGACCAGTTGTACGCCGAGTCGGCGGGCCAGATCCCGATTCGATTCCGAATTGCCGCGCGGGTCGAGGACCGAGCCCGGCGCATCGATTTCCAACCGACGGACGATCAGTTTTCCCTGGTAGGCCGGGTCTTTGGCCATGGGACTGATGAAGTCGCTGTCCACCACCTGACAGTAGGGGCAGTAGCTGGCGTGGACGAACAGCAGCATGGGAATTTTGGCCGCTTTCATCGCGGCGAGATCCCGAGGCAGATCCCGCAGCTCCGCCATGAAGGGGACGGTTGGCGCACTGTCGCCATCCTCTGCCCACGCGGTGGCTGGCAATGGGCCGGCGATGAGCAAGGCCAGGCTCAGTAGCGGCAAGAGACGACCAATTAGTGTCGGGCGTGGGCGGGTCAGGAGTCGGGGCATGGGATGACCTGTGGTGCTCGGCAGGAAGGAGATGCTGGGCACGATTTTAGCGCAAAAACCAGCGACTTTCGGTCGGTGTCCCGTGCGCGGGGGCGATGGTGAACAGCATGCATCATCCTTGGACGCGGCGGATGGCCGCCGGTTCCCCCCGATCGTAGGCGGAGCGGTCGCTGCGGGCGGCGGTACCCCCAATCGGAGCGAACTTGGGTAACATAGTCCTTCGTTTTACTGGAGATAAGTTCATGCCGCATGCCACTGCCCCCGTGGATCTGATTCGTATCGCGACACGCGAAAGCCCGCTGGCGCTCTGGCAGAGCGAGTTCGTCGCCGAGGAGCTCAAGCGTTTGCATCCCGGGTTGCGCGTCGAACTCGTCAGCATGACGACGAAGGGGGATCAGCTCCTGGACAGCCCGCTGTCCAAGATTGGCGGCAAGGGTCTGTTCGTGAAGGAATTGGAAGTCGCCCTGCTCGACGGGCGGGCGGATATCGCGGTCCATTCGATGAAGGATGTGCCGATGCATTTCCCTGAGGGACTGGGGCTGGTGGCCGTGCTCGAAGGGCACGATCCCCGGGATGCGTTCGTCTCGAACACCTATGCCCGGCTCGAGGATCTCCCCGAGGGTGCCGTGGTCGGCACCTCCAGCCTGCGTCGCGAAACGCAGATTCGCGCCCGGTTTCCGCAGTTGGTCATCAAGATGCTGCGCGGGAATATCCAGACCCGGATGGCCAAGCTGGATGCCGGTGAGTACGACGCGATCATCCTGGCCGCCGCCGGCCTGAAGCGTATGGGTTACGACGAACGCGTCCGTTACGAGATCCCGCCCGAAGACTCCCTGCCTTCCGTCGGTCAGGGCGCCTTGGGTATCGAGGCCCGTACCGACGCACCCGGCGTGCACGCGCTGGTTGCCGGCCTGATCGATGCGGCCACCACCACCCGGATCACCGCCGAACGCGCATTCAACACCCGGCTCAACGGTGGATGTCAGGTTCCCATCGGCGGTCACGCCATCCTGCTGGACGATGGCCAATTGTGGCTGCGCGGCATGGTCGGCAAGCCGGACGGGTCGCAGATGCTGCGCGACGAGATCACCGGCCCCGCTGTAGAAGGCGCTGCCCTTGGCGTCGCCCTGGCCGAGCGCATGTTGGGCAACGGTGCGGATCGGATCCTGGCCGAGGTGGGCATTCATGCCGACCCGGTGGCCGGTGACGATCAGTAGCAACGCGAGGCGTCGCGTGCGCGGCCAACCCACTCCGCTGATTGCCCTGACGCGTCCGGATGGCGGCAATGCCCGCCTGGCAGCGCATATACGCGCCGCCTGTCCGGACTGCCGAGTCGTCGATTGGCCACTGCTGCTGATCGAGTCCGCCGCTGATCCCGCGCGTCTGCGAACCGAACTGAGCGCGATGGCCGAGGATGACTGGGCGGTATTCGTCAGCCCCCGTGCCGTTCGACACGCGCAGGCCTTGCAGCCGCTGGCTCAATGGCCCGCCCGACATTGGGCCGCCGTGGGCGGTGCCACTGCAGCCGTCCTGGGCGATTTTCGGGCGGGCTCGGCGACCGAAATACTCGTGCCGAAGACCACCCAGGATTCCGAGGGACTGCTGGCGGCCTGGCCGTCCGGTGACCTGACCGGCCGTACGGTCTGGCTCGTTCGGGGTGAAACCGGGCGAGAGACGCTGGCAGCGGGCCTTCGGTCCCGTGGTGCGAGGGTGCGCTATCTGCCCGTGTATCGCCGTCGTTGTGCCGGGGCGCCGCCAAAGGACGGTGCGGATACGGGCACGCTTCCCGCCATCTGGGTGATCACGTCTCCCGAGTCGCTGGTGTGCCTCACCAACTGGGCGACAGCGGCGCTGGATGCCGGACAGCGAAAAGGGCTGTTACACTCTGGTCTCGTGGTCATCAACGAACGCACTGAAGCCAAGGCCCGCGCGCTCGGATTCACCGGCACCATCGTTCGGGCGACGGATCCGGATGATCAGGCACTGGCCCGGGCCTGCAGTGATCGTTCCCTTATTGAAGCAGGATAGCCGCTCATGACGACACCCTCCTCCGATGCGCCGGACAAGCGCGAAAAACCGACGGCCAGCGAAATCGCCGACGAGATCAAGATTGGGTCCCGAGCGCCCGCTGCAGATGAAATCGCTGCCTCCGAAGACCTGACGGCCGACACGCCTGCGGCGAATGGCGGCGAACGGGCGGACGAGGCGCCGATCCCGGCGCAGCGTGCCTATGGCTATTGGTTGCTGGTGATGTTCGTTGTCTTTGCCGGCTCGTTGGCCAGTCTGGCCTGGTATGGCTGGAACCTGTTCCAGACGAACGCGACACGCATCAATCAGGTGCTGACGACGCAGAAGGCGGATCAAACTGCGCTGGATCAGGCGTTGGCCAATGCGCAGTCTCGTCTGGACCGGCTGGACACTGAGGCACAGGCGGCGCAACAACAGCGTGCGGCCATGCAGTCGGACAATGGCGCGACCGAGAAGAAGCTGACGCAGCGTATCGATACGCTGGATCAGCACTATGCGCAGATCGAGGATCGACTCGGGCGCGGCGAACTGGCCTGGCAGGTGGCGGAGATCGGGTTCCTGCTGACCCGGGCCGAGGAACGACTGAGCGTATCGCATGATCCCGCAGGGGCCGCCGTGGCCTTGACCCTCGCCGATCAGCGACTGGCGGGCTTGTCCCGTCCCGAGGTGCTGCCCGTGCGCGCCGATATCAGCCAGGCACTGGCCCAGCTCCAGCAGGTGGATGCCTTCGATCGCGTCGGGATGGCCCTGCTGTTGCGTCGCTCCGTTGATGCGGTCCCGCGCTGGCCCCTGATCGGGACCGATCTGTCGTCCCGGGACGCCAATGCGTCTCCACCCGCATCCACGGCGTCTGAGCCGAATGCCGCACCCTGGTACGTTCGCTGGCCGCGTGCCGTGTGGCAACCCGTCGAGGCGTGGTTGGACCGCCAATTCACGCTGACCCGCAGCGATGCGCCCCTGAAAGCCAGTGCGCGTGCCAGTACGGATCGGGAAACGGAAATATGGTTGACGGCCGTTCGCGAGGCGCTTCTGGCGCGAGATCCGCATGATTTGACTGCCTCATTGCAGCAGGCGGAGGATTGGATCAAGTCACACTACGCAGATCAGGATCCCGAGGTGAAACGCACCCTGCAGGCACTGGAAGAAACCCAGAACTTCTTTGCGACGAAAAAACTGCCTGATCTGACCCCGATCTTCAAAGCCTGGCGTGCGACCGGTCTGATGGCCACGACGACCTCGGCACCCGCCGCGACGGAGGCACATCCATGAAACGCTTCGTGATCTTTGGGCTGCTGATTCTCTTTGTGGGGGTCGCCGGCTACTACTTCGTTCGGGATCCGGGTACGGCGGATGTCGCGCTGCTCGGTTGGCATCTGCAGACGTCCGCCCTGGGGCTGTTGGTTCTGATTCTTCTTTCCTATCTTGTGCTGATGATCGTGTGGCGGTTGCTCTCAGCCCTGTTCGGCCTCCCCGGATATCTGCGACGACGCAGCGCGCGTCACAAGCAGCGGGCTGCCGACGAAGCCCTGCTGCGCGCCTGGGCGGAGTTGGAGCGGGGTCGGTTCGCGGCAGCCGAAAAGCTGGCGCTGAACAACCGGGCCCATGGGAGTCTGCCGCCACTGCATTCGGTGGTCGCGCTGGATGCGCTGCTTGGCCGCGGCGAGACGACGGCAGCCCTGGATCTCTTGAATGAGGTTCGGCTGCAGTATCCGCGTTTCGCCGATTTCCTCGCCCTGCATCTGGCCAATCGCTTGCGCGTTGAGCGGGAATATCCGCCTGCGCTGGAGCTGTTGCACGGGCTGTCGGTGGCCCATCCCAAGGACGAAGCCATTCTCTGCGCTTTTGCGGAAACGCTCTATGCCGCAGAGGACTGGGCCAAGCTGCAGACGCTGCTGCCTGCCTTGCGGCGTCTGAAATGGCCGGGGTTCACCGAGCAGGACCTGAGTCGCATCGAGTTTGCGGTTTTCGACGGCCTGATCGCGACGGCGACCCGTACCGGCGATACCGAACGACTGACGCAGCTCTGGGCCGATGTGCCCAAGTCCATGAAACACGATTCTCGTCTGATCAGCCGTTTGGCACGGGCATGGGCCCAGAGCGGTCGAACGGCCGATGCGGAGTTGGTTCTGGAAAAGGCGTTGAAGCAGCGCTGCACGCCGCCCTTGCTCCGGCAGTGGCTTGACCTGCCGCCAGCCGATCCGGCGCGTGGCCGGAATCTTTTCGCCGCATGGGCCGGGCAGCACGAGTGTGCGTTGGGCGATGCGGACAAGGCCTACGCTCAGGCCAAGCTGGCCTGGTTGAACGACGATCTGGCCACGGCGCAGAATGAGTTGGCCGCCGCGCTTACGCACCAGCCCGATGTGGCGACGTTGCGTCTTGCCGCACAGATTCACGAACGCCAACGCGACAGCGTGCAGGCACTGGCCTTCTACAAGCAGGCCACGACGCGTCTTGAAACCGAGGTGCTGGGTGAAGGTGAGGGCCGAACGCCATCAGAGGCACGACGCTAACGCGGCCGCAACGAACGCCCCTTGGCTACTTGATCAGCGCCATTTCGGTGCGATTGCGACCATTGGATTTGGCCCGATATAAGGCCTCGTCGGCACGCATGATCGCCGTTTCGCTCGTTTCCTGGGGTTGTACTTCGGCCACGCCACAGGAGAGCGTGATCTTCAGGGGGGTTTCCTTGAAGCGGAAGGCAGTGCCGGCCAGCGTCTCGCGAATTCGTTCAAGAATCACGAATGCCTGTTGCAGGTTTGCCCGGGGCAGAATCATCACGAATTCTTCGCCGCCGTATCGGGCCACCATGTCGACGTCACGGATCAGCTTGTGCAGCGTCTTGCCGACCACGTGCAGCGCCTTGTCCCCTGCCTGATGCCCGAAGGTATCGTTGACGCTCTTGAAATGATCGATATCCCAGATGGCGAAACACAGCGGGGTGCTTTCGCGTTTCATGCGCGCCATTTCCAGTTCGACACGCTCGTCGAGGGCGAGCCGGTTCGGTAGACCGGTCAGGGGGTCGCGCAGCATCTTCTGCTCGCTGGCGATCAGTTGCTCGTGCAAGAAGCTGCGCGTGCTTTCCAGTTTGGTGATCTGCTCACGCATGTGCTGATTCTCGAGTTCCAGTTCATCGAGTCGCTTTTCTTCCGTTTGCCGGAAGGACTGTATGTAGTCGCCGATGCGCAGGATGCGTTCGCGAACCTCTTTCTTCAATTCGTCGAGATCAGTGGCCGATGCCACGGTCTGTCCGATGTGCGTGACCTGTTCCGTCACCGCCTCGTCGAGGGCACGCTGCGAGTCCCTTTGCGTCTGGATGTCGGTGAGGTGCGCGAAGGTATGTTGATCGATTTCCGAGAGGGACTCCGTCAACTGCTGGAGAAACTGCGCCAACTCCGTCTTCTCATGTTCCAGCGCGCGGCGCATATCGTTGATGAGGGATGCGGCACGATCGATCAGAACGGAGTTGAGCGTGCGATCCTTGGGATCCTGAATGATTCTAAGTAGCTTGGCGCGCCGCCCATCAAGCTGCTCGGTAAACGCGATACGCTCGAGTAGGATCGGCAGAAAGTCTCGGACGTCGATCTGTGCGGCATTCTCCTCCGGCGTGAGCGTCTCGCTGCGGGGCGGGGTGAGATTGTTGGCCTCGATGGCACGGATTTCCTCGGCCAGGCGCTCGATGCTCGGCTGAAGGCGGTCCAGCGCGAGCGGGCCGTCTTCCGACTGGCGGAGCGTTTCGCGAAGTTTCTGGCTATCCGCGGCAAGTTCCGGATAGGCCTTGTCGACGGCGAACAGAACCCGGCTGATCAGTGTCCGCAGCAGCGACTGGTGTCGCTGCTCGTTGTTTTCCAGCGTGCTGATTTCACCCAGTAGTTGCTCATAACGTTCGCGATAGTCGATTTTCGGGGCTTCTTTCGGGGTCTCGCTCATTCGCCGCTCCTTGGGATCATGATGCGTTCGCTTGGAGATGGGGGCTGTCCGGAGGGGTCAAGGCAATTTGCATGGCCAACGGCGCGTGATCCGATACACCGAAACGCAACGCCTCGACCGATTCGATCACGATTTCCGGGCTGACGAGAATGTGATCGATGGCGCGATTGGGGCGCCAATTCGGATAGGTGTCTGGCGAATCCGCCGGCAGCTTTAGGTTCGCCTGATTGCACAACTTTTGCAAGTCGGCGTTGTCCGGCGTGCAGTTGAAGTCTGCCATGACGATCTTGGGGCCGGGGTGTTCGGCACACAACTCGATCAACCGAGTCAATTGCTGTCGCCGTGCGCGCTGGCTCAGGGACAGATGACTCACGATGATGCGCAGGGATTGCCCTTGCCAGGCGAAATCCGCCAGAAGGACGCCGCGCCCCGGGATTCGGCCCGGCAAGGGGTGTTTTTCGATATTCAGGGGCTGCGTGCGGGCCAGAAGACCGAGGGCATGCTGGCCCCAGTGGCCGAGATCTCGGTTGAGGCGACTGGACCAGTGGGGCAGGCCAGAGCGAAGGGAAAGATATTCGGTCTGATTGAGAAAATGACTGCGCAGGGAGCCGTCATCGGTTTCCTGGAGCCCCACGATATCGAATTGCCGAAGGAGTCCTGCAATGTGATCGAGATTGCGGATGCGGTCGGCGCTCGGCAGCACGTGTTTCCAGCCATGGAAGACGTAATCACGATATTGGCTCGTCGCGATACCGGCCTGGATGTTGTAGGAGAGCAGTCTCAGGGACGGTGCGTCCTCTGCCAATGGGGCCGGTACGGGGTTGAACACGATGGGATGGGTGCGCTGCGTGCTGGCCATGGGATGGTCGTTGTCCGTACCTCGCGGCCGGGGCTGAGCCCGGCCAGGTATTACTTCGATGCGGATGTCCGCTTTTCGGCCGTGATCTTGTCGATCAGTGCCCGAACCACCGGGAGCATGGCTTCATTGCTGCCCACCATGTCGCCGGTGACCAGGTATTTGCCGTCGACGAGCATGGCGGGGACGCCGGTGACACCAGCTTCCTGCCCGACGACCTCGGCTTGGCGAACGGCATTATCCACGCCGAAGGAGTCGTACATCTGCAGGAACTTGTCCCGGTTGACGCCGAGATCCGCGTACATGTCGGCAATCTGCTCCTTGTTGACCGGCCGCATGCGCTTGACGTGAATGTCGTCGAAGATCGCCCGGTGGGTTTGTGGCAACACGCCCATGAACTTCGCGGCGAAGAACGCCTTCGTCAGCGGTATCCAGTTCGGGGAGAGCGGCAGCGCATAGGGTTCGAAATCGACGTTGGCGGGCAGCGTCTTGCGCCAGGCTTCAATCTTCGGTTCCAGATGGAAGCAGTGCGGGCAGCCGTACCAGAAGAATTCCTGCACGAGGATCTTGCCGTCGGCAGGTGGTTTGACGTCGGTGATGACGACCCGGTAATTGCCGTTTTCCTTGAGCGTGACCGCCGGTGCATTTTCCGCGGTGGCTACGGGGACACTCAGTATCGACAGGCACAGCAGGCCAAGACTCACCCAGGCACGGGTCCAGGGGATAACACGTCGCGACATAAAAACTCCTGTTGAAACATTCGGGTGCGGGACCCGTTCCGGTATGGGGGACGAATTGAAATTGTACGATATAGACCGGGCATTTGAACGGACGTTCGGCTTCAGGGCGAAAAAAACCCCGCAGAGATGCGGGGCTATCGTGACCGGGTGGCGCCGGTGAAGGCGCCTGCGTCCGTTACAGTTTGCCGTAAGAGTGCAGCCCGGACAGGAACATGTTCACGCCCAGGAACGCGAAGGTGGTGACCAGCAGTCCGCCGACGGCCCACCAGGCCATCGCGGCACCGCGCCAACCCTTGCTCAGGCGCAGGTGCAGCCAGGCAGCATAGTTCAACCAGACGATCAGTGCCCAGGTCTCCTTGGGATCCCAGCTCCAGTAGCCGCCCCAGGCCTCGGCCGCCCACATGGCGCCCAGAATCGTGGCGATGGTGAAGAAGGCGAAGCCCAGCGCGATGGACTTGTACATGATGTCGTCCATCACGCTCAGGGACGGCAGCCGGTCGTTCGGGCCGTCGCCACCCATTTTTTCCTTGATCAGGTAGGCCACGCCCACCATGGCGGAGATGGCGAAGCTGCCGTAGCCGATGAAGTTGGCCGGGACGTGAATCTTCATCCACCAGCTCTTCAGGGCCGGTACCAGCGGTTCGATGGTGTTGGCTTCCTGCGATACCTGATACCACATGAGGAAGGCCAGGGCGGCGGTGACGACCGTCATGACGAAGCCGCCGAGCGCACGGGTCTTGTAGCGGCGCTCGTAGTACAGGTACAGGATCGACGTGAAGACGCTGAATACCACGAAGACTTCGTAGAGGTTGCTGACCGGGATGTGACCGTAGTCGAAGTTGATCAGATAGGACTCGCGCCACCGGGCGAAGAAGCCGATGAAGGCCATGGCGACCCCGCTCCAGACCAGGCCGCTCGCCACCTTCTGGGTGAATTCCGACCGACGCCAGAGACCGAAATAATAGGCGGGCATGGCGAGCGCGAACAGCACGACCATCCACATGGTGGCGGCCGGGCTGGCGAAGAAGAACCGCAGGAAGAAGTGACCTTCCTGGATTTCATGCAACTTGACGCGGCCTACGGCTGCGCCGCCCGGTGCATAGAGCCCGTACTGGTAGAGCGTGAACAGGGAGAAGACGGCAACCACGCCCACCAGCCAGCGGGTCGCCGGCCAGATCCAACCCAGAAAGCTGAGGGCGATGGCCGAGCCGAACAGCATTCCGATCTGGGGGCCCCAGAGATAGGTGCGATAGTGGTAATACGCGAAGACGGCGGCGGCCAGCATGACCAGGGTGTAGACGATATCGATGGCCCCGATACGACGATTGGGTTCGAACCTCGGCTTCAGGGATGCATCGAGCATCGGCATCATGTGTTCTTTAGGCACAGACATGGTTGGTTACTCCTAAAATCTGAAACGGTACGGTCGGCGGGGCCGATCACGGGGAGGGGGAACGGTGGGCGATCCTGCCCCGGCTTCCCCGCACGAGTGCCTGTTGAATCAGGCTTGGTCTGATTTGTCGTCGGTCTTGGTTTTGGACTCTGTCACAGTCATAAGTTCAGTGCAAAATTCCGAGAAATCCTTGTCAAAATCAAGGTTTTTGCGGATGTCCGATCCGGCGGCCAGCAGGCGCGCCCCGGAGCCGTCCGGCTTGATCAGGATCCACTGACGCCGGTAATGGATGTAGAACAGCATGAAAATGCCGAGCACGAGCATGATGGCACCGAGATAGACGAACAGGGTGCCGGGTGCGCGCGAGATTTCCAGACCGGTCGACTGGATCTGCTGGAAGCTCGTCGGCTGGATGAAAATCGGTGCGCCATAGGCCGGGAGGGCGGAGATGGCGTCCATGGCATCGTCGAAGAACTTGGCATCCTTGTCGGTGAATTCCTTTTTGTCGCCCTGCTGCTGCAAGGTGTCGAGATAAGCGCGTTCCAGCACCGAGCGAACGACGCTGACCGAGGCCTGTTCCGCCTGTTTCGTCGCTTCGGGCGACAGCTTGCGCTTGGCGAGGGATTCGTCGATCTGCTGTTTCATCGCGCCGAAGCCCTGGGTCACGAACAGATGAACCAGTTGGGCGATGGAGGCGCTGGCCGATTGCGTCAGCGCGGTATGGGTGGCGTCGTCCTTGCCGGCGGCCTGACTGACCTCGCCGATGAGCTGGGCGGCAATCCGCTGGACCTGCTCGGGGTCGGACAGGGTGCCGAGGAAGGCCATGAAGGTCTTGATCGAGCCCTTGCTGTCTGCGGGGATGTACAGGTACTGCTGCTGGGCGCCGATTTCCCGCTTGACGCCGCTGAGGAAGTACTCGTGGCCCTTGAAGTCGATGGGCAGGAAGTAGTTCTGGTATTCGATGGCTTCACCCGCCGCGTTGCGGAGCTTGAAGGTGATCGACGGGCCGAAGTTCTTCTGATGGACGACCCCGTTGGGGCCGATTTCCGGGTTGATGTTGTACATCCGGAAGTCGGTGAATTCGAGCTGATACTTCTTGCCGTCGAAGTCGAAAGGTTTCTTCTGGAACACCGCGGAGTCGATCGGCTGTGCCACCCCGGCCTTGCCGGACAACTGCCAGGCATCCATCTTGAGCTTGGTGCCGCCATCGCCGAAGCTGGACTGGAAAATGTTGTAGCCCATGAAATGAACGGGGTGGTTGACCTCGATCGTTTCGGTGATTTCCTTGCCGGTCTTCTTGTCGGTCAGGGTGACGTTCGACTTGTAGGATTTCGGCATCCCGGTGTCGTAATGCTCGATCTGGAACTTGTTCACGAAGATCTTGAACGGCAGTTGCTGGACGACATAGCCGTCCTTGAGGCCGATGAAGGCGACGTCGCCCCATTTGCCTTCCGGAATGTTCACGTTGCCGCGGAAGGCCTGCAGTCCGCCGACGGGGATCTGACTGTCGGCGGGAACCTGGCTGACCGGGATGTCCGCCGTCTCGACCTTGACCATCCCCAGGGCATTCATCAGTTTCAGTTGCATCTTGCTGTCGAGCAGGCCGCCCAGCAGGATCACGACGATGCCCACGTGGGTCAGGATGTAGCCGATGCGATTCATGCCGCCCTTGCGGCCGGAAATCAGGATTTCATCCGGCTGTTGGCGGACCCGGCTCTTGAAACCCCAGCGTTGGAGGAGGTTCTGGGCCGGTTCGATCAACTGCTCGGGGGGCGTGGCGCTGTGCATTTCCGCGCGGTGGGCAAAGCCCCGCAGGGACTTTTCCTGAGCGTTCAGGCGGAAATTGCGGACGTCCCGAATGAAGGACGGGGCGTTGCGCGCCACGCAGGAAGAGGTGGACGCGACGAGAAACAGGAGGATCGACACGAACCAGGTGGCCGAGTAGACATCGTACAGGGACAGATTCTTGAATACGGCGAACCAGAAAGGCCCGAACTGATCCAGATAGTTGGTGAAGGATTCGTTCTGTTTCAGCACCGTGCCGATGACGGACGCGATGGCCAGGATGACCAGCAGCGTGATCGCCAGGTTCATCGAGGTCAGCCATGCGAGGACGCGCTTGGTGAGGCTCGGTTGCCGTGCGTGGGCCGATGCCGGGCGTTCGGCCCGATTGACGTCGTCGGTCATCGGCGTTTGTTGACCGGTGGAAATCATGGGATCGGACATGCGTGCTGCCTATGGTCGTGATCGGAATGAATGGAGTCGGGAGGCTGTTGGAGCGGGTTGGGGGGCGCAAGTTCCCCGAGTCGTGATTGTGTCGTTCCGTTGACCCGGGTTGGCGGGTCGCCCTGGCGACGCGGGCGATCCAATCCGATTCGGCGGTCAGTGGAAGGTGGCGATATGCTGCGCGACATCCTTCATGTCGTCGTCGGTCAGTTTGCTCGCGATGCTGACCATGATGCTGGCATGTTCGGTCTTGCGCTGGTCGTTGCGGTACGCCATCAGCGATTCGATGACGTACTGCGGCGTCAGGCCGCGCAAGGCGGGGAAACCCGCGGGCTGGTTACCCTCGCCCTGTGGGCCGTGACAGGCGGCGCAGGCGGCGATCGCGTTGCCGTGCCCGCCAAATTTCCAGAGATGGGCACCGGGAATGGAGTCGGTGGTTGCCGGTGCCTTGACCGTGCGGGTCTGTGCCGCGTAATAGGCGGCCACATCGGCGATCTGCGCATCGGTCAGATTCTTGGCCTGGGGTCCCATGATCGCATTGACGCGCTTGCCATCCCGGAAAGCATGCAGCTGTTCGGCCAGATAGCTCGCCGACTGCCCGGCGATGGACGGGAACGTCGGCATCGCGCTGTTGCCGTCCGCGCCGTGACACGCGGCACAGGTCTGGCTGACGGTCTTGCCGGCTGCGACATCGCCATTCGCGCTGGCGGCCGAGCAGCCCAGAAGGGCCAGCCCTAGGACTACGGCGGCACTGCGGAGGTGGGTCAAGGCGAATTGCATGTGTGAGTTGTTCATGGAGCACCCTTAAAAAAACCGGTTCAGGTCACGGCAACCATTGTGTGTGGATCCAGCGGCTGAGGCATCAATGCGGCAACAGGACGCTGAGGAATCTTCGGCCGTCCTGCACGAGGCCGACTATCTGTGAAACAATGCCGCCCTTGAGTGAGGGGGGTAGGCTCCGTGCGGGACAGCATTTTAGCAGCGAAAGTATGCGGATGTGATTCGGATCGATCAATACCCCATAAGTAAAGAGTCCTGCGTCACGGACTGCGTGTCTCGGTGCGGTGCGGGCGTGTGCGGTTGGCGCCTGGAGGAATGGCGATGGTTGATTTCAGGGCGGCATTTTTCATCAAGAGCGCGCCTTCCCCCATGGGGCTGGATGCGGATATCGGTCGGGAAATTGCGTTTGCGGGACGTTCGAATGCCGGAAAGTCGACGGTGCTCAATGCGTTGGTCGGACAAAAAAGCCTGGCGCGTACCTCGCGCACGCCCGGACGAACCCAGTTGATCAATCTATTCGGCTTGGGGGACGAATCCCGGCGGCTCGTGGATTTGCCCGGCTACGGCTATGCCAAGGTGCCGGCCGCGATGCGCCAGCGTTGGGGTGTCGCCCTGGCGAAGTATTTTGCCGAGCGTCGTTCCCTCGCCGGTGTTGTGGTGATCATGGATATCCGTCACCCCCTGAAGGATTCCGACCGGCAGATGATCGATTTCGCCCTGGACCGCGATTTGCCCGTGCTGTGCCTGCTCAACAAGGCCGATAAACTCAGCAACAATGAAATCAGCAAGACGGTGTTGTCTCTGCGACGCGATGCCGCGCTGTCGCAGGTCAGCTGGCTACCTTTTTCGGGGCTGCGTGGCCTCGGCGTACCCGAGGCGCGCTCCCTGTTGTCCGAATGGTTGAGTGAGTCGGAGCCGGAGGATGAGAGGGCGGACGCCGAACCGTCCGAAGGGACACCGGCGGGTTGATGATCGGACGCTGCACCGCGGCAGGGCAAAAGTTGCGCGTCGCCAAGGTGTTATGCGCTATGCTTCGAAAATCGGCATTTGCTTATGAAGTGATTCTGGCCGATCTGCGGACAGAAGCGTCGCGTCGGATTCCGGCCCGGCCACGGGCCGCTTTGTCCGGTGGGGGGTAGGCCACGGCGCAGTCGTCGTGATTGATTGTGAGGGATGTCAGGCTTTGCTACGGCGCATTTTTCGTTCTATTCGACTGTTGATCGTGGTTTCTGCGCTGGTGGTCTCGGTGCTCGTGGCCGGGGCCATGTATTGGGCGACCGTTTCCGTATTCGACCGTTCCGTGCGTCAATCTGCCGTCGAGATGTCCGCCTCGCTTGCCGACGGTACGTTCAACGCCATGTACCAGATCATGCGTCAGGGCTGGACGCGGGGTCAGCTCAACGAGTTCCTGCAAAGTATCCGCAGTCAGAACCAGCGCAATGCGGACAGTGCGCGCATCGAGTTGTACCGCGGCGACGAGGTCATCGCCCAGTTCGGCAAGATCGAGCAGCCGGAGCCGGATACCCAGGTTGCAGCTGCATTTGCATCCGGCCAGACGCAAGTCACGATGGCGCAGGGCGTGATTCGCTACGATCGTCCCCTGATCGCCGAGGCACAGTGCGTCCGTTGCCATACCCGGGCTCATGTCGGCGACGTGCTGGGCGTCATGTCGGTCACCCAGCCGGTCGCGGCCCTGACGAAGCGGGCGCATCAGGATCTGTTCGAGCGTCTGTTGCTCATTATGCCGCTGCCGTTTCTGGCGGCCTTCGTCATCGCGCTGTTTCTCGGCGGGCGCATGGCGCGTTCATTGCGGATTCTCAAGCGTTCCATCGGCCAGGTGGAGCGTGTCGAGGATCTGACGCACGTTCGGTTCAGCGATGCCCATACCGGTTTTTCCGAGTTGGATGACGTGCTGGTCGAGGTCGATCATCTGACCGATAAGGTGCGCAATCTCGCGGTCGATCGGAATCTGCTGGAATTCGAGATCCGTCTGCTCGAGCGATTCGTGATCACCTCCGATGTGGTGCGTGACTGGCGTCGCTATGTGCGTGACCTGCTGACCGAGATCAACACGGTCCTGCCGGTGCACGGCGTGTTTACGGCATTTACGGTCGGCGATCGGCCGCCGGGTATCGAGCTGTTCTGGCACGACGCGGTGACCGAACCCGTTGCGGCCACGGTCAGTTTCCGGGTGCAGACACGGGTCGGTGAAGTGCTTGGCGCCACCGTTGCCAATCTCATTCCTCGCCAGCACGCCCCGGAATCCAGCGGCCGCGCGCCCCTGATCAACGCTCGCCTGATCGATCTGCGTACCAAGGAAATCGCCATGGATACCCCGGTCATGCAGGGGGTGGTCGGTCTGATCATTCCCAGTGACCAGGATTTGTCGCCGGTCACGCGGCTGCTGATCGAGTCGATTCTCTCGACCATGCTCAATGTGGTCGGATCGGTCCGGGCGATCGAGAAACACACCGAGGATCTGGAGTTCTATGCCACCCGCGATCCGCTGACGCAGCTGTACAACCAGCGCATGTTCTGGTCCCTGCTGGAATATGAGGTCGGTCGGGCGCGGCGCCACGATTACCAGTTTGCCGTGCTGGTGATCGACATGGATAACTTCAAGAACATCAACGACAGCTACGGACACTCGTTCGGCGACGTGTTCCTCACCCAGGTTGCCAGCGCACTGCAGGATGGCCTGCGTGCCGGGGATATCCTGGCCCGTTACGGTGGCGACGAATTCGTGGCCATCCTGCCCGAAGCCGGCATTGCGGCGGCGGAAATGGTCGCGACACGCCTGCTGGAACGTCTGCGGGATCTTCAGGTCCGGACGCCCAACGGCGAAAGCGTGGGGGCGTCGCTCTCCATCGGCATGGCGATCGGCCTGACGCATGCCGATACGGCGCGCGGCCTGTTCGCGGTGGCCGACAGCCAGATGTACCGCGCCAAGCTGGGGGGCAAGAACCAGCTGGCCGTTCCCGATCCCATGTCGCCGGATCGGGATCTCATCGCCCCGATCGTCGATGATGACGCCTTGTTCCAGTCGCCGACCGATCAGACCCTGCAGCCCATCTTCCAACCGATTTTCTCCGTGCAGGATGCGCTTGTGGAGCGGGCGGACGAGTTGTTGCTGCAGCAGGTGGGCATGGAGGTCTTCGCCCGGATCTATGCGGGCAAGCGCTGGCGCGAGGCGCAGGACTTCATTGGCGTCATCGAGCACAACGGCAAGAACGAGGCCTTCGACCGGGCCCTGCTGGCGCGCGTATTGCGGCCGGAAATCGCCGAACAGTGCGAGGGCCTGATTTTCGTGAATATCTCTGCACGCACGGTGCGCTCGAACACCTTCCTGAACGATGTGGTCGCATGGGTTGACGCCTGTGGCCTCGCCCCCGAGCAGCTGGTGTTCGAGTTGAACGAGCGCGAGTCCCTGGCCGACATTGCGGTGTTCGACCGCTTCGTCGAGGCGCTGCACGGCCACGGATTCAAGTTCGCGATCGGCAACGCCAGTTCGGGGCACTGGGTCTTCCAGCACCTCCGGCGTTACGAGGTTGACTACGTCAAGGTTTCCGCCGATTGGCTGGTGACGCTGGAGCGCGTGTCTCGGGATCGGGCGTTCATCGATGGCCTGTTGGGTCTGGCGCGCGCCCTGTCGGTGACGGTGATCGCCCAGCGCGTCGAGACGGCCGAGCAGCTCGCATCGGTTCGAGCCGCCGGTATCACCTGGGTTCAGGGTCGTCTGCTGGCGCCGGAGGCCTCGTTGGCCGAAGGGTTCGTCTTCAACCGTCCGGATCAGCGCTTCACCCCCTGATCGCGGCGGTCCCGGGCGTATCGACGCCCGTATGCTGCCTGATGATCAGCCGAGGATCCGGATGTCGGTCAGTACCTTGCGGGCCGAGATCCGCGCGGCTTCGACGAAGGCCCGGGTATAGGCCAGATCCCGTTCGCCCGACCGGAATGCCAGGTACAGCGTGGACTTGAGACCGGCTTCGCCCAACGGGCGCGCCACGATGCTGCCTCGAGCCAGTTCGTCGGCGACGGCCCAGGCGGGCAGGGCCGCGACACCGCGACTGCTGGCCACCCACTGCGCAATCATCACCGTGAGTTCGGAGCTGCGGCTGGCCGCCGGCTCGATACCCGCCGGCGCCAGAAATCGCGCAAAGATGTCCAGCCGGTTGCGGTGTACGGGGTAGGTGATCACCGTCTCGTCGGCAAGCATGGCCGGCAGGATGAACGGCTCGGCCGTTAGCGGATGCTGCGGCGGAAGCGTCAGTACGATGTCGTACTCGAACAGCGGGACAAACGCGATGTCCGGATTTTCCACGGGGTCCGAGCTCACGACCACATCGATCAGGCCGCGCGCGAGGGCGTCCAGGGCATCGAAGCTGTGCGACAGCGACAGATCCGTATCGATGTTCGGCCATTGTTCGCGATAGGCGTCAAGTGTCGGCAGCAGCCAGGAAAAACAGGAATGGCATTCCAGCGCAATGAACAAGCGGCCGGTATCGCCACCCGCCAGCTGCCGCAGATCGCGATCCAGCGCGTCGATTTGCGGCATGATCAGGTTGGCCGCCTCCAGCAGGCGTCGCCCGGCCGGTGTGGGCTGCATGGGGCGTGAGCGGCGCGAGAACAGCTCGAGACCGTAATACTCCTCGATGGACCGGATCTGGTGCGACAGGGCGGATTGGGTCAGATGCAGCTGTTCGGCGGCGATCGCCATCGACTGGCTTTCGACCACGGCGCGGATGGTCCGCAGATGACGCAATTCGAGAAACATGCGTTATCGCCTCCTGCCAGGGGCGCGGTCAGTGGGCGCCGGATACCGGGGCAAAAACAGGCCGCCGGTATGGGGTTTCGGGCCGGTCAATCGCGCGGAACCTTGAGGGTCACGAGCTCTTCGGAGGCAGTGGGGTGAATGGCCACCGTATCGTCGAACTGAGCCTTGGTCAGGCCGGCTTTCACGGCGACCGAGAAACCCTGCAGCATTTCGTCGACGCCGTCGCCGATGATGTGCAGTCCTGCCACCCGCTGCTCGGTGCCGACGCAGACCAGTTTCATGGCCGTCTTGTAGCCCTGGGGCGAGAGCGCATAGCGCATCGGGGTGAAGCGGGTTTCGTAGATCGTCACGGCGTCGTCGCCGAACTGTTCGCGCGCGGCGGCCTCGGTCAGGCCGACCGTGCCGATGGGCGGATGGGCGAACACCACGGTCGGAATCGTGTCGTAGTTGAGCTTGGCTTCCGGTTTGTCGTTGAACAGGCGTTCGGCCAGCAGGCGCCCCGCGGCCACGGCGACCGGTGTGAGCGGGACGCGCCCCGTGATGTCGCCCAGGGCGTAGACGCCGGGTACGTTGGTGTTCTGGTAGGCGTCGGTCGGTACGATGCCGTTGCGCTCGACCGTGACCCCGACCGTCTCCAGGCCGATGTCCCGGGTATTCGGTGCCCGGCCAACCGCCCAGATGATCGTGTCGAACGGCCCCAGGCGCTGACCGTCGGCACCCTCGATGAATTTGCCCTCGGGGGTGTCGACAAGTTGCTGCACCTTGAACGGCAGGTGCAGAGACACCCCCAGTGCCTGCAGGTTTTCAGTGGCGGTTTCCCGCAGAATCGCGTCGAACGGGGCGATGATCGAGTCCAGCATGTCGAGCAGGGTTACCGCGCTGCCGAGCGACTGGAGGACCCCGGCCAGTTCGACGCCGATATAGCCGCCGCCGATGACGGCAACCCGTTCCGGCAGCGATTCGATATCGAAGAACCCGTCTGAGGTGATGCCGAGTTCGGCGCCGGGGACCGGCGGCACGAACGGACGCCCGCCGGTGGAGACGACGATGTGCGGCGCCGTATAGGTCTGGTCGCCGACGGCCACGGTGTCCGCCGCCGTCAACTTGCCGTATCCGGGGATCACGGTGATGCCCATGTCCTTCGCGTAGCCGTCCCAGTAGTCCGTGATGTGGCGAATATACGTGCGACGGCCGTCGACCAGCTTCTTGAAGTCGATCCGGTCGTGAATCGGGGTGAACCCCCAGCCTTCCGCTTCGTGGCGGGCATGGGCCAGGTTGGCGGCGTACCACATGACTTTCTTGGGCACGCAACCCAGGTTGACGCAGGTGCCGCCGAGCTTGGCGGGTTCGATGATGGCAACCCGGCGACCGTGTTGCGCCGCCCGCTCGGCCACGGCCAGGCCGCCCGAGCCCCCACCGAGCACGATCAGGTCAAAGGTGTGTTCCGTCATGATGCGTCTCCAGAAAATATGTCGTCGAAATCAACCGGGTATGAACCGAAATCCAAGCGCATCGCGGGTGTCGTGAGATGCGCTTGGGTTTCGGTCGAAAGGGTCTGGACACCCGACCGCGGCGTTCCGCTCCGGTCGGGGTCGGGATCATCGAGGGGCGGTGATTCCCTTCGTGATCCGCGTGCAGGTTACGAACGGCTTGCCAGCCAGTCCGCCAGCTTGTCGCTGCCGCCGATCAGCTTGCCGTCAATGAAGACCTGCGGTACGGCGTCGGAACCGGAGACCGCGCGCAGGCCGCGCAGGGTGACCTGATGGCCCACGTCGATCTCGTCGAAGGCGATGCCGGCATCGTGCAGCATGCCCTTGGCACGTGCGCAGAACGGGCACAGGCGGCGGGTGAAGATCAGGACTTCGTTCGGCTTGACGGCATTCGGCGCCAACCAGTCGAGCATGGTGTCGGCATCGGAAACTTCATACGGGTCGCCTTCGACTTCCGGCTCGATGAACATCTTCTCGATCACGCCGTCCTTGACCAGCATGGAATAGCGCCAGGAGCGCTTGCCGAAGCCCAGGTTCTCCTTGTCGACCAGCAGGCCCATGCCTTCGGTGAATTCGCCGTTGCCGTCCGGGATGAACTGGATGTTCTCGGCTTTCTGATCGGCCGCCCATTCGTTCATCACGAAGGTGTCGTTCACGGAGAGGCACAGGATACTGTCGACGCCGTGCTTGAAGAACACCGGGGCGAGTTCGTTGAACCGCGGTACGTGGCTGGATGAGCAGGTGGGGGTGAATGCACCGGGCAGGGAGAACACCGCCACGGTCTTGCCCTTGAACAGGTCGTCGGTGGTGACGTCGACCCACTGGTTGTTCTGGCGGGTGTGGAAAGTCACTTGCGGTACGCGCTGGCCTTCACGATTCTCGAACATCTTGAACTCCTTAGGAAAGCGATGATGAAAGGATGCGTCAACGATCTAAAACCCAAATCATTGAACCTTGATGACAATACCCAAGGCCCGGGAGAAACCGAAATTGAATTTCTCCATGGGTTTGATAGCCGTTCTCTATGAATGTTCGACCGGACCCGTTTTTCCGCTTATCGCAGCGTGTCGGGGATCATCTCGTTGGCCCAGAGGGATTCGACAGTCTCCCGGGCGCGGACGAGACGCGCTTCACCGGCATCGATCAGGACCTCGGCCGGTCGCCCCCGGGTGTTGTAGTTCGATGCCATGGAAAAACCATAGGCGCCGGCACCGAGAACCGCAAGGAGATCGCCCGGGGCGAGGGCCAGATTGCGGGCATGGCCCAGAAAATCCCCGGTCTCGCAGACCGGGCCCACGATTTCCCAGGTGGCGGGCGGCAGGGTTGCATGTGGCGTCACCGGCTCGATGGCCATCACGCTGCTGTAGAGGGCGGGGCGCATCAGGTCGTTCATGGCCGCGTCGACGATCGCGAAGGATTTGCCGTCGTCGGGATGGGGCTTGAGGTATTCGACCCGGGTCAGCAGGACGCCCGCGGGGCCGACGAGAAAGCGCCCGGGCTCCAGGTAGATCGGCAGGTGCCGTGCGATCGGGTGCGCATCGACGATGTCCACGACGGCACGTACCCAGTCCGCGGCGTCCGGCGGCGTTTCGTCGGTATAGCGGATACCCAGCCCGCCGCCGAGGTCGAGGTGCTTGATCTCGATGCCTTCCAGCACGAGCTGATCCAGCAACGCCAGCACGCGCGCTGCCGCATCGGAAAACGGCGTCACGTCGGTCAGCTGGGAGCCGATGTGGCAGTCGATCCCCACCACGCTGAGATGCGGGTCTCGGGCGGCCTGGCGATAAAGCGCCGGTGCATGCGCGATCGGAATGCCGAACTTGTTGTCCTTGAGACCCGTGGAGATGTAAGGGTGGGTCTTGGCGTCCACATCGGGGTTGACGCGCAGCGAGATGGGCGCGATCCGGTCCATCTCGCGGGCAATCTCGCTGACCCGGCTCAGTTCGGCCGCGGATTCCACGTTCAGGCAGCCGATCCCGGCCTCGAGGGCCGCCGCGATTTCATCACGCCGCTTGCCGACGCCGGAAAACACGATCTTGTGGGGCGCGCCGCCCGCAGCCAGCACCCGCTGGAGTTCACCGCCGGATACGATGTCGAACCCGGCGCCCAGACGTGCGAGCAGGGCGAGGATGGCCAGATTGCTGTTGGCCTTGACGGCGTAGCAGATCTGATGCGGTCGATCGCCGAAGGCTCGGGTCAGGTCGGAATAGGCCTGCGCGATAGCGCTTCGTGCATAGACGTAGGTCGGCGTGCCGAAGTCCCGGGCGATCCGGCTCAGGGGCGTGCCATCCAGGCTCAGTTCGTGTTCCGCGCCGCGCGCGAGATGGGCATAGGGTAATGGATTCATGATGGTGGTGGTGGGGGGTGATGTTCAGGGTTGGGCTTTCGTGCCGGACGTCGCCGGTGCGGCAGATTGCTGAGGCGCATCCTGCTGTTGGGGCAGGATGAGGGGACCTTTCTGGCCGCAGCCGCTCAAGAGCACGGCGCATAGGGCCAGGCCGAGGTATCCGACGAGGTGGCGACAGGTCATGATGGGTTCCGGATTTCGAGGTGATTGAGCTCGTAGTGTGCCAGTTCGGTCACCGGTTTTCGAGCGCGCCTGCATGCATTACCGGGTTAGTCCCGGGGGGCGGCAAGCACGGCAAAGAAGAAGCCGTCACTGCCCTGTCGGTCCGGTCGCAGACGGGCCATGCCGTTCGGGTCCGTCTCCACATGGCGGCTGATCTCTTCCGGCAGGGCGGTCAGGCGCCAGTTCGGGTGCCGCGCCAGAAACGCCATGACCTGCACTTCGTTCTCTTCCCGCCAGAGACTGCAGGTCGCATAAACGAGCAGACCGCCTGGTCGGGTCAACATGGCCCCTTCGTCCAGCAGGCGGCTTTGCGTGGTGCAGAGGGCGGCCAGATCGATGTCCGCCTGTTTCAGTTCCGGGTGTCGCCGGAACGTGCCCGACCCCGAGCAGGGCGCGTCGACGAGCACGCGATCGAAGGGCGCGCGTTGGGTCAGTGCCGGGTCCTTGCCCGAGACGATCGGCAGGCATTCGATGTTGTTCAGGCCGGCGCGACGACTCCGTTCGGGCAGTCGCGCCAGTCGGTCTGCGTCCACGTCGCAGGCCAGAATTCGTCCCCGCGTCCCCACGGCCTGGGCCAGACCCAGCGACTTGCCGCCCGCACCGGCACACAGGTCGAGAACGTGCTGGCCCTCGGCCGCCTGGCAGGCGGCAGTGATCCATTGGCTGCCGGCATCCTGAATCTCGAATGCGCCGGCGCGGTAGCTGGGCAGCCCAGTCAGGGCGGCGCTGTCGTGGATGCGAATGCCCAGCGGTAGGCCGGGTATGGGCGTGCCGCGAATCCCGGTGCTTGCCAGATCGGCTAGAACTTCGTCACGCGTCCCCCCGCCCACATTGACGCGGAGGTCCGTCGGTGCACGTTCAAGGAGGGCTGTGGCGACGGCAGCGGCTGCGTCGCCGAAGGCCTCGATCAACCGCCGGCTATCCGCGTCGGACAGGCTGAACTGCATGCCAAGTGCGGGCACGGGGTCCGCAGCCATCACCAGGGGACTGGCGATGACTGCGGTATCGACGCCGGTCAGTTCGCTCAGGCGCTCATCGAGTCGCCCGGCGCACTTCAGCGCCATGCCCAGTCGACCAAGCGTCGACGTCGGGTTCGGGGCGAGCAGTGTGTCGAGCAGTCGCCAATGCCGCAGGACGAAAAAGACGAGTGTCTGAAGGATCAGTCGATCGCGCTTGCCGAGCTTGCGTTCCGCGCGGAAGGCCTGATGCAGCACCCGATCGCTGGCCTGGCCCTGTTCCCTGATCTGGTCGATGAGCGCCGCGGCGCGCGTCAGTTGTTGCGGAAAGATGCGGCAGTCGGGCAGATCGATGGTCGGCAGTGCGCTACACGGGGCGTTTTGGGGGGCGATGGCATTCATGCGTGCATGATTGCACGAAGCGCGTGCATTTTCCCGTGGAGGCGGTCTGTTAGTATGTGCGGATTGTTCAATTTTCGGCGCAATGGAAAATCAGGTCTATGTCTCAGCCCGTCTCACTCAACTTCGAAGAATCCGGTGGCGGCCTGCCGGTGCTCATCATGCACGGCTTGTTCGGCTCGCTGGCGAATTGGCGTGGAGTTGCCCGGTCGCTGTCGGACACGTACCGGGTCATCAATCTGGATTTGCGCAATCATGGTCGATCCCCCTGGGCACCCGGCCTGAGTTATTCCGACATGGCCGATGACGTGTTGCGGCTCATGGATCGACTGGGTCTGGAGCGTGCCAAGCTGATCGGTCATTCGTTGGGCGGGAAGTTGGCGATGGTCCTGGCCGATCGCGCGCCGGAGCGATTTACCCGAATGGTCGTGGTCGACATCGCACCCAAGGCCTATCCTGCCTGGCACCAGGACGTTTTTGCGGCATTGCGCGCGGTTGATCTGACGGCGATCGAGTCGCGGGACGAAGCGCGCATGCAAATGGCACAGCATGTGTTCGATCCCGAAGTGCGGGCGTTCCTGACCGCAAACCTCATGCATGGACCGGATGCGGGATGGCATTGGCGCTTCAATCTGGAGGAGCTTGCCCGGGCCTATCCCGAAACCTCTCTCATGCCGGTGCTTCACGGTTTTTTCTGCGGCCCCGCGTTGTTCATCCGGGGTGCCGGTTCGGCCTACATCGAGCCGGTTGACGAGCCGTTGATGTCACGTCAGTTTCCCGGCAGTTGCCTGTGTACCCTGCCCCGGGCCAAGCACTGGCCGCATGTGGAAGATCCGCAGGGATTTCTGCAGGCGGTTCGCCGTTTTTTTGTCAGTGGCTGCGATTCGTTTCAGAGCCTCGATCACGCTCTGTGAGCATGTGATGCTCGATCTGTAGGATTATTCCTACACGATTAACCGCTTATTCTGACGGAACTTGCCCCCGTTCACGCTACAACTTGTCACAGATGTTCGTCATGATGGCCTCGTGTTCGGAAACACAGCGGCAGGACGCCGATTTTGTCTGTTCATGGATGATCAGACAGCACTCAATGGATCGATGCCCAAGGATGGGCTGGCCACGGCAGGGATGCCGTGGCCGAACTGCTTTCGGATGAGCAGCGTGACCAGGGATGACTTGTTACCAGGGATGACTTGTTACCAGGGATGACCTGTGACCAGGGATGACCTGTGACCAGGGATGATCAAGGGATCAACGAAGGATTCACACGGAAGTCTTCAGGATGATGCGCAAGGATGCGGCGGCAGGATGCCGACAGGGAAGCGTGTTGTACTGGACAGGATGTCTTGCAGAGGTTCGGGACGAATCTCCTTCGCGCGTGGCCGTAGGATTGCTCGGCTGCGGGCCGCCCAGGGATGGGCAAAACTGATCAGTTCAACCTTTGACTGTGTCCATGACGGGCATGTCAGGATCGAACCATGGAACGGGTTCTTGGCCAGGATGGCCTTTTCTGCTTGATTTCCCCGCCCTATTCACAAAGCAACCGCCGTATTGGGCACTGAAGGGCCGATGTCACCGCTACAGCCCGAATTGTCAGCCGTGATAGACTGCGCGCGCCATGCATACCCAACTTTTTGATTACGACCTGCCCCAGGAGCTCATTGCGCTGCGCCCCGCGGAGCCGAGAGAGTCCGCACGTCTGCTGATTCTGGATGACGACGCCCCCGGTGGCCTGAAAGACGCCTATATTGCCGATTTCCCGGACCTGCTGCGTGCGGGCGACTTGCTTGTGCTGAACGACACCCGGGTTATTCCGGCGCGCGTTTTCGGACAGAAGGAAAGCGGTGGTCGGGTCGAGATCCTGGTCGAACGTCTTGTCGACACCCAGTCCGCGTGGTGCCATGTACGAGCGAGCAAGTCTCCGAAGATGGGTGGGTGTCTGGACATGGAGGGCGGGGTGCGGTTGACGGTCGCTGCTCGCGATGAGGGCCTTTTTCTATTGCAACTGGTGCCGGGAGCCACCGAAACGGATTTTCTGGGCTGGTTGAAACGGGCGGGGCACATGCCGCTGCCGCCGTATATTGATCGTGCCGACGATGCGGCCGATCGCGCCGACTACCAGACGGTTTTCGCGCGCCGGGACGGCGCGGTGGCCGCACCGACGGCCAGCCTGCATCTGACCGCCTCGCTGTTGGCGCAGATCGCGGCGCGTGGCGTGGAAACGACCTTCGTGACCTTGCATGTGGGGGCCGGTACGTTCCAGCCCGTGCGCGTGACCGACATCTCCGCCCACAAGATGCACCGGGAGTGGCTGGATGTCCCCGCGGCGGCGGCGGACGCGATCAAGGCGGCCCGGGCACGGGGCGGCCGGGTCGTGTGCGTGGGAACGACGGCCGTGCGCGCCCTGGAAACGGCTGCGCGCGCCCATCCGGAGGCGGCCGCGCGCCGAGAAGTCGGCGCCTACCAGGGGGATACGTCGCTCTTTCTGTATCCGGGGCAGCCGACCTATGTGGTGGATGCGCTGCTGACCAATTTCCACCTGCCGCAATCGACGCTGTTGATGCTGGTGAGCGCCCTGGCTGGCCGTGAGCGCATGCTGGCGGCCTATGAGCATGCCGTTGCTCACGGTTACCGGTTCTTCAGTTACGGCGATGCCGTATTCATTCCAGTCACGTCATCCGGGCACGCGCCCGACAACGGATAGGCCTATGCAATTTGAATTGAAGGGGTCCGATGGCGGCGCACGGCGCGGCGAACTCCGCTTTGTGCGCGGCACGATCCAGACGCCGGCCTTCATGCCGGTGGGTACTTACGGCACGGTCAAATCGGTCGACCCGCTCGAGGTCGAGGCGTTGGGTGCCGAGATCATCCTCGGCAATACCTTCCATCTGATGTTGCGCCCGGGTACCGATGTGATCCGCGCCCATGGCGACCTGCATGATTTCATGGGCTGGCAGAAGCCGATCCTGACGGACTCGGGCGGGTTTCAGGTCTTCTCCCTGGCGGACATGCGCAAGATCACGGAGGAAGGGGCGCGCTTCCAGTCGCCTGTGGATGGTTCACCGGTGCTGCTGACCCCCGAGCGCTCGATGCAGATCCAGCACGAACTGGGCTCGGACATCGTGATGATCTTCGACGAATGTACGCCGTATCCGGCGACCCCGATCGAGGCGGGCGAATCAATGCGCCTGTCCCTGCGCTGGGCACAACGTTCCCGCGCCGCATTCGACCAGCTCAAGCCGGACAACACGGATACGGCGCTGTTCGGCATCGTGCAGGGCGGCATGTATCCGGCGCTGCGCCAGGAGTCCGCGGCCGGATTGCAGGACATCGGGTTCGACGGCTATGCGATCGGCGGGCTGTCCGTGGGCGAGCCGATGGACGAGCGAAATCATGTGCTGGAGGCGACCACGCCCCTGCTGCCGAACGATCGGCCGCGATATCTCATGGGGGTGGGCAAGCCGGAGGATCTCGTCGAGTCCGTCGCACGCGGTGTCGACATGTTCGACTGCGTCATGCCGACCCGCAACGCGCGCAACGGTCACCTGTTCACCCGCTATGGCGATATCAAGCTGCGCAACGCGCGATATGTCCGGGACACCCGGCCCCTGGACGAAACCTGCACCTGCACGACCTGTCAGCGCTACAGCCGCGCCTATCTCAAGCATCTGGACCGCTGCGGCGAATTGCTGGGTTCCCGACTCAACACGATCCACAACCTGCATTATTACCAGACGCTGATGCGCGAAATCCGTGCGTCGATCGAGGCGGGGCAGTTCGAGGCGTTCCGTCGGCAGTTCCATGCCGATCGTGCGCGCGGCATCGAGGCATAGCCGACCTGCGGGGTGCGGGACAACCCGCCCGGCACGTCGAACCACGGGTTGCCCGTCTTGCCAAAACACCGGGAACTTGCCGGGTCTGTGGCATACTAACGAACGCATTATTCGCGGGTCGACTGGTTTGACTTGATGATCAATTCACAAAACAACGTGTTACGAGGAGTACAGCATAATGTTCCTGATTTCGGATGCCCTGGCTGAAGCAGCGCCCGCCGCGGCCCAGCAGCCCAGTATGATTGCAACGTTCTTGCCGCTGGTGCTGATTTTCGGTGTCATGTACTTCCTGCTGATTCGTCCTCAGGTCAAGCGTCAGAAAGAACACAAGAAGCTGGTCGAAGCGATCGAGAAAGGCGATGAGGTCATCACCAACGGCGGCATGCTGGGACGCGTGATCAAGCTGTCGGACGGCTTCATCACCATCGAAGTCTCCGATGGCGTGACCGTGGTCGTGCAGCGGCAGGCCGTGGCAACCGTCATGCCCAAGGGTACGCTCAAGGACATGCGCGACGCGTAATCCTTCCCATCCGGCCCGTACCATCATGGACGGGCCGGATCCTTATTGATTCCCGGTTCGTCCATGAAGGCGCGGACCGTTGTCTGACTCGAGTTACAGGCGTTTACGATGAATCGTTATCCCTGGTGGAAAAACCTGATCATTATCCTGGTGCTGGCACTGGGAGTCTTTCTGGCGTTGCCCAACATCTACGGGGAAAATCCCGCCCTGCAGATTTCCAAGCGCAATGCGTCGGTTGATGCCGCGGCATTGGCCCAGGCGGAGACGGCGCTCAAGGCGGCGCATATTCCCGTCAAGAGTGCCCGGATCGAAGGGCAGGATGGTCTGATCCAGTTTGATTCCACCGACGCGCAGCTCAAGGCCGTCAATGTCGTGCGCACGGCGCTGGGCGAGGATTATCCGGTCGCCCTGAATCTGGCGCCGGCCGCGCCGCGCTGGATGACGGATCTGGGCGTCAAGCCGATGTTCCTGGGCCTGGATTTGCGCGGCGGGGTGCATTTCCTGATGCAAATCGACATGAAGGCAGCGATCAAGACGGCGCTGGAGCGTCGAGTGGATGGCATGCGCGGTGACCTGCGGCAGGCAAATATCCGGTACATCAGTGCCGATGTCGACAAGGACGATCAAATTGCCCTGCGGTTTCCCGATGCCGCGGTTCGGGATGCGGCCGCCAAGGCCCTGGAGGGTAATTATCCGGAGTTGCGATTCCAGTCGGTCGATCGGGATGGACAGCCGTTTCTAACCGCCCAGCTTACCGAGCAGGGCGCCACGGCGGAGCGGAAAGCCGCTCTGGAGCAGAACATCACCACATTGCGCAATCGCGTCAACGAGCTCGGCGTGGCCGAGCCGCTGATCCAGCAGCAGGGCGACGATCGAATCGTGGTCGAACTGCCGGGTATCCAGGATACGGTGCGGGCCAAGGAGATCATCGGCGCCACGGCGACGCTGGAATTCCGCCTGGTGGCGGGAACCCCCTCGGATTGGCTCGATGCGCAGCAGTCCGGCCATGTGCCGCCCGATGCGCGGCTGTATCATGAAAAGAACGGCCAGCCGGTGCTGCTGAAGCGGCAGGTGATCGTGACCGGCGATCGGATCACGGGGGCGTCCTCCGGCTTCGATCAGCGTTCCGGCTCGCCGGCGGTGTTCGTCAATCTGGATGGTCAGGGCGCGCGACGCATGGCGGATATCACGGGGCAGAACATCGGCAAGCAGATGGGCGTCGTGTTTATCGAGCATCGCACGGAAACGAAGATGGTCGACGGCAAGCCGGTCAAGGACAAGAAACTGATCCAGCAGGTCATCAACGTGGCCACGATTCAGGATCAGTTGGCCAATCGTTTCCAGATCACCGGACTGGATTCGCCCAACGAGGCGCGTGATCTCGCGCTGCTGCTGCGGGCGGGTGCTTTGCGTGCGCCCATGGACATCGTCGAGGAGCGCACAGTCGGCCCGAGCCTGGGGGCGGCCAATATCCAATCGGGCATCGATGCCTCCATTCTCGGCTTCGCGCTGGTCGCCGTGTTCATGATGATTTACTACCGGGTGTTCGGGACGGTTTCCGTCGTGGCGTTGGGGGTAAATCTCGTCCTGATCGTCGCGGCGCTCTCACTGCTCCAGGCCACGCTGACGTTGCCGGGTATTGCCGGTATGGTGCTGACCCTCGGGATCGCGGTCGATGCCAACGTGTTGATCAACGAGCGCATCCGCGAGGAACTGCGCAACGGCATGACGCCCCAGGCCGCCATCAAGGCGGGCTACGAACGGGCGTTCGCGACCATTCTGGATTCGCACGTCACGACGCTGCTGGCGGCACTGGCGCTGTTCGCCCTGGGCTCCGGGCCGATCAAGGGGTTTGCCGTCACGCTCAGCATCGGGATCATGGCCTCCATGTTTACCGCCATCATGGTGACGCGTGCCCTGATCAACCTGATCTACGGTCGTCGTACCCGACTGACCCAGTTGTCCATCTGATTTGTACCTGATGCGCCACGGTACCTTGCTGATCGAGACGCCGATCGCGGACCTTGGCCGCACACCATTTTTCATTGAGAGCGCACGGTTATGAACCTGTTTCCGCTGGATTCAAAATTCGATTTCTTCGGCAAGCGATATATCGCATACGGCGTGTCCATCCTGATGCTGGTGCTGTCCATCGTTGCGTTGAGCACGAAGGGCATCAACATGGGGCTCGATTTCACCGGGGGCGTGGTGATCGAGGTCGGTTATCCGAAGGCCGCTGACCTGGATGCCGTACGTGCGCTGCTGAAGAAGAGCGATTTCCCCGATGCGGTCGTGCAGTACTTCGGTTCGAGCGAGGCGGTGATGATTCGCATGCCCCCCGTGAAAGGGCAGAACCAGAACCAGTTGGCCGACCATGTGCTGAGCGTGTTGAAAACCGAAGATGCGGGCGTCACCATGCGACGCGTCGAGTATGTCGGTCCGGCGGTGGGGCAGGAGTTGTTCAACTCGGGCGGGATGGCGCTGCTGGTCGTCCTGGGCGGCATTCTGGTGTACGTGGGGCTTCGGTTCCAGTTGAAGCTGGCGGCTGGCGCCGTGCTCGCCCTGGCCCACGATCTGTTCATGGTGCTGGGTTTCGTCAGTGCTCTGGGGATCGAGTTCAACCTCACCGTGCTGGCCGCGTTCCTGGCGTTGGCCGGTTATTCCATCAACGATACCATCGTGGTCTTCGACCGGATTCGGGAAAACTTCCGCAAGATCCGCAAGGGCTCCGAAATCGAGGTGATGAATATCTCCACGAACCAGACGATGTCCCGAACGGTGATGACTTCCCTCACGACGTTCCTCACGGTGCTGTCGCTCTACCTGTTCGGCGGGGAGACCCTGTCGGGCTTTTCGCTCACGCTGCTGGTGGGTATCGTGCTCGGGACCTTCTCGTCGATCTATGTCGCCGCAAGCCTCGCCCTCGACCTGGGGCTCAAGCGCAAGGATCTGCTCAAGATGACCGACAAGGAAGCGGTGGCCGATACCCAGCCGTAAACAGAGCGCAGGTTACTGAGGCCCGATCTGGTTGTACGTCGGGTCTCTGCCTGCGCGGGGTGCGTTTTGTCGGGTGATGGCGGGCGTGTGGTCGGCGTGGCTGCCTGACGAGCTGCCCGATCGACAGAGGGGTCAGCCTTTCAGGGCATTGCCGATGCCTTTCAGCATCGCATGGGTCACCTTGGGGTTGGCGGCGATCAGGTTGCCCGTCGTCATGAAGTTTTCCGTGCCGTCGAAGTCGATCACGACCCCGCCCGCCTCGCGTACCAGCAGTACGCCTGCCGCAATGTCCCAAGGCCGAAGGCCGAACTCCCAGTATCCATCCAGACGTCCGCTGGCCACATAAGCCAGATCCAGCGCGGCGGAACCTGCGCGTCGGATACCGGCCAGCGGGCCGTGCAGCGCCAGGAAGGTTTTCAGATACAGGTTCACATCCTGTTCCGGGCGGAAGGGGAAGCCCGTTCCCAGCAAAGCGCCTTCCAAGTTGCGCAGACCAGCGACGCGGATGCGCCGGTTGTTCAGATAGGCGCCGCCACCGCGTTCCGCCGTGAACAGTTCCTGATTGGTCGGGTTGAACACCACGCCCAGTTCGATGCGTCCCTGGTATTCAAGCGCAATGGACACCGCGTAGTGCGGCAGGCCATGCAGGAAGTTCGTCGTGCCGTCGAGCGGGTCGATGATCCACCGGTAGTCGCTCGTGGCGTTGCCGGTATCGCCGGACTCTTCGCCCAGAAAGTGATGATCCGGGTAGGCGCGTTTCAGAATGTCTATAATCGCGTGCTCGGCCTGGTGATCCACCTCACTCACGAAATCGTTCCGGCGCTTGGCCTCGATGGTCAGATCCGGAATATGGTCCGTGGCGCGTGAAATGACATTACCGGCGGCGCGGGCGGCTCGAACCGCCATGGTGAGCATGGGATGGGGCATAATGGCGTATCAACACATTTACTAAAGTAGGTCGGAAAAGTTCGAACCTATCATTATACCTGTGACAGGGTTGATTATCCGGAAAAATATCGCGACATGAAGCGCAGCGCTCAGGAAACAGCATCGGATTACGTCGGGCGGCAATTGGACCGGATACAGGTCGTGCTGTGCGGCACCAGCCACTCGGGTAATCTCGGCGTGGTGGCCCGAGCGATGAAGAACATGGGCCTGAGTCGTCTCGTTCTCGTGGCGCCTAAGGCCGAGTTGGACGCGCAGGCATTATCGACGGCCAAGCACGCTGCGGATATTCTTCATGCGGCCCGCATCGAACCGGACCTGAGCGCCGCGCTGGGTGATTCCGTCGCCGTTTGGGCAACCAGTGCACGAAAGCGCGAGTTACAGTTGCCGGTGTTTGATGCGCGCACGGCCGCGCAAAGTATCTGTTCCGATTTGGCGCGGGATGGCGGCGTGATCAGTATCCTGTTTGGCGCGGAGCGTACCGGACTGACGAATCAGGAGCTGGCATCGGCACAGCGCCTGATCGAAATTCCTGCTAATCCGACGTATCCCGTGCTGAACCTGGGGCAGGCGGTTCAGATCGTGTCCTACGAGCTGTTCATGGCTGGCTTGCTGGGTGACGGGCACGCGGCGACTGTGGCGGGGGATGTCGACGAGGATCCGGATTGGGCGTCCATGGCCGAACTGTCGGCGTTCGAGACCCGTCTGGCCGACGCACTGGATCGCACGGCCTTTTTCGTGCGGGGCGCCGAGTCGGCCGAGGAGATCGCGCAGAACCGTCAGCGATTGCTGTCTCGCGTGCAGATCCTGTTTCGGCGGGCAAGGCCGACCCGAAATGAATTGGCCATTCTTCATGGCATGATCCGGGCATTGGCCATCGAGCCGCCGTCCCTTAAGAATTCGAGGCAAGCATCATGAATCTGTGGCAACGTGTCCGGGAGGACATCGATGGCGTATTTGCCCGGGATCCGGCTGCGCGCAGTCGTTTCGAGATTGCCCTGACCTATCCCGGTATCCACGCGATCTGGTGGCACCGCCTCGCCCATGCCCTGTGGGGCTGGCGACTGCGACTGCTGGCAAGACTGGTCGCGGGGTTGGGGCGCTGGTTGACAGGCATCGAAATCCATCCGGCGGCCAAGATCGGTCGGCGCTTCTTCATCGATCATGGCATGGGGGTCGTAATTGGCGAAACCGCAGAAATCGGCGATGACTGCACCCTGTATCACGGGGTGACGCTGGGCGGCACGCACTGGTCCGCGGGGAAGCGGCATCCGACCCTGGGTGATGGCGTGGTGATCGGAGCGGGGGCGAAGGTGCTCGGCCCCATCGTGCTTGGAGACGGCGTCCGGGTGGGGAGTAATGCCGTCGTACTCAAGGATGCGCCGGCGGGTGCCACGTTGGTGGGTATTCCGGCGCGCATCGTGGGGCGGCGGCCGGAGATCAGTGCGCAGCAGGCCCGGATCGCGGAACGGTTGGGTTTCGATGCCTATGGCATGGCTCAGGACATGCCGGACCCGGTGGCCGAGGTCGTCGACCGTCTGCTGGACCACGTTCAGGCGGCCGATGAGCGTCTGATGGCGTTGACTCAGCGTGTCCGAGCCTTGCAGGAGGCGACCGGGCTGGCGCAGGATGCGGATGTGGGGCAGGAGGATCGACCGTTGCCGAGTCTGGCCGGTTGCCACCTGGCAGATGACGAACAGGCGATTGGTTGCCCGACGCCGGATAGCGGGACCGAAAAGCAGGCGTAATCGTTCGGGGCTTGGTCGTACGGAGCCTGGGTTCGAAGCGCGGGAATGCCACGGTTCCCGATGCGTAGCGCATACGTGCGGCATTTAGGGTTGTGACTGCCCGGGATGGCGCGGCGCGGGTGCATCGGGTCGAGCGAAACATGATACGGGAGTTAGAGTAATGAGGCTGACGACGAAAGGGCGTTATGCGGTAACGGCCATGTTGGATCTGGCCATTCACGACCGGGGCGAACCGACGGCATTGGCGGATATCGCGGAGCGCCAGGGGCTTTCCCTGTCTTACCTTGAGCAGTTGTTTGCACAGTTGCGCCGAGCCCGTTTGATCAAAAGCGTCCGGGGGCCGGGTGGCGGTTATCAGTTGGCGCGACCGGCTTCGGAAATCAATGTGGCGGAGGTTGTCGTGGCGGTCGACGAGGAAGTGGACGTCACCCGCTGTGGCGGCAAGGGCGATTGCCAGGATGGTCACAAGTGCCTCGCCCATGACCTCTGGATGGGGCTTTCCCAGCAAATTCACAGTTTTCTCTCCGGCATACATCTCTCCGAGCTGATTACGAATCCGGATTTGCTCGATGTGTCCATGAAGCAGGATGCCGTGTTGAGCGCCAATCGGGAGCGCGATCAGGCCATCAATCTTCGTGGCGCCAGAGTGCGTCACAAATAGCTATCTCCCTGGGGGAGATCTCCCTGTCGATGCTTGGTTTCGTGCCGGGCCTGTCGTTGCGCTCCTCAAGTCTCTCGACATGTCTCTCTGCGTGTCGAGCGTGGGCATGTGCCTAACTGTCCGCCCATTTTAGTTCGAATAAGATTCTTCTATTGCCCGATAGCGCCTTGCAATACCCGAGTTCTGTTCTACGCTTAGCTGCAGCTCGCAATAAAACCCATGGCTACGGAATTGGATTTGCGAGCGATCCTGGGTCAGGCAGCTAGCCAGGCTCTTGCCTAAGGCGATTCGTCGCCCGTAACGAGAGAGGTACCTGATGAACACAATGATTCAAAAGACCACGATTGCTGTTGCCCTTTGCGGCGCCATTGCTTTCACCGTGTCCCCCTTGGCCGATGCGGCCGAGGGGCTTTACTCAACCAAGGCGCTGATGGGGGCCGAAGTCTATGTCGCGGATGGCAAGCACCGGGAAATTGGTGAGGTAAGCAACATCTTTCTGGATGAAAACATGAGGGTTGCGGGGGTGGTCGTCACCACCGGTGCCGTGCTGGGGCTGGGCGGCAAGGACGTCTATGTCCCTGCTGGTCAGTTTTCCGTGAAGACGGAACACGCCACGCAACTGAACGGTGTTGCCTACAAGGTGTATGTCGATGCAACCGAACAGGGCGTTGGCAAGTTTCCGGTTGTGGATCAGGACTGGTGGTCGACGACCAAGCGGTCCGCGGCCCATGCCTGGGAAAAGACCAAATCCGGCCTGAAGAGCGGATGGGAAGGCGCCAAGCATGTCACGACCAAGGCCTATGACGCGACGAAGGATGCGGCGGAAGATGCCGTGGATGCCGTCAAAGACAAGACGAAGTAATCACATCATCACTATCTGTACGGATGTAAGGAGATCGCTATGTTAAGTTGGGCTCTGATCTTTTTTATCATTGCAATTATCGCAGGTGCGCTGGGGTTCTTCGGGATCGCCGGGACGGCTGCCTGGGTTGCGAAGGTACTGTTTGTCGTCTTCCTGATTATGTTCGTCATTTCTCTGGTGGCGGGGCGTCGCCCCAGGGTGTGATCCCGGGTGGCCCTGGCGCGGGGTCCGTTTTCCTGCGCCCGGGTCGTTGCGTCGGAAGGCCGGATCGCTCCGGCCTTTTTCGTTGGTGATCGGTATGGATGGGCGCATGGTGCAGTCGTGGATTGTTGCGCGCCAAACCGGTAAACTCTCGCCTCTTCAGAATTTTCATAAAATCCCAGTTTTACTGATCTTTTGTTCGCCTTAGGAGAATAGCCGTGGCCGTTGAACGTACCCTGTCGATTATCAAACCCGATGCCGTTGCCAAGAATGTGATCGGCAAAATCATTACCCGTTTCGAAGACGCCGGTCTGGCGATCGTTGCCGGCCGAATGATGCAACTGAGCCGTGAGCAGGCCGAGGGCTTTTACGCCGTGCATCGCGAGCGTCCTTTCTTTGGCGAGCTGGTCAGCTTCATGATCTCCGGTCCGGTATTCGTCCAGGTGCTCGAGGGCGAGAACGCCATCCTGAAGAACCGGGACCTGATGGGCGCGACCGATCCGAAGAAGGCTGCGCCGGGCACCATTCGTGCGGATTTCGCGGACTCCATCGACGCGAATGCGGTACATGGTTCCGACAGCGCCGAAAACGCCGCGATCGAGATCGCCTACTTCTTCAAGCCTGAAGAAGTCACCTCGCGCTGATCATGACGCGCACCATCGAGGTCGATGCACTGCCCGCCGCGGTTGATTCGGGTGCCGATGCCCGAGTCAACCTGCTGGGCCTGACCCCGCAGCAATTGCGGGCGTGGTTTACCGAGCTCGGCGAAAAGCCGTTCCGGGCCACTCAGGTGCTGAAGTGGGTTCACCAGCGTCGGGTCAGCGATTTCGATGAGATGACGGACCTGGCCAAGAGTCTGCGCGACAAGCTCAAGGACTTGGCCTGCGTCCGTGCACCGGGTGTCCGACTGGATCAGGTATCCAGCGACGGCACCCGCAAATTCCTGCTCGAGTTGGACGGCGGCGGTTCCGTGGAGATGGTGTACATCCCCGAGGACGATCGCGCCACCTTGTGCATTTCCTCCCAGGTGGGCTGCTCGCTCGCCTGCACCTTCTGCTCCACGGGGCGGCAGGGGTTCAACCGCAACCTGACCACGGCGGAAATCGTCGGCCAGTTATGGCTTGCGGAACGTTTGATCGACCGCTCGGTCAATCATAATCGGGCGATCAGCAACATCGTCTTCATGGGTATGGGCGAGCCGCTGCTGAACTTCGAGGCGGTGATCAACGCCGCGACGCTGATGCTCGATGACAATGCCTACGGTCTGTCCCGGCGGCGCGTCACCATTTCCACCTCGGGCATCGTGCCGGCCATCGACCGGTTGCGCGAACGCCTGCCGGTGTCGCTGGCGATTTCGTTGCATGCGCCGGATGATCCGCTGCGGGACGTACTCGTGCCGATCAACCAGAAGTACCCGATCGCCGAACTGATGGCGGCCTGCGATCGCTATGCCGAGGTCGTGCCCCATGGCGCGATCATCTACGAGTATGTGATGCTCGAGGGCGTGAACGATGAGCCCGAGCATGCCCAGACGCTGATCCGCCTGCTCGGTCCGCGCAAGAATGCGGTGAAGGTGAACCTCATTCCCTTCAATCCGTTCCCGGATTCGGGGTATCGGCGTTCGTCCCGGAATCGGATCGAGCGCTTCCGCGCGCTGCTTAAGGGCGCGGGCATCAACACCGTGCCCCGGAAAACCCGGGGCGACGACATCGATGCGGCCTGCGGCCAGTTGGTCGGGGAGTTCGAGGACAAGGCCCGGCGCCCGCAAAAGCTGGCGCAAATGGGTTTGGCGAAAATCAAGGTGACAACGGAGGATCGTTGATGATGGTTCGTGGAGCTGTGCGTGACGTGTTGCCGATCAAAATCCTCGGGGCCTTCGCCCTGGCTGCGCTGCTGGCCGGCTGCGCCGGCATGGCCCACCGTGGGAGCGACGATGGGGTCAACCCACGGGACAACCAGACCGAGAACCAACGGGCGGCGCAAATCAATACCGAGCTCGGCGTCGGGTACATGCACGAGGGGCACATGGATGTGGCCGTCGAGAAAATCCGTCGCGCAATCTACTTCGACGACAATTTTGCGCCCGCGCATCATGCGTACGCGCTCATGCTCAATCAGCTGGGCGAAACCGAAAAGGCCGGCGTCGAGTTTGCCAAGGCCTATTCGCTGGATCCGAACAACTCCGATCTCGACAACAACTACGCCACCTATCTGTGCGGCCAGAAGGATTACGCACGGGCGCAGAAGCTGTTTGCGCGAGCCTACGGCGATCCGCTCTACAAGACACCGGAGTTTGCCCTGACCAATTCGGGGGTCTGTTACGAGGCCGAGGGGAACCTCTCGAAGGCCATCGATCAGTACCAGGCGGCACTGAACAAGACCGATGGCTATGGTCCAGCCATGCTGGGGCTGGCCCGTGCCTACTATGCCGACGGTCAGTTCCAGAAGGCCGCGACCGCCATGAAAAACTTCGAGCAGACGAACCGCGGGTCGCCCGAGTCCTTGCAGCTGGCGATCCGAATCGACCGTGCTACGCATGATCAGCAGGCATTGGCCAATCATGTGCTGATCCTGAAGGGGCGTTTCCCGGATTCAGCAGTGACCAAATGGTATGAAAGCGGAGCGAAATAATGAGTCAGGGCCATTCACAGGGTGACCATCAGGAGCCGATTCTTCCACCCCTGACCAGTGATCGACCGGCGGAAGACGTGCGCAACGAGGAATTTCGACCGGTGCAGAATCTTGGCAAGGCGATCCAGGCTGCACGTATCGCCAAGGACATGACGACGGCTGATCTGGCGCAGTCGCTGAACCTCGACCTGCGTATTGTCGAGGCCATCGAGGCCAACCGCTTCGAAGATGCGCCCGAGCCGATCTATGTGCGGGCTTACCTCAAGCATTGGGCGAGTCTGCTGGATGTGGATGCGCAGTCGTGGATCGATGTCTACAACACGCAGATTGCCCAGGAATCGGGGCAGGACACACGCAAGGTCGGTGCACGACCGACGCTGGATGTCATGGCGCATCGCAAATCCAGTCGTACCGTGCATGGCCATAAATCGGGCGGCCGCTTCTGGCGGGTACTGGTCTCGCTGGTTCTCCTGGGCGGAGCGGCGGCTGTCGTGATTTTTGCCATGCCGACGAGCTGGCAGCAATGGGTCATGGCGCGTCTGGGCGGACATGAGTCCACGACCGTCGTGAGTGATCGCGCGGTGACGCTCGTGCCGTTGGCGCCACCCGGTACGGAAGTGGCAACGCCATCGACCGCCGCAGGGCCGGGCACAACCGTACCGTTGGCGTCCCCGTCGACATCCTCCGATGCGGGAAATACGTCACCGGCGCCCGAAACGGGCGACGCTGCGACCGACACGAAGACCATGCTGCCCGCCCTGCCCGCCACCCCCCCTGCGGGTGTTTCGGATGAGGCAGCCTCTTCTGACGCGCCCGCTCCGGCCCCTGTGCCGGCGTCGACGGAGCCGACCGAAAGCCCCGCGACGACAACGGCCGCGTCGGCGTCCTCCGCCGAGACTGCGCCTGCGGCGGATCTCGAAATCAAGGCGACGTCTGCAGACTGCTGGGTCGAAGTCCGCAATGCGGCCGGCAAGCGGTTGGTCTACGACGTGCTGAAGAGCGGGGAGACCCGTCGGGTACCCGGTAGCGGCCCGTTCACCGTGGTGCTGGGGAACGCCGCTGCCGTCGAGGTGCTCTGGAAAGGCGCCCCGGTGAAGCTGGGCGCTCCGAATGCCACGACGGGTGTCGTGCGCACAACGATCGGAGGCTAGGATGAGTCACATCGCGTCGCCCACGATTCGTCGCCTGTCGCGCAAGATTCATGTCGGTGCCGTGCCCATCGGCGGCGATGCGCCCATCGCCGTCCAGAGCATGACCAATACCGATACCTGCGACGTGGCGGCCACGGTGGCGCAGATCCGTGCGCTGACCAAGGCGGGGGCGGATCTGGTGCGCGTTTCCGTGCCCAGCATGGCGGCGGCCGAGGCGTTCGGCCAGATTCGTCAGCAGGTCGAGATTCCGCTGATCACCGATATCCACTTCGACTACCGGATCGCGTTACGCGTTGCCGAGCTGGGTGCAGACTGCCTGCGCATCAACCCGGGCAACATCGGCCGTGAGGATCGCGTTCGCGCCGTGGTGGACTGCGCACGCGACAAGGGCATCCCGATCCGGATCGGTGTCAATGCCGGTTCTCTGGAAAAGGAGCTGCAGCAGAAGTACGGCGAACCGACCCCGGCCGCCATGGTCGAGTCCGCGCTGCGGCATATCGATATCCTGGAACGCCTGGATTTCCCCGAATTCAAGGTCTCGCTCAAGGCCTCCGATGTCTGGATGACCGTGATGGCCTACCGGCAACTGGCCGGGCAGATCGAGCAGCCCCTGCACCTCGGGATCACCGAAGCGGGCGGGCTGCGTTCCGGGGCGGTCAAGTCGGCCGTCGGTCTGGGCATGCTGCTGGCCGAGGGCATCGGCGATACCCTGCGCGTGTCCTTGGCGGCCGACCCGGTCGAGGAGGTCAAGGTCGGCTGGGATATCCTCAAGTCGCTGCGCCTGCGCAACCGGGGCATCAATCTGATCGCCTGCCCGTCCTGCTCCCGGCAGGAGTTCGATGTCATCAAGACCGTCAACGCCCTCGAAGGGCGTATCGAGGATATCGATACGTCCATGGACGTGGCGGTCATCGGATGTGTCGTCAACGGCCCCGGGGAAGCGCGGGAGGCCAGTGTCGGCCTGACCGGCGGCCAGCCGAGCCTGCTCTACATCGACGGCAAGCCGGTGCGCAAGCTCACCGAAAATGATCTGGTGGATGGCGTCGAACAGGCCATCCGCGAACACATAGCCCAGCAAAAAATCCCTGTTTCCCATGAGTAAAACCCTGCAAACCCTGCGCGGCATGCACGATGTGCTGCCCGCGCAAACGCCCGCCTGGGCGCATCTGGAATCGACGCTTTCCGCCACGGCCCGTGCCTACGGCTATCAGGAAATCCGAATGCCGCTCGTCGAGCACACGGCCCTTTTCTCCCGCAGCATCGGTGAGGTCACCGATATCGTCGAAAAGGAGATGTATACCTTTGCCGACCGCAACGGGGACTCGCTGACGCTACGTCCCGAAGGGACGGCGAGTTGTGTGCGCGCTTGTCTGGAGCATGGTCTGATCCACAACCAGCAGCGCAAGCTCTGGTACATCGGGCCCATGTTCCGGCATGAGCGCCCCCAGAAAGGGCGTTATCGGCAGTTCCACCAGTTCGGGGTGGAAGCCTTTGGCGTATCGGGTGCGGAACTCGATGTGGAACTGATCCTGATGGCGGCAGGCATCTGGCGTCAGCTCGGCATCACGGACGTGGCACTCCAGATCAACACCCTGGGGAGTCCGGAGGCGCGCACTGAGCATCGCACCGTGCTGATCGACTATCTGCAGGCGCATGCCGAACAGCTGGATGACGAGGCGCGTAGCCGATTGCTGACCAACCCGTTGCGGATTCTGGACAGCAAGAATCCGGCGGTGCAGGCGGTACTCGCGGATGCACCGGTCCTGTCCGACTATCTGACCGAGGCCGATCTCGAGAACTTCCGTGAGGTCCAGGCATTGCTCACCGCCGCCAACGTCCCGTTCGTGGTGAACCCGCGCCTCGTCCGCGGTCTGGATTACTACAACCGGACCGTTTTCGAATGGGTGACGACGGCCCTCGGGGCTCAGGGCACCATCTGCGCGGGCGGTCGTTACGACGGTCTGGTCACCCAGTTGGGCGGTCGGGCGACGCCGGCCGCCGGCTTTGCCATCGGTCTGGAGCGGTTGATCGAGTTGATGGCGCTGGCGGAAGATGAGTCCACGGCGGACATCTACATCCTCTGGCCGGAAAATGCGGCCAAGGCCGCCGCCCTCCAGCTGGCGGAAAGGGTACGCGCATCGCTGCCCGGGCAACGCGTCCAATGTGCGCTGGATGGCGGCAGTCTCAAGAGTCAGCTGCGTCGTGCAGACCGCAGTGGCGCGCGTTTCGCGCTGCTGGTGTCTGCAGATGGCGATGCAGGGATTACGGTCAAGGATCTGCGCGATGCCGCCATGGCCGATCAGGTGCTGGACGGCCCGGCCTTGTCTGCCTGGCTAACCGCGCTGCAATAACCGCCCCTTAATCATATCCAGCCTTATCCCGCGGCCGTGTGGCCCGGGTTGGGCGTTTCAGACAGTCTTGATAGACTAGGTCGGCTGGATCGGGGCAGAATCAGGACTGTTCCGGGGCGCCCCCCGGCCAGCGAATCATTCACGTAATCATTAAGGTGTGCTGTGGCTGCGACGGACGACGAAGAACTCGACAAGCTCAGGGATTTCTGGGCGCAATATGGCAAGCCGCTGATGCTGGGACTGACGGTCGGCGCCGTGGTCCTCGCCGGTTGGTTCGGCTGGCAGACCTGGCAGGCCCGTCAGCAGAATGCCGCGGCATTGGCTTTTCACCAGGTCGAACAGCTGAGTGCGGCCAACCAGCCGCAACAGGCCATGGAAGCGGCACGCAAGCTGGCCGCGGACCATTCCGGAACGGCCTATGCGGCATTGGCCCTGCTGGTCGGTGCGCATGAAGCCATGGCACAGAACGATCCCTCGAAGGCGGCCATCTATCTGCAGAAGCTGATTTCCGAGACGAAGGAGCCAGCGCTTGTGGCACTCGCTCGGTTGCGTCTGGCGCGCGTTCAATGGGCGCAGAACCAACCCGATGCGGCGCTGGCTACGTTGAAGACGGCCCCGCCCGCGCCTTATGCCCCCTTGTATGCCGAACTGACTGGCGACATCGAGGCCAGCCAGAAACACTGGTCGGCCGCCCGTGCCGCCTATCAGCAGGCCATGACCGGATCCCATGTTGATGCGACCCTGCTCAAGATCAAGCTGGACAATCTCCCTAACGACGATCATGCCGCTCCCTCACCGACCGAGAAGTCTCATTCATGAATGCAGCCCCCGTCCAAGATACTGTGTCCTGTCCAGCTGACCGATCCCATCGCGCGCGTATCGCGCGGGCCGCCCTGTGCCTCGTCCTGCCGGCCGTGTTGGTTGGCCTCTCCGGTTGCTCGGAGACGCGGGAGTTCGTCAAGCCGACGCCGCTCGGCCAGATCGACAACCGGTTCCCGCCGAAAATCGAGTGGCAGGCCAGTGCGGGCGACGCCCAGCGCAGCGAACTGGCACAGATCGCCCCGGTCGAGGCCGAGGGCCGCGTCATCGTCGCCGATCCGCGCGGCCGGGTGTTCGCCTATGACCTCAGTTCGGGCAAATCTCTCTGGACGGCTGATCTGCATGACGACCTGAATGTCGGTGGCGGTGCCAGTGGCGATATGGTGGTATTCGGCACCGCTGATGGCAAGGTGTTTGCCCTGGCGGCGGATACCGGCAAGCCCTTGTGGCAGTCACAGGTGCCGACCGCAGTCGAGGCGGCGCCTTCCGTCGGGCATCGGGATGTCGTCGTGCGTGCGAAGGACGGATCCGTCAGCCTGCTCAACGCTGAAGACGGCAAGGTGGTCTGGACCATCAATCACAACGAGCCGGCCTTGTCGCTGCAGGGTCAGAGTCGTGCATTGCTCTTCCCGGATGCGGTGGCCATTGGCTACGACGACGGGGAGTTTGCCGTCGTGTCCCGGGCGGATGGTCGCGTTCTGTGGAAGAATCAGGTTGCCTTGCCGACCGGCCGGACGGATATCGATCGCATGGTGGATATCGATTCGACGCCGCAATTCGGTGATGCGGTGTTCTATGTCATGACTTATCAGGGCCGCTTGGCCGCCATCCAGGCCCAGGGTGGTCAGACATTGTGGAGTCGCAAGTTTTCGGGCTATACCGACATGACGTTGGGCCAGCATGCCTTGTACGTGACGGATGCCAGTGGTGTGGTCTGGGCGATCGATCGTCGGACCGGGGAGCCGCTGTGGCGTCAGGCTGCACTCTCCTACCGCGGCGTCACCGGGCCGGTATTGGATCACGGCAAACTGGTCGTCGGGGACAAGGAAGGCTACTTGCACGTGCTCGACCCAGAAACGGGGGCGCTGGTCGGTCGGGGCAAGCTGGATGGGGCGATCATCGATCCGATGCGGGCCGAGCAGAACAGCGTGGCGGCCGTGACGCGCGATGGGGACCTGGTGGTGTTCCGCATCCCCTGATCCGTCGCGCGTCCACCCCGCCGCATGGGCGGTTCGACCATGCCAGAAGCAGCGCTCGCAAGGGGGCTGCTTTTTTGTTTGCCGATTTCCGTGCTTGACCGGAAATCGGGAAGGGAAAACGCTAGGATGAAGGGCAGGAAGATCCCGTGACGGGATCCATGCCGGAGAAATCATGACCGTTGCCCGATCCGAAGACGAAACCCCCACGCCAGACTGGCATGCGCAAACTGCAGAAGCGGTTTTGCACACCTGGTCCGTTCAGGCGAATCAGGGGCTGACGGCTGAAGTGGTCGCCGAGCGACTGGAAGCGTATGGGCCGAACCGACTTGCCGCGGCGCCCCCGCGCAAGGCCTGGATACGACTGATCCTGCAATTCCACAACCCCCTGATCTACGTGCTGCTGGCGGCCGGTGGGGTGACCCTGCTGCTGCGGGACTTCGTCGATGCCGGTGTGATTTTCAGTGTCGTCGTGATCAATGCAATCATCGGTTATGTTCAGGAAGGCCGTGCGGAGCGGGCGCTGGATGCCGTGCGCGCCCTGTTGACCAACCGGGCAGTCGTGCTGCGGGACGGCACCCGGCAGGAAGTCGATGCCGATCGCCTGGTGCCCGGCGATATCGTCTGGCTGGAACCCGGCGGCCGCGTCCCGGCCGACCTGCGATTGCTGCAGACCCACAGCCTGCGCATCAATGAAGCCGTGTTGACGGGCGAATCGATGCCCGTGGAAAAAGCGACGGCCCCCGTGCCCGCAGCGCATGCCGTCGCCGATCGTCGGTGCATGGCGTATGCCGGGACGGTGGTGGCCGTCGGGCAGGGCGTGGGCGTCGTCGTGGCGACGGCCGGCCGGTCGGAAATGGGCCGGATTGGTGCGTTGATGGGCACCGTCCCGACGCTCGTGACGCCGCTGACCCGTCGCCTCGATCAGATGGCACGGCAAATGACCATCCTGATCCTGCTGGTTGGATTCGTGACCTTCCTGTATGGCTATGCAGTTCGGGGCCTGCCGACGCTGGAGTTGTTCCTGGCGGTGGTCGGACTCGCGGTGGCGGCCATTCCTGAGGGTTTACCTGCCGTGGTGACGATCGTCCTGGCCATCGGGACACGAGTCATGGCGAGAAACCACGCCATCATCCGCCGTTTGCCCGCCGTGGAGACGCTGGGCTCGGTGACCGTGATCTGCTCGGACAAGACCGGGACGCTGACCCGAAATCAGATGACGGTCGTGCAGGCGATCCTGCCCGAGCAGACATTGGGGGTGACCGGCAGCGGCTACCGACCCGAAGGCACGTTTCTCCTCGGGGATCTGCCCATCGATCCGCTCCGCAACGAGGGACTGGGCGCACTGGCGCAGTGCGCGGTCCTCTGCAACGACGCGCAGCTGCGCCCCGGATCGGCGGCGGACGACGACTGGCAGGTGGTCGGGGATCCCACCGAGGGCGCCCTGCTGACGTTTGCCCAGAAGGCCGGGGCGATCGCGTCCGTACTGACAGCAGAGTTTCCGCGGGTGGACACGGTGCCTTTCGACGCGGCCCACCGCTTCATGGCGACCCTGCACCATGATCAAGACGGACACGCGGTCGTCTTTCTCAAGGGTGCCCCGGAGGCGGTGCTGGGCCGCTGTACGCAGGATATTTCCGGTATGACGCTGGATGCGCGGGACTGGCAGAGACTGATCCATCAGGCCGCGCTGTCCGGCGAACGGGTACTGGCGCTGGCGCGTGCCGACATGCCGACGGGCACCACCCAGATCAGTCTGGCGGATATGACGCCGCGATTTACCTTGCTGGGACTGGTGGGGCTGATCGATCCTCCACGGGAAGAGGCGATCGAGGCCGTGGATACCTGTCGTCTGGCCGGCTTGCAGGTGAAAATGATCACGGGCGACCATGCCGTCACTGCAGCGGCGATCGGGCGACAGCTTGGGCTGGGGGGACAGACCGTGCTGACCGGTGAGCAATTGGACCTGATGGACGATGCCCGTCTTCGGTCTCAGGTGTCCGAGACGGACATCTTCGCGCGCGCCAGCCCGGAGCATAAGCTGCGTCTGGTCGCGGCCTTGCAGGCCCAAGGCGAACTGGTCGCAATGACGGGCGATGGCGTGAACGATGCGCCGGCGCTCAAGGCGGCGGATATCGGCGTGGCCATGGGACAGAAAGGCACGGATGCGGCACGTGAGGCAGCGGATCTGGTACTGACGGACGACAATTTCGCGACGATTGCCCGTGCGATCAAGGAAGGGCGGGCGGTGTTCGACAACATTCAGCGATCCCTGCTATTCATGTTGCCCACGAATGGCGGCGAGGCGGGCGTGATCATGCTATCGGTCTTCGCGGGGCTGGCCTTGCCCGTGACACCGGCCCAGATTCTCTGGGTCAATACGGTCACGGCCATCACGCTGGCACTTGCGCTGGCGTTCGAACCCGCGGAAAGGCGGATCATGCTGCGCCCGCCCAGAAAACCGTCGGCACCCTTGATCACCCGGCTGTTTGCTCTTCGGTTGATCTTCGTCAGCGTGCTGATGGTGACGGCGACCTTTATGGTCTTCGAATGGACGCTGGCCCGCGGCGGATCATTGGACGCGGCACGGACCGCGGCCGTGAACATGCTGGTCTGCGGTGAGCTTGTGTATCTGTTCAACGTGCGTCATTTCGTCGCCTCGGCATTCCGTCGCGACCTGTTCACGGAAAATCCTGTCGCGTTGCTCATGGCGGTACTGTTGATCGGGATTCAGAGCGCATTCACCTATGCACCACCATTGCAGACGGTCTTCCATACGGTGGGGCTGGACGCGGTGTCCTGGGCCATGATTCTGGGGCTGAGTTTTCTGTTGTTCGTGCTGGTGGAGGGGGAGAAGGCCCTGCTTCGTCGGCGACGGGTCATGGGTTTCTGACGGCATGGGTGGGGGCATTCGGTGGCGTTCGGCCAGTGATCCTGATCCGTCGAAGCGTTTTTTCTGGCGACTTCTGGGGCGGATGGCGCCCCTCGCCATTCTGATTTTTCTGCTTTGGGCGTACGTCCTGCCCTATCAGGCGGCGGTACAGATCGACAAATCGCTGGCCGTGTGGGCTCGGGCACACGCCGGATGGCGGTTGGAGCGCCTCGGGGGCGGTGCCTACGAGCGCAGCTATCGCATCACCTGGACGGCGCAAGCGGATAGCGCGCCGTCGATCCGGGCCGGGCTCACGGTGCGAATTCGGCCGGTGGGCTGGTCGTCCGATCAGGGGCAGCGGCAGTGGGGCTGGGCGACGTTCTCCCTGTCGATGGCACCCGATAGTCCGATCCAGATGTTCCGTTGGCCCGATGACCCCTGGCATTTGAGTGGATTGGTCGGCTGGCTGGGTACCTGGGAGATGGCACTGCCCCGGTCCGGGCCGGAAAGCGGCTCGGCACACCTGACGTACGATCCCCGGTCCGGTCGCTGGCAGGGGGCCCTGAACCTGCCCGCCTGGACCGTGAAGACCCCGTCGTCTACTTGGCGATTCGGTCGGAGCAGTATCGATCTCGATCTGCACATCAGTCCGGCGACGGGCGACAGCACGCCATTTGCCGGTATCTTGGGCGAAGTCGGCGTGGATGTCCGGCGCCTGGGCTGGGTGGGACCGACGGAACGCGGTCTGGTGGATGATGTGCAGGCCCGATTGCGGCAGAGTGCCCATCATGCCGGTAAGCTACGTGACCTGATCGGATCGGTGTCCATTGGTGCGGCGCGATCGGTAGCCACAACACTCGGCGCGTCGCAGGTGACGTTCGGCATTTTCGATGCCGAGCCCGACGTGCTTCAGCGACTGGTCGATCTTGGGCTACGCATCCCGACGCTCGCTGTAACGCCGCCCGCAGTGGCGACCCCGGATGCGTTATGGTCCGCGCTGGAACACGATCGCGCCCAGCCGGCGCTGATGGACCTCCTGAACGCCTTGCGGCGGGCCGAGGTGCATCTGGACGCGCTGCGCTATCAGGGCCCCCAAGGCAGCGTGGCCGTTCGAGGCGTGGCCTATGGTCCGCGGTTTTCCATGTCAGCTTCTTCCCCGAAGCGTGCCGGCGAGGTGCCCTGCTGGCAGGCACAATTCGCCATCGAGATGGATGATGCCTGGTTGGCGCAGTGGCCGAGCGACGAGGTTCTGCGCTGGTCCGCCCGGCTGCAGCATCGGCAGAACCGATGGGTGGGCGACTTTGCGTACGGGGTGAAGGGGTGGCAGGTTTCGTCGCGTCCGGTGGATATTTCGACAATCCCACCGCAAGACTGAGATAATCCCGCCATGATTCAGGCCGCCGTCCGTTTGATCGGCGTGCCTCGACAACTTCCTGGAAAAACTCATGAAACCTGTAATTGCCCTTGTGGGCCGCCCCAATGTGGGCAAGTCGACCATGTTCAATCAGATGACCCGTTCGCGCGCCGCGCTCGTGGCGGATTACGCGGGACTGACCCGCGACCGCCAGTACGGCACGGCACGGCACGAGGATCAGGATTTCATCGTGATCGACACGGGGGGCTTGACCGGCGAACGGGGCGGTATCGAGGCGCTGATGCAGGATCAGGCCTGGGCGGCAGTCGAGGAGGCGGATTGCGTGGTGTTCATGGTGGATGCGCGGGCTGGCCTGACGGTGGCGGATCAGGAGATCGCCGAGCGCCTGCGTCGTTCCAGCAAGCCCATCCTGCTCGTGGTGAACAAGGTCGACGGCGTCGACGAATCCCTGGTTCAGGCCGAGTTCGCGCGCCTGGGTCTTGGGGAGCCCGTGTTCACTACGGCCTCCCACGGTCGGGGCATTGCCGCGGTCTGGGAAGGCGTGCTCGCGCTCATGGCCACGCGCAAGATCATCATCGCGGACGAGCCCGAACTGGAGGAGGGCGCGATTCGCGTCGCGCTGATCGGCCGTCCGAACGTCGGCAAGTCCACCCTGACCAACCGTCTGCTCGGCGAGGATCGGGTGCTGGCCTTCGATCAGCCGGGCACCACGCGCGACAGTATCTACATTCCCTTCGAGCAGAACGGCAAGCACTACACCCTGATCGACACCGCCGGGGTGCGTCGGCGCGCGCGCGTCTCGGAGATGATCGAGAAGTTCAGCATCGTGAAAACCCTGCAGGCCATCGAGGCGGCCAACGTCGTGATCCTGGTCTGCGATGCGCACGAAGGGATCAGCGAGCAGGATCAGCACCTGCTGGGCTTCATTCACGATCGGGGCCGCGCGCTGGTCATCGCCATCAACAAATGGGACAACATGACCGATTACGCGCGGGACGAGGTCAAGCGACAGATCGATCTGAAGCTCAACTTCATCAACTACGCCAAGATGCATTTCATCTCCGCCCTGCACGGCACGGGGGTGGGCCATCTGTTCGAAAGCGTGGACGCCGCGTACGCAGCGGCCATGCGCGACATCAACACCAATGTGCTGACCCGTTCCCTCGAGGCCGCGGTGTTCGCGCACCAGCCGCCGCTGATTCACGGTCGGCGGATCAAGTTGCGCTATGCCCACCAGGGTGGGGTGAACCCGCCGATCATCGTGATCCATGGCAAGCAGACCGATCGCTTGCCGGGCAACTATTCCCGTTATCTCGAAGGGTGGTTCCGCCGCGAGTTCGATCTGATGGGGACGCCGGTGCGTCTGGAGTTCCGCACGGACAGCAATCCCTACGAGGGCAAGTACGACAATCGGACCCCGTTGCAACGGTTCAAGGAAAAGAAGGCAGAACGCCAGATTGCCGGCATGAAGCGCAAATCGGCGGCCAATGCCGAGCGTCGGGCCCGTGCCGAGGCGGCGGCAGGCGGCGGTGCCGGCACGGCCTCAAGCAAGACAGCGAAATCTCCGGCGCGTCCGGCCGCCAAGGCGGCGGCAAAACCGACCGGGCGCAAGAGCGGGCCAAGTGCGAATACCGGTGCCCGGCCCGGTGCGAAGGCGTCCCGGAAGCCCGCCGGAGCGCCGTCCGGGCGCGGGGGCAAATCCGGCCGCTGATAAACGACAAACGACAAACCCTGAGCTGGCACGCGTTACTGTTCGGTCTTGATTGCTCGCGTGGTCAGGGCCGCGTTGCCTTGCTCGACCCACATCAGCGTTGCCGCGCACACCCCGACGGGCAGTGCCAGAAAGTTCAGCACGGGCACCAGGGTCATCCCGGTCATGGCAGCGCCGAAACCAAAACTCGTCACCGGCATGGCCCGCAACAGGCGCCGCTGTTCGCCGAATTCCACCTGATGATTGCCGGCGGGCGCATCGAGGTACTGCAGGCTCATCATCCAGGCCGAAAAGGCGAACCAGAGGAAGGGCGCGGCCAGATTCAGCACGGGAATCAGGAACAGGATGAGCAGCGGTATCGCGCGCAGGGCGAAGTAGAGGAGCTTGCGGGTTTCCGCGGCCAGCGTCTTGACCACCATCACCCAGAGCGGTGTCGTGTCCTCCGGCGGCGCCCGACCGGTCAATTGCGTTTCCAGCTTCTGAGCCAGAAGGGCATTGAACGGTGCGGCGATGAAGTTGGCGACCAGCGTGAAGGTGAAGAACGCCACGATCATCAGACCGATGAACAGAATCGGCAGGATCAGCCAGTTGAGGAATGTCAGCCAGCCGGGTAGCAAGTGATCAAGCCACTGGTGGGCATAGTGCAACGCTGCCCAGGTGCCAGCGGCAAACAGCAGGCTGTTGATGGCCAGCGGAATGAGGGTGAACCGGCGGATGCCCGGTCGCCACATCAGGCCGAAACCTTTCAAGACATAGGCGAAACCATTCATATCGATACCAGGGCCATGACGTTCACGAGGTCAGGCCTTACTGCTGTGTTCGGGACGCAATGCCTTGGGTACGGCAAACACCATATTCTCCACCACCAGCGGCGGTTTTTCCTCCATGGTGGCCGCGAACCGGAGCTTGAGGTGCTCGATGACCTGCTGGACCAGAATTTCCGGTGCCGAGGCGCCGGCCGTCACACCCACACGCTCGCAGGCGCCGAACCAGTCGTCGGCAATGTCCTCCGCCCCATCGATCAGGTAGGCGGCGATCCCGGCCTGTTCGGCGATCTCCCGCAGACGATTGGAGTTGGAGCTGGTCTTGGAGCCGACGACGAGGATCACGTCGCATTCGTCGCTTAGGGCGCGCACCGCGTCCTGACGATTCTGCGTGGCGTAGCAGATGTCGTCCTTGCGCGGTCCTTCGATATGGGGAAACCGCTCGCGCAGCGCGGCAATGATTGCCTGGGTCTCGTCCACGGAGAGCGTCGTCTGGGTCGAGTAGGCCAGACCCTTGCCGGGCGGGAGGTCCAGTCGGGCCACGTCGCCGATGCGTTCGATCAGATGGATCCGCCCACCGTATTTGGGGTCGAAGTGCCCCATGGTGCCCTCGACTTCCGGGTGGCCGGCGTGACCGATCAGGATGACGTCCCGCCCTGCGCGCGCATGGCGATCGACCTCCATGTGCACCTTGGTGACCAGCGGGCAGGTCGCATCGAAAATCCTCAGGCCACGGGCCGCCGCGGTTTCCTCGATCGCGCGGGAGACGCCGTGGGCCGAGAAGATCAGTGTGGCCTCGTCCGGCACCTCGCTCAATTCCTCGATGAAGATGGCGCCCTTGCTGCGCAGGTTGTCGACGATATACCGGTTGTGCACGATCTCGTGGCGCACGTAGATGGGCGCGCCGAACAGGTCGAGCGCCCGGTCGACGATCTCGACGGCGCGGTCGACGCCGGCACAGAAGCCGCGGGGGTTGGCAAGCTGGATCTTCATTCGGGGGTCTCGCAGGTTTGGCCGTCGATCGCCAGCACGTGGACGAGAAACTGGATGTTCAGCCCGGCCAGGGGATGGTTGAAGTCGACGGTGAGCGTGTCTTCGTTGATAGCCCGGACGGTGCCTGCCACGGGTTCGCCGCTCGGCAGGCTGAATTCCACCACATCGTCGATGGCGATCGTCAGATGGTTCGGGATATCCGAACGGGGCAGTTCGTGCACCATGTCGGGGTCCGGGTTGCCGAAGGCGTATTCCGGGGTCAGCAGGATCCGGGTCCGTTCACACAGAGGCAGGCCGATCAACGCCTCCTCCAGCATGGGGGCAAAACTGCCGTCTCCCAGCGTGAACGCGAAGGGTTCGGCATCGAAGGTAGAGTCCACCACCCGGTCGTCGGGCAGACGGACTTCATAGTGCAGAACGACGGCGGTACCGCGTTGAATGGTCGGCAGGTCGGGTGTGCTCGCGGTCATGAGGAGCGCGCTCCCTGAGCCCGACTGGGCGTTTTGGCCGGTAGGATTTCGACGACGAGCAGCAGAATCACGCCGATGGTAATGGCCGAGTCGGCAACGTTGAAGGCGGGCCAGTGATAGCCGAAGGCGTGAAAGTCCAGAAAATCCACGACATAACCGATCAACACCCGGTCGATCAGGTTGCCGATGGCGCCGCCGATGATCAGGGCGATGGCGAACTTGATCAGGATCAGTCCTCGACGCTTGGGAACGATGGCCTGTCTGCCGGGAATCCGCAGCAGCCACACCAGCAGCCCGCCGGCGATCAGTACGGCGAGAGTAGCGAATCCCCAGCGTTGCCAGCCACTGGCCTGTGCCAGCAGCGAGAATGCCGCGCCATGGTTGTAGAGTAGGGTCAGATTGAAGAAAGGCGTGATCGCCTCCGGCGTGGCGAACGTCAGGAAGTGGGTGGCCGCCCACTTGGTAGCCCAGTCGGTACCGATCACGATCAGGGACAGCCACAACCAATTCAGGTTGCCCCAGTACAGGCGGCCGGGGCGATGATCCTGCGTGTCGATGTGCTTAGCTGTGTCCATGTCCGTACTCATGCCCAGACCCGCTTTTCGCCATCGCCGTCGATGTTCTCGATGCAGCGACCGCAGAGGGTCGGATGGGCGGCATGGCTGCCCACGTCGGCCTGATGGTGCCAGCAGCGGTCGCACTTCGGCGACTCGGCGGCGGCGATCGACACGGCGACCTCGGTGCCGTTCGGCAATTCCTCGGGCGCCAGATCCTTGGGTGCCGCATCCAGCGCGTCGATGACCAGTTCCGAGACGATCAGCACGAAACGCAGTTCGTCGGCGATCGGCGCCAGGAAGCCCTGCAGGGCCGGATCCACGTACAGGGTGACGCGGGCGGTCAGATTGCCCTTGATCCGTTTTTCGTTCCGGGCCGTTTCGGCATGGCGGTTCACCACGTCGCGCAGGGCGATGATGCTGGCCCAGAAGGCCCGGTCCTCGTCACGCAGGACGCTGTGCAGGTCGTCGGTGTGCGTTGCGAGGAACACGGAGGCCGGGCGCGGCGACGCCAGGGCGGGCAGGAAGCCCCACAACTCGTCGGCCGTGAAGGAGAGCACGGGCGCGATCCAGCGCGTCATGGCTTCGATCACCCGCCACATCACGGTCTGGGCCGAACGCCGCATGCGGGCGTTCTTCTGGCCGGTGTAGATACGGTCTTTCACGATGTCGAGGTAGAAGGCGCCCAGCTCGATCGAACAGAAGTGATGCACCCGAGCGATCAGGGTATGGAAGTCGTAGTTGGCGTAATCGGCCAGCACGTCCCGATGCAACTGCGCCGCGTGATCGAGCAGCCAAGCGTCCAGCGGCAGCAGATCGGCATCGGCCACGCAGTCGGTGTTCGGGTCGAAGTCGTTGATGTTCGCCAGCAGATAGCGGGCGGTGTTGCGGATGCGACGGTAGGCATCGCCTGCACGCTGAAGAATTTCGTCGGAGACGGTCATTTCGCCCGAGAAATCGGTCGAAGCCACCCAGAGGCGCAGCACGTCCGCGCCCATCTTGTCGATGACCTTCTGCGGCGCGATCACGTTGCCGAGGGATTTGGACATCTTGCGGCCCTGACCGTCGACGGTGAAGCCATGGGTCAGCACGCCGCGATAGGGTGCGGTTTCCTTGAGTGCGACGGCCGTGAGCAGGGATGACTGGAACCAGCCGCGATGCTGATCGGAGCCTTCCAGATAGAGGTCGGCCGGCCAGGTCAACTCGGGACGGCGGGTCAGCACGGACCAATGGGTCACCCCGGAATCGAACCAGACGTCGAGCGTGTCGGTGACCTTTTCGTAGCGGTCGGCTTCGGCACCCAGCAATTCGGCGGTATCGAGATCGAACCAGGCATCGATCCCGGTCTGCTCGATACGTTCGGCGACCTGCTGCATCAGGGCCGGCGTGTTCGGGTGCGGCTGGCCGGTCTGCTTGTCGACGAACAGGCAGATCGGCACGCCCCAGGTACGCTGGCGCGAGATGCACCAGTCCGGCCGGTTCTCGATCATGCCCGCGATACGCTGCTCGCCCCAGGCCGGGACGAAGCGCACGTCTTCGATGGCGGTCATGGCCTGTTCGCGCAGGCCGTTCTGGGTCATTGAGATGAACCACTGGCCGGTTGCGCGGAAAATCAGCGGGGTCTTGTGCCGCCAGCAGTGCGGGTAGCTGTGGGTGAAGCGGCTATGGGCCAGCAGGGCGCTGGATTCGCGGAGGATCTCGAGGATGCGGTTGCCGCCTTCCTTGAGGGAAAGGCCGCCGACCTGCGGGGTGTCCGGCAGGAAGTGCCCGCTGCCGTCGACGGGATTGTCCACCGGGAGGTTGTAGCGCAGGCCGACCTTGAAGTCGTCCTCGCCGTGCGCGGGCGCGGTGTGAACGGCACCGGTACCGGCGTCCAGGGTGACGTGATCGCCCAGGATGACCATCACTTGCCGATCGAGGAACGGGTGCTTCAGATGGAGGCCTTCCAGCTGCGATCCCGGCGTCGTGGCGCGGACGGTGCCGCCAAGCTTCATCCGGCCGAGCGCGGATTCGCGCAGGCCTTCGGCCAGGATCAGACGCCGGCCGTCATCGAGTTCGACCAGGGCGTAATCGAGCTCGGGATTGAGCGCGACCGCCTGGTTGGCCGGCAGCGTCCAGGGCGTGGTGGTCCAGATGACGACCGAGACGGGCGTCGCGTCATCGAGGCCGAATGCACGATGGGCGGCCTGGGAATCCACGACAGAGAAGGCCACGTCGATCTGGTCGGACTGCTTGTCCTGGTATTCCACTTCCGCTTCGGCCAGGGCGGAACCGCAGTCCACGCACCAGTGGACGGGCTTCTCGCCCCGATGCAGATGGCCGCGCTCCACGATGCCCGCCAGGGCTCGGACGATGTCGGCCTCGGTGGCGAAGTTCATCGTCTTGTAGGGGTTGTCCCAATCGCCCAGCACGCCCAGGCGGACGAAGTCGGCCATCTGTCGTGCCACCTGGCTGTCGGCATAGCTGCGGCAGGCCGCCCGAAACGCCTTGGCGTCGAGTTTGGTGCCCGGCTTGCCATGCTCGCGTTCGACCATCAGTTCGATCGGCAGACCATGGCAGTCCCAGCCGGGCACGTAAGGGGCATCGAAGCCGGCCAGCTGCTTCGATTTGACGATGATGTCCTTGAGCACCTTGTTGACGGCGTGACCGATGTGAATGTCGCCATTGGCGTAGGGCGGGCCGTCGTGCAGTACGAATTTCGGGCGCCCGGCACTGGCCGCGCGAATGGCCGCATAGAGTTCCTGTTCCTGCCAGCGGGCCAGGCGTTCCGGTTCGCGCTGGGGCAGGTTGCCGCGCATGGGGAACGGGGTATCGGGGAGATTGAGGGTGGATTTGTAGTCAGTCACGGGATCGGGTCACTGCTTGGGCGATGAAAATGTCGCCTATTGTAGCAGTCAAAGCCGTGATCGGGCGCGTGTTGCTGGGGGCGGTTCGGTGTGGGGCATGGTGGATCGGAATCCCTGCACAGGATACAGGCGCCCGTGGCACCAGGCATGGGGTTCAGGGCGATGAGCAGTGGCCGTGGAGATCGACGCGCTCAACACGTACCCGACCGGAAATGGAAAGCACGAGGTCACGGGCATTGTTCTCGATCGCACTGGGTACACAGACCCGAAGTCGTCCGGCGGCGAAGGCGCCGGACACACGCTCGCCCTGCCCCATGGGCATGAACACGATGGGTTTTTTGAAGGGTGAATTTCCTGCAATGACCACGTTATCGCTAAAGGGTGTGCCTGTGCTCAGGATCGACTCTCCGCCATCCAGGACACCGTCGTGGTCCCGGTCAATAAACGCGAGCCAGCCTTTGGCCCAGTTCCAATTCGCCGATGCGAAGCAACCTTGGGCGTTCCCGGCGCACAGGGTGACCGGTGCGTTGCGGCTTACGGCAGTTTGTCGGGCAAAGGTTAGCGCGCGGTTGAAGTGATTGGCCGACGTAGCGAGGGCGTTTTGCGCCGTCATGTGCCTGAAGTTTGGAATGGCGATTGCAATGAGCACCAAGCCGATGGTCAGCGTGATCATCAGCTCGATGGCGGTCAGGCCCGTGTGCGCCCACCCCGGATGCAGCACTGGTGATCGATCGATACCGATTTCCTTGAAATCGCGGTCCAGCATATGGTGCATCCTCCCTGACGCTCTCCTCCGACGCCCTCGATGTCTGCTTCGTCGCCGGGTGGGTTGGTCGCTCCGCTACCTACCTGTCCTTGCGCATCGATGGTGTGGCTGCTTCAAGCATGGCGTGTTTACCAGCAATCGGCCACGGTACCGGAGCCGCTGACGGTGCGGGTGCCCGCCTGATTGAGAGTCAGCGTGCCACATTTCTTATCCCGGCTGGCTTGTGCCAGTTTCGGGATCGCTTGAATCGCATAGGTCGATTGTGTGGGGAAATTGGTGACGAACGAGAAACTATAGTTGTCCGCCATGCCACCGTCCGTGTCGCAGCCGAGGGCGGGAAGTGTGCCAATACTTTTTCCCGCACGATCTTTGTCGTAGGCCAAGTTGGTCGTGTAAAACCGCTCCATGTAATTCGCATGTTCCGAGAGGCAGGCTTCGGCCGCCGAACGCTTGGACTTGACCACGCTATTGATATAAGAAGGGTAGGCAATGGCCGCGATAATCGCGATGATCGCCGCGACCACCATCAGCTCGATGAGGGTGAACCCGCGCCCACGTACTGAGGAGCGAGGCATCCCTGGGATCGATGAAAGCTCATGCATGCGTATTTCCTTGTTCATTATTGGACAATCTCACGCCAGGAGACGCGGTTCAGCGTGCCCACGCTACCGGCTGTCGCAATACTACTCGTTGAGCCGTTGTCAAAACTGACCAGCATGGTGTTGCCGACGAAAATCGGGTTGTTTGGCAGGGCGTTGAAGCCAACCCCCCCGGCCGGATAGGTTTTGCCATTGATGGTAATGGTGTCGCTGCTGTCGAATTTACCGTCGCCGGTGGTATCGAAGAATACCGAAGATGGGTTGGTGCCCGTAAAGGGATCGAGCGCCATGATCCAGCCGCGTCCGGAGGGGTTGCAGACGTCTGTGGCCTGGGGGATGCGGGAGGTGCCGATCAGTAGGCTGCCCTGGAACTGATTCGGCGTGACCATCCGTTCGCCTTCGGCGCCATTCAGTGGCGAAGTGAGGTCGATGTACCAGCCGGACTTCCCGGCCATATCCGATGTGGCGGGTTTTTGCGTAAAGGCGCGCGCGCCGAGGGTGGTCGAGGTCGGGGCAACCTCGCCGATAATGCTGCGCTGCACCAGCGAGGAGCGGCCTTGGCTCAACAGGTTGCTCACGATCGAGGCGGTGCCCGACTGAGCAATCAATCCATACCAGGTCTGGGTGCTCTTGTCGTTTAGATCCGTTGAATTCAGGTATTCGCCGGTGCCGAAGAACAACCAGATATCCCCTGTTGTCGGGTTCTTGCCCGCGAGCATCCCGGCGGTGATCGGTTGCGCATTGCCCGAGGAATCGGTGGCGGTGAACAGTTTCGTGCCGAGGTTGCCCGTATTTGCCGCGGTGAGATCAAAGGACCAGACACGCCCCAGCAGATCCCCGGCATAAGCGGTCGTACTGAGTCCATTGCCGAGGTTGTCCATCCATACCGCCGGTGCTGCCAGGCCGTTATTGGTGTTTGTGTCGGTGGCATAGGCGGTTAGCGCACCGGTCTGGAGATCGAACTTCAGGAGTGCGGCCATGCCTGTGGTGCTGTTATAACCATTGCCTAACAGTACGGACCAAGTACCGTCCGCAGTCTGCGCAATAATCGGTTTTCCGGTGATTTGACCGATGTCGCCGCTGTTGGTCAAACCATCGCCGGCCGAACGTTCCCACAGGAACTGGATATTGGTTGGATCGGTCACGTCCAGCGCGTAGACGGCCTTGGCCGATCCGCGCCCCGTAGTGCCGACCAACACCGTATGCCAACTAGACGAGAAGTAGGCGTCGGCAATCGTCAACTCCCCATCGTTGAAAAACTGGTGCGGCGTCGTCGTTCCGTAGTTGGGATTGGCGAGCGTGGAGAGTCCGTTGGTGATGACGGCACCGGGGATATAGGCATAGGTTTCCTGACCGGTGCTGGCATTGAACGCATGCAGCATGCCGTCGTTTGCCGCCACGAAAATGACCGGGGTGCGGCCCGCTTGGGCTGAGGCAAAGGCGGCATAACTGCTGGAGCCGGAAAAGGTTTGACCCACAAATCGGTTGGGATCTGGGGCGCCCTCATACACGGGTTGCGAGTTGACGATGTCTCCGAGCGCCGTGGTCCTGTTGCGATAGGTGCCATTGTTCCTTTGCTCGTAGGTGGGGTCGCCACGCAGGTAGTTGATCATCGCCTGTGCGTTGGTGCTGCCGCCCAAAGCGGTCACTTCGGCGGTCGAGAGTTTGGTGGGGTCGCTGAAAGGAACATATTTGGCGCTGGCCGTGCTGCCGGCCGGGTTGTAGGTGTAGATCGTTCGACTGGCGGCGGTCGACTGCGTCAAGCCGCTCAGGTTCGTACCCGCGCTCCAGTTGGGGGTGGCGGCGATTGTGCCGTTGTTGGGGTCGACGGTAAACGCTTTCAAGTCGCCCGTCCATTTGCCGGTATGGTAGATCGACTGGTACGTCGTGGTGCCCGTGGACAGTTTGGTGGAGTTGGCGGCGAGGCTGGCGCCGGAGCCCACGCGCTCGGTTGCGCGGCGCAGTGCATCCTGAAGGCCGCTTGCGAAAGCCTGCGGACTGGTGGCCGAATAAAATCCGCCATGCCCATCGACCGCGGCATGGGCCAGATCGGCGATATTGTTGATGGAATTCGAAGCAGGTTGCGGCCAGCTGAATCCGCTGATCGCCGCGCCGCCGTTAGCCCAGCTGAAGATTTGATCGACGGTGGTTCCGGCGGGCGAGATGCCGACCGGGGTGAACCCCAAACCCAGGGTGAATGTCACCATATGCTGCCAAAATGCCGGATCGGCGGTGCTGGTCGGCACCTCATTGGCCACCGTGCTACGCAGATCGGTGGACCAATACTTCATGGCCACGTCGGCAAGCGTGTTCGCGTAGGTGTCGGCGTACGGCGCGGCTGCCGTGTATGTGTAGGTCTGCTGGTTCGGCCCGGTGATGGTGGTGCCATTGGTGCCATCGACGTTGTCGACGTTGGGGGACGAGCCGTTCCAGAAGCCGTCGGTCGTCAGGATGGTATAGGACTGGCGGCAGGCGAGTTCGGTCGTATCTGCCGTACTGGTTTGCCACGGTTGCGCCGTTTGGTAATAGCTGCCCACGGCATTCAGCGCACCGCGCAACGGGGTTGAATAATTCGGGCTCTCCCCCGCCAACCACGTCCAGAACTGGGCTTTTTGGGTGCCGGAAGCGCCATTGCCGAAGGGTTGAACCGCCGCCAGTTTGTTGGAATTGTTGGTGCTTGTGGAGAAGCTGTATGTGGGCGACGGAATATTGGCGGTGTTTTGGCCGTTGATCGAGCCGAAACCCACGCGGAATGTCGGATCTACCGTGCTGAATGAGTTCATCAGTCCGCTTTTCGCCATCAGGATGCGGGTGTGGTAATAGGCGAACCAGTTGGCGATGTTTTGGCCTGCCGGAACGCCCGAGGGCGCGCTTGTGCCCGAGGTGTCGGAAGCAAGCACGCAGTTGCTCAAAGACCCGCAACTCGTGTCGGCCACGTAATGCACGACATAGGGCCCGGCCGCCGGTCCGACGGAGTATTGAAATGCGCTAGTTTCGGTCGATGTGATGGTGCAGGTTTTTTTGTTGTCGTTGTAGTTGCCCCCGGTCGCGTTAGGAGTTGATTTGTAATAGGCGACACATTGGTCGTAGGTGACGTTGCGATAGGTGTCGGTTTTGGTTGAGGCGGCGGAGTAGTTCACGTAACCCGTGTCGCTGCTGCCATTGTAGTTGGTGAGATCGACGGAGCCCGCGGCCTGGTTGAAGCCATCAAGCCAAGCGCTGACGAGGGATACGGCATTGGGATAGGCAGTGCCGTCGGCCTTGACGGGCGGGGTATAGGTAATGGTCGGGTTGTAGTAGACGCCGTTGTTGCTGGAATCGATCATGGCGTCGTTATTAATGGTGCCTTGACTGCAATCCACGCCGTTTAGATAGCAGATGTCCGGCATAAAGTCCCAGCTCATCGAACCCGAATCGTCCAGCATCAGCACGATATTCGGGGGCAGGGGTTTTTTGATGATCAAGGGTTGCTGATCCACGGTGACGGCGGCCACTGCCGGCAAGACGGGCAGCAGGGTCGCGACGATCGTTGCGGCGATGGCGGCGACGAAGCGTCGGGCAAGGCCCGTGAATGGACGACGGAGCGGGTGACGATCTCGGTTCATAACGTGATCCCTCAATGGAGACGAAGTCGTTGCGGTGTGCATCATTGCTTGACCATGGCTTGCAGGGTCACGATGGCGCGATCACCCGTGTTGGTCGGATTGCTGCTGCGTGCCGTGATGCGGTAATAGATGGCCGAGGTGGCTGTGCCCTGGGCACCGTATTGGGCGGCATTGGCCGATTGGTTGTAGCCCACATTCAAGTTGGGGTCCGGCCAGTCGCCCATGTTCTCGATAACGTATTGCGGTTGCCCGGCGGCCACCGTGTCGGCCGAGTATTGCCCCGAACCGGTGCCCTGCGGAACCGTGATGATCGCGCTGGCGGCGACCGGGTTCGCGGTGTCGGTGAAGGGGTCGCCTTGGCATAAGACGCCGCCCGCGCCGCAGTTGCGGGCGATCACGGCCGAATTGGTCAGGATGGCTGCCGCGGCGGCCCGCAGGGCGGCCTCGGTGCTCTGAAATGCGATTTCCCGATCATAGAGGTTGCTGGCCATTTTCTGTTGCATGGTCGTACCGCGGATGGCGGCGAGTCCGACCAGCGTGACGAGAACCAGCAAAACCAATGCGACGACGAGCGCTACCCCTTGCTGTCGATGGCCTTGTGGCTTGCCGGAAAGAGTCGGGCTTGTCTTCAGGGTGGTTTCAAGGAACGTGTTCATGTCAGTTCACCCGGTTTCTGAGTGTGGTTGTCGCTGTGAAGATGCGTTGAATGGGCTGTCCGTCGGTGCCGGCACGTAGATTCGCACTTTGCAGGGTGAGGGTGACCTGCACGGCATCGACCTTGAGCCAGTCAGTGATGCTGCTGGCCCCCACGAACGCATTGGCGTTGGCACCGTTGCTTTGGTGATAGGTGATTTGCATGTCGGTCACGTCGCGCACCATTTCCTGGGGGGTCGGGGTGGGCGTGCCCGCATTGTTGACCAGAGCAATGCGGTAGAGGGAGCGGCCGCCCACCGGGTTGTTGCCGATATACCAGTCCGTGGCGGCCAGTTTGGCGATCTGGGAGTTGGGCGTGAACGTATAGGTGTTGCCGTTGGTCGTGCACTGGGTGGGGTATCCCAGACCCTTGGAGCAGTTGCCGGGCGTGCCCAGACCGGTGTTATGCACCAGGGAAACGTTGTTGGAGTTGTAGTTCGTGACCTGGGTAATGGCGGCGTGATCCGGATCGCAGACGATCACGACATCCCCTGCCTGAATGCTCGTGGTGGCCGCATTGATGAAGAAGGTTGCGGCGGTTGCGGTGTGTTTGACGATGCTCAGGCCGTTGCCGTCGGCCCCGATCAGTTGAATGGAGTCGGTGCCGGCCACGCGCTGGTTGAGACCGGTGCCGGTCGTGACGGCGGGATCGGCGACGCCATTGTCGTAGCCGATGACCGCATTGCCCCAGTTGGCCCACCAGTCGGTATTGGTGCCATTGGGGCCCGTTTTCAGAACGTTCGCGACGCGATCCGTATTGCCGCAGCCGGTCATGCCGGCATCCCGGATATCGCGCGCCATCAATTCGAAAGCAATGCGTGAGCTATCCTGCACATCGGCCAGCGCCTGATTGGTGCGATACGACTGTTGGTTGGAGAGAAATACGCTGACCACCCCGCCAATCACGACCAGCCCCAGGACGAGGGCGACCATGAGTTCGACGAGGGTGAAACCGCGTGATGTTGAACCCGTGTGCTTGAGGAGCTGGCTCATAACATGGCCTTGGTCGTGATGGTTTGATTGGTGGCGCCGACCGCGCCCGCGCCCGTCCCGGTCGTGCCCGCGCGGCTGTCGTCGAATTGGATCGTGACGGTGCAGTTGCCCGTTGCGGCGCAGTTGACGGTGCCTTTGGTGCTGGCAAGCGCCCCGAAGTTCTGAACCAATTCTTGCTTACACCAGGCTTTGAGTTGCGATTGCGCGAGGGTGCTCGTGGCGGTGGGGCAGGCATTGGCGGTGACGGTGCCGTTGTAGGCGCCCGCCAAGGCATTGGTACGATCCGCGCGCATCGCGTCCAGGATGGAATAGCTGGCAATGGTGGCCATGGATCGACTCATGGCGCTGTTGTTGGTCGAGAGCGACTTGGCTTGCAGCGCGGCCATGCCGAGAAAACCGATGGATAGAACCAGCACGGCAATGAGCACTTCGATCAGGCCGACCCCCGCTTGTCGGGATCGAACCGGTGGACGGCCCTGCGGTAACCGCGCGCCTCGTTTATTGGTTGCAGGGATTGGGTTGCGCATTTGGGCATGCTCCTGTCGACGTCACGGTGCAGGTGCGCACCACGGATCCCGTGGCGATATACACGCAGCGCCGGTTGTTCGATGAAATTTTGGTGGTGAAGAAGTCGGCGACCAGTCCGGTGTAGGGCGAATTGGCACCGACTGCTGTCCCTAGACCCTGTCCGGAGAAATTCAATCGCGTGAAATTTTGCACCGAGACGGGCGCCGCGAGCCCGACGATCCCCGCATTGATCAGTGTGGCACTTCCGTCGGGGAGGGTGGCATACACCGCGCCTGCTTGGGTGCCGCAGGCCGTGCCGAGCGTGTCTGATCCATTGCCCGTATTGCTACAGATGGTGACGAGGTTGTTCCGTTTGATCGCCTCCAGACGCGCCGTATTGAGGGCGGTGACCAGCCCGTTGGCCACGGTCGTGAGTTTGTTGGATACAGTGAGATAGTTGAAGCTGGGTATGGCGATGGCAATCAGAATCACGGCGACGGTCAGCGTGACCATCAGTTCGATCAGCGTAAACCCCCCGATGCGTGATCGAGGAGGAAGGTGTTCTTGCGATGCTCTGGTCGGCAAGCCGCTTGTTGTTTTGTTGTGGTTCATGCCTGTCCATCCTTTTTGGTCTATCTATCGAATCATAGCGTCGTTTGCGAGGCCAGAGGTGCGGTGCTGAGCGGTGCAATTGAGCCGATGAACGGCGCTCTCAGAGATATTGGGGTGGGGTGTCCATCCAGGAGGTCGGCCCCCCGAGTGCGTGGTCCCTGCTACACGGTCCCTTCTATCAGGGCGTATAATCCGGGTTCCCATAGCGTTCGTCCCGGCCAGTCGCATTGGTCCGGGGCGATCCAGCGCAGCATCTGAAACATCGTCTGAGGAATTCGCCATGAATACCGAATCCCCCGTTCTTACGGATGCGGCCGTCGCCGTGCCCGCCGCCAAGGAATCGCTGATCAATCGCTTGGCAATCACGGCGGAGCAGCCTGTGACGGTTGCGCCACTCGACGAGGCAGCGTTGATCGCTCGTATCAAGGCGAAACTGGTCGAACAGAATGCCGTGATGGTCGTTCATTATTATGTGGATGCCGTGCTGCAGCGGCTGGCCGATGAGACGGGCGGGCGGGTGTCCGATTCCCTCGACATGGCCGCCTTCGGTGCGGAGAGCGCCGCGCAGACGCTGGTGGTCTGCGGCGTGCGGTTCATGGGTGAGACGGCCAAGATCCTGAGCCCCGAGAAGCGCGTCATCATGCCGACGCTACAAGCCGAGTGCTCCCTGGATCTCGGCTGTCCCGCGGATGAGTTCACGGCGTTCTGCGATGCGCACCCCGACCGTACCGTGGTCGTCTACGCAAACACGTCCGCGGCCGTGAAGGCGCGGGCAGACTGGGTCGTCACGAGTTCGAACGCGCTGGAGATCGTCGGGCATCTGCGTGACCGGGGAGAGAAGATTCTCTGGGCACCGGACCGTCATCTCGGGCGATATATCCAGGAAAAAACCGGCGCGGACATGCTGCTGTGGCAGGGGAGTTGCATCGTGCACGACGAGTTCCGGGCAGAGGCGTTGGCCGATCTGAAGCGGCAGCACCCCGAGGCGGCGGTGCTCGTCCATCCCGAATCGCCCAAAGCCGTGGTGGATATGGCCGATGTCGTGGGTTCGACCAGTCGTCTGATCCGTGCGGCCATCGAATTACCCAACGAAACCCTCATCGTGGCGACCGACAAGGGCATTTTCTACAAGATGCACGAAGCCGCACCGCACAAAACCTTGATCGAGGCCCCGACCCGGGGCCATTCGGCCACCTGCGTCTCCTGTGCGCATTGTCCCTGGATGGCGATGAACGGGCTGGTCAATGTACTGGCGGCGCTGGAGAATCCTGCTGCGCATGAAATCCAGGTGTCGGAGCCGGTGCGCGTCGAGGCGGTTCGATCCATCGAGCGCATGCTCGATTTCTCCCGGGCGCGGGGCATTGTCACCCGGGGAAACAACGACGCCTGAGTTGATGCCGTTGATGCGGCTCGGTGCCGTGCCCACGAGTGACCGGATGGTTATCGGGCGTCGCGACGGGTAAGGTCGAGGTCGGTGGGTCTGAGAAAAGAATTAGTATTTAATTATTTTCGTAGCTGTCGTTTTAATTTATTTGTTAGGGCGCTTCTGGGATATAAAAGTCTTATTTCTTTAAGTTGGTTTAGTGTTTTACTCTGGTACCTCGAATTAATCGAGGGATAAGAGTAATGAAACGTATAATTTCTGCTTCAATATTGGCTTTTTTAGGTTTGTTTCTTTTTCATGGCGCCAGTGCCGTGGCCGGGTCGGACACCATGAAGCGTGCGGTCGTATACCATCTTGACAGTGCGGATCTCGATCATGAAAAGGCCACCTTGCGGAATATCAACAACCATATCAACTCTCCCTCGGGGCCGACAACCCAGATTGAACTCGTGATCCATGGCGGCGGCATCAACTTGCTGACAGCGGCCAAAAAGGACGAGCAACTGCAGGCCAGCATCGATGGTTTGAAGATGAATGGCGTTAAGATCAAGGTGTGCAATAACACCCTGAAGAGCAAGAAGCTGGACTACAAGACGGATCTTTACGATGTCCATGGCGAGGATATCGTGCCCTCCGGCGTAGCCTACTTGGCGGACAAGCAATTTGAAGGGTGGGCTTATATTCACCCCTAACGTAGTCTGACGGAGTCCGTAGTGTTAGGCTTTTGCCCCGCCATTTGGCGGGGCTTTTTATTGGGGCCGCTACGCAAAATGGCCGGTGTTGTTTCTGGTGTCATCTCCCGCCGTTGATTATGATGTTTTGGACTCATTTCTATCCGGAACATCTCTGGCTCGGGGGTATATGCAAGAAGGTATTCTGCTGGCGCTGACCAGCATCATCGTCGCGGGGATTGCGGCGCAGTGGCTGGCATGGCGGGTCAAGGTGCCCGCCATTCTGTTCCTGCTCATGATCGGCGTGCTACTGGGCCCCATGCTGGGTTGGCTGAGTCCGGACGATCTATTCGGCGATCTCCTGTTCCCCATCGTGTCGCTGGCCGTGGCCGTGATCCTGTTCGAGGGCAGTCTGACGCTGCATTTTCACGAGTTGCGCGGCGTGGGCGGGTTTATCTGGCGATTGGTCAGTATCGGCGCTGCCGTATCCTGGGGCGTGGCCAGTGCCGCAGCCCATTACTTCGTGGGATTGTCCTGGGAGATGGCCGCGTTGTTCGGTGCCTTGGTGGTGGTGACCGGACCCACGGTGATCGTGCCGCTGTTACGGATCGTGCGACCAGTGCCAAAGGTCGCAACCGTGCTCCGTTGGGAAGGTATCGTGATCGATCCCATCGGTGCGTTGTTGGCAGTTCTCGTCTTCGAGTTCATTATCACCCAGATCGAGCACGCAGGTAGCGGGCTTCTGTCCGTGCTTTGGCCGTTCATTCGATTGGTCGGTCTCGGGCTGATTTTCGGCATGGGGGGCGGCTATCTGCTTGGTCTGGTTCTACGGCGACACTGGTTGCCGGAATTCCTGATCAATGTGGTCGTGCTTGCTTGTGTGCTTGCCGTATTTACCCTGTCCAACCTGCTGGCGGACGAATCAGGGCTGCTGGCGGTCACCGTGATGGGCATTCTATTGGCCAACATGCGCGGCGTGCCTCTGGCGGATGTGCTGCATTTCAAGGAATCGCTGACGATTCTGTTCATTTCGGGCTTGTTCATACTGCTCGCGGCACGTATCCACCCGGCGATGTTCTCGGCTATTGGGCTGAGTGCCATCCTGGTATTGCTGACCATCCAGTTCGTAGCGCAACCCCTGAAAGTCTGGCTCAGCGCGATCGGTTCCGGTTTGAATTGGCGGGAAAAACTCATGATCGCCTGGATCGGGCCGCGGGGGATCGTCGCTGCCGCCATCTCCGGCCTGTTTGCCCTGAAACTGTCCCAGCATGGCGTGGCGGGGGCTGATGTCCTGGTCCCGCTGACGTTCATCGTGATCGTGGGTACCGTGGTCAGCGCCTCGCTGACGGCGCGTCCGCTGGCCCAGCGGCTGGGCGTTGCCCTGCCCGAGGACAAGGGGCTGTTGATCGTTGGCATCAACCAACTGTCCCGCAAGATTGCCCAGGCGCTGAAGAAGCAGGGATATCGGGTGATTCTGGCCGATACCTCGTATGGCGACATTCGCCAGGCACGCATGGAGGGCCTGGAGACATTCTATGGCAATCCGGTTTCTGAGGCGGCCGATCGACGGCTGGATCTGGTGGGGATCGGGCGTTTGCTGGCCATGTCCGCGCAGCCGGAGATCAACAATCTCGCCGCCGTGCGCTACCGTCATGAGTTCGGTGCCGGCAACGTGTATGTGCTCAAGACGCCGCAGGAGCTGGTGGGGACGGCCAGTCAGCGCTTATCTGAGACCTTTACCGGTCGTCCGCTGTTCGGCGAGAAGGTCTCATCCGGTGAGTTGCTCGGTCTGGTCGAGCAGGGTGCGGAAATCACGACCACGCGCCTGACGCAAACCTTCGGTTGGTCGCAATACCAGAGTATCTACGCCAACCGGGGCCTGGTGTTGTTCATGATTTCCCCGCGTGGGCTGCTGTTCGTGCACGGAAGCGGGCATGAGCCGACGCCGGGTGATGGTTGGGTCATCCTGGGGCTGTATCGTCCGGAGTCTGAGAGCAGTAAGGAGGATTTACCGGAAGCGACCCAGCAATCTGCGTCCTGATCCCCTCCGGCGGATTATGAAAAAAGTGTTGCGCTGCGGATTTTGGTTTGTATAATGCGCGCTCTGTGACAAACAGCCGCGGTCAAACGGGGTTGTATGATGTGCGGGAATAGCTCAGCTGGTAGAGCGCAACCTTGCCAAGGTTGAGGTCGCGAGTTCGAACCTCGTTTCCCGCTCCACGGGTGATTAGCTCAGTTGGTAGAGCGGCGCCCTTACAAGGCGTAGGTCGGGAGTTCGAGCCTCTCATCACCCACCAAACATCAAAATTAGCAGCGGTAGTTCAGTTGGTTAGAATACCGGCCTGTCACGCCGGGGGTCGCGGGTTCGAGTCCCGTCCGCTGCGCCATATTCCAGTTAAAAGCCGCCTTAGTGCGGCTTTTTTCTTTATGGGCTGACGGTGCGTTTCCTGCGCTGCTGTCCGTTCGTGGTCCCGGAGCTGCGGGACGTCCTGTTCCTGCCCGGCGGTTTCTATTCGATCGCGTTTCTCGCTATGATGCGGGCTGTTTTTCAGAACGAGCACACCATGTCATCCCGCTGGACGGCCACACAAAACGATCTGTTCGAGGCGCTTCGAAAACTGCCCGCCGCGTTGTTTCTCTCCTGGAGCGATACCAAGGCCCGGTACAAGCGGAGCATGCTGGGTCCGTTCTGGTTGACGCTGGGAACGGCGATCGGCGTCGGTGGCCTGGGATTTGTGTGGAGCACCCTGTTCAATATGGACAAGGCGACTTTTATCCCGTTACTGACGGTCGGCCTGATCCTCTGGGGCATGATTGCCGGGATCATCACCGAGAGTAGCCAGCTGTTCATCAGTAACGCGCAACTCATTCGTAACGTGCGCATGCCCTTGTTTTTTCATCCCCTCAAGCTGATTCTCAGGCACATGATCAATTTCGCGCACAATGCCGTGGTCATCCTTGCCGTGTTCCTCATTTTCCCGCCGCAGGCGTCCTGGTCGATGTGGCTGGCCCTTCCGGGTTTCCTGCTGGTCGTGCTCAATCTGACGTGGATGAGTCTCTTCGTCGGCATGTTCGCCGCGCGCTTCCGGGATACGGAAACGGCCATCGCGAATTTCATGCCGCTGCTGTTCTTCATGTCGCCGGTACTGTTCAAGGCGGAACAGCTCGGCGTCGGCAGCTGGGTCGTGTGGATGAATCCGTTCAGCTATTTCATCAGCGTGGTGCGCGACCCCCTGCTCGGTCACCCGAGTCCGTCGTTCGTCTGGCCGGTCATGCTCACGATGACGATCCTGGGCTGGGCGATCACGCTGTGGCTGTTCAATTCGCGGCGCACCCGCATTCCCTACTGGATTTGACCCATGGCTCGTCTGGTTTTCGAGAACGTCAGCGTTCGCTACCCCATCTACAACGCCCGGGCGCAATCCCTGCGACACCAGTTCATGCGAATCGCGACCGGTGGGAAGATTGCTGCCGAGGCCGGGCAGACCGTGTCCGTCACCGCGCTGGATGACGTGAGTTTCTCGCTGGGTAGTGGCGATTCGCTGGGCTTGATCGGCCACAACGGTGCTGGCAAGAGCACCCTGCTGCGCACGATGGCTGGCATCTATACCCCGGACAGCGGTCGGGTGATCCGCGAGGGTCGCGTGGCGACGGTGCTTGAAATCGGCTCCGGCATGGATCCGGAGCTTTCCGGCTACGAAAACATTCTGAGAATGGGCATGCTGATGGGCATGAGTCTGAAGGAGGCGCGCAGCAAGATTCCCGGTATCGAGGAATTCACGGAACTGGGGGATTTTCTCAGTTTGCCCGTGCGCACCTATTCTTCCGGGATGACCATGCGCCTGATGTTCGCGGTCGCCACCAGCCACCAGCCCGATATCCTGCTGGTGGACGAGATGTTCGGCACCGGTGATGCCGGATTCCAGGAAAAGGCCAAGGCGCGCATGCATGAGTTGATTGCCAACGCCGAGATCTTCGTGTTTGCTTCTCATGATCACGCTGTCATGTCGGAGCTTTGCGACACCGTATATGAGCTACGGCATGGGAAGATTTACCCCGCCACGCTGACTGGCTGATTTGATGATGTTCCCTGTCTGCAAGGTGCTTGAGGTTCGTCAACTTCTTGTGGCGGCACGTTATGAATAGGGAAGGATTAAGCCGTAACGGTCGTCTGAGGCGAGGACGCGACTCGCTGCAGCCCTGATTTCTGCTGAAAGCATTCCCAGGAATGGCTGTAAGGGATCACCCTGATGGCCTGGGCGGGCCCGATTAGCGTTCAATTGTCCGGGAGGGATGATGATTTCATATGCCCAGAATTTCGAAGATGTCATGCTCTGGCGTGTTCTGAAACATGTTGAAAACGGATTTTATGTGGATGTCGGTGCACTGTCGCCGGAATTCGATTCCGTCACCCGATGGTTTTACGAGCAGGGTTGGCACGGCATCAATATCGAACCGAATCCCGAGTATGTCGGGAAATTGAACGAATGGCGCGGCCGGGATGTCAATCTACCGGTCGCCATCGGTGAAAGTAACGGGGTCATTGATATCAACATCGTGAGCAATCCCGGACTTTCAACGACAGATCCGCAGATTTTGGCGCAACACGTGGCATCCGGCTTTTCGGTCCGAAAAACGACCGTTTTGCTGAAAACCCTGACTTGGGTCTTCGAGCATCACGTGCCGGCGCAGCAGGACGTGCATTTCCTCAAGATTGATGTCGAGGGCGGTGAGGCGGCCGTCATTCGTGGGCTTGACTGGTCGCGGTTCCGTCCCTGGGTCGTCGTGGCCGAGGCAACCGTGCCGATGTCCAAGCACGAAAGTCATGCCGAGTGGGAGCCGACGCTGCTGGAAAACAATTATGAGTTCGCCTACGCGGATGGACTCAACCGGTTCTATGTTGCGCGGGAGCACGCTGACCTGCGTGCCGGGTTCGATTATCCCCCCAATGTCTTCGACACGTTCGTCCTGGCCAGCCAGATTCGGGCAGAAGAAAAGATCAAGGCATTGGAGGCCGTCCTGGCGGAAGGGGACAACGAACTGAGGCAGGACCTCGCACGACTTCGCGCGGCAGAGGCGCAATTCAAGCAGACGGCGATGATCCTCGAGCAGATGGAGCGGAGCAGGTCGTGGCGGTTGACGCGCCCCTTGCGACTGCTGTCCAACTTGTTTTTAAAGAATTGACCTGGAGTGTGTTTTTAATGGGTTCCGCCGATACGGATTTGGTGTTTTTTACGATTGTTGCCAAGAACTATGTGTCTTATGCGCGGGTGCTGTGCCGTTCCATTCAGGACCAGCACCCCGAAGCCGCAATCTACGTGTGTCTGAGCGACGAGCGGGATGCGTCGTTCGACATCGGTCTGGAGGGCGTTGGCGTCGTTTGGGCGGACATGTTGGATCTGCCGGACTTTGACGGATTCGTCTTCAGATATGACGTCATGGAGTTCAGTACGGCGATCAAGCCCTATTTCTTCAAATGGCTGTACCGCCATACGACGGCGCGTAAACTGATCTATTTGGATCCGGATATCTATGTCGTCTCGCCGTTGTCCCAAGTGATCGACCGATTGGTACAAGGGAGTTCCGCCGTGCTGACGCCGCACATGACGGCGGAGATTACCGACGCGTGCCGCCCCAGCGAAAACGACATCATGCGGGTGGGCGTCTACAACCTGGGCTTCCTTGCCGTTGGCCGAACGGAAGAGTCGGAAAAGCTGATCGACTGGTGGGCGCGCCGACTCGAGAAAGGCGCCGTCGTGGATCTGGAAAAGGGGCTGTTCACCGATCAGAAGTGGGCGGACCTGATGCCGTGCCTGTTCGATCGTGTCGCGATCCTTCGCGATGACGGCTACAACGTGGCCTATTGGAATCTTCACTCGCGGATGATTTCCCATCGCGATGGCCTGTGGTATTCCAATGACGCCAGGTTGGCCTTTTTCCATTTCAGCGGGGTGGATCCCCGATCGCCGGGCATCTTTTCCAAGCACCAGGATCGCTTCATGATCGGCGATATCGGTGCGCTGCGTCCCTTGTATGACGATTATCTGAAGGCGTTGACCGAAAACGGTTTTTTCGAGCTGCAAAAAGTACCCTACGGCTTCGGGCGTTTTCCGGATGGCGGTGTCATCCATAAGGCGGCACGCGTCTACTATCGTGTCTGTGTCGAGGGGCGTGGGACGGTTGTCCCGCGGAATGAACTGACGACCGCCTATTTCAACCAGCTCTGCGAATGTCTTCCGAGCCACCGGATCGTGACGCGCTTCATGTACGGGCTCTATCTGGCGCAGCCGGAACTGCAGAAGAAATTCGATCTTGAGTCGCGCGAAGGACAGGCCGCCTTCCTGTTGTGGTTCAGGGATGCCGCGCGGGAAATTTACAAGGTGCCTGCAGTTTTTGTTGATGCCATCGCTCATCTGGTCAGCGATGTATCCATCGCCGAGCCGGGACGTTTTTCCCTCTTCAATCTGCTGAAGCGTGGTTTCTATCGTCTCGGTTATCGCGTGTATGTGCGTTACCCCGAATTTTCGCGGGCGGTTCTAAACTGGGCCCCTGCCACCTTCCGCCATAAATTGCGTGCGTCCGCCAAGAGCACGCTGCATTCGCCGCCGACCCCGGTGCGGAATCTGCCGCTGCTGCGATGGATCGGGGCTCTGAAGTCCACCTATCGTCACATGTTGGGGCGAGATCGCCGCCATCGTGTACCTGGGGTGAACGTCGTCGGCTATTTGGGGGGCAACTTCGGGGTGGCTCAGAACCTCCTCTCTCTCTCTCATTCACTGACTTCGGCCCATTATCCGTTCGACCTGACACGCATCGACGCCGGTACCGCATATACCCGTGCGGCGACGATCTTCGATACGCGCGTCGTTTCGATCAACACGCGCCTGATTCAGCTTTTCTGCGTCAACTCCGATCAGATGCCCCTGGTCGTCGATGCCGTGAAAGCCCGCGAGGGACTGAGCGATTATCGGATCGGTTACTGGTTCTGGGAGTTGGCCAATTTTCCCGAGCCCTGGCTCGCGGCACTGGATCTGGTCGATGAGATCTGGGCGCCGTCCCGATTCATCGAGGCGTCCCTCCGTCGTGTCACGAACAAGAAAATCACCTATATGCCGGTGGCAGTCGAGTTCGAAACGGCTGCCGTCGCCGATGCCAGCATTCAGACGTTGCCGAAGGACAGGTTCCTGTTCCTGTTCAGTTATGATTTTCACTCGTTTGCCGAGCGGAAAAATCCGGCGGCCGTGGTGGATGCGTTCCAGCGCGCGTTTCCCGAAGATGATCGCGTCGGGTTGGTCGTCAAGACGGTGCATGGTGCCCAGCATCCCGAGGCCTATAACGCCTTGCTGGCGTTGCAGGCACGGGACGCCCGCGTGACCGTGATCGACAAGGTGCTGCCCAGGGATCAGATGTATGCGTTGATCGAACGCTGTGATGCCTATGTGAGTCTGCATCGCTCCGAGGGTTTTGGTCTCGGCATGGCTGAGGCGATGTATCTGGGTAAGCCGGTCATCGGGACAGCGTATTCCGGCAACGAGGATTTCATGACTGCGGAGAACAGTTGTCTTGTCGATTATCAACTGGTCCCCGTGCCAGAAGGTGCCTATCCGTTTGCGCCGGGGCAGGTCTGGGCCGATCCGGATGTGGCGCAGGCGGCCGAGTACATGAAGCGACTTGTCGAGGATGCGGCTTTCCGGCAATCGATCGGCCGGCAAGCTCGGGAAACGATTCGTACACGGCATGGGTATGAGGCGGTGGGTTCCTTGATGGCGCGTCGACTGGATGAAATCGCGGCCGGTCTGCGGTCGTCGGAACATGATAAGGCATAGTCCGCGCGCACGGGACTGGCTACGTTGCCGCCGCGGGATACGGTCGAGCGGGGAACGCGCTGAATGAAGCTGCTCTTTCACTTGGACCGGTCCAGCGCGCGGACAGGCATCGGGTTTTATACCCAGCACCTCGTCGAGTCGTTGCGAGCCCACCCGGATGTGACCTCGCTGGTCGGCTTTTCCGGGGGCGAGATCTTTCAGGGTGATGCGGTGTCGTGGGTATTCGATGAGCCGTCGTCACAGACCGCAGGGCTTGGGCAACGGCTCGCGCCATGGCTGCGGCGGATTCCTGGGGCCTATGACCTGCGGCAACGCCGGCGGAACTGGGCTGCGGCCCGGATCCTGCCGGCCTACGCCAAGACGGGTTACATCTATCATGAGCCGAATTTCATTCCTGTCAGATACCCAGGAAAGCAGGTGATTACCGTGCACGATCTGTCCCATGTTCACCAACCGGCGTTTCATCCGCCGGCACGGGTCGCTTACCTGAACGCGCGTCTGGGGCCGGCGATGTCTCGGGCCGACGTGATTCTGACCGATTCCCACTTCGTCGCCGAAGAGATTCAGTCGGTCTACGGGGTGCCGGAAGAGCGCGTTTACGTGGCGCATCTTGGCGTCAGCCCGGATTTCCGTCCGCGAACAGCCGACGAGACGGCATCGACGCGTGCGGGATTTCAGCTGCGCGATCGCGGATTCGTGTTGTCGGTTGCGACATTGGAGCCCCGCAAGAACCTGATTCGCCTGATCGATGCTTACGCGCGGCTGCCTTCGACGCTACGGTCGGCCTATCCGTTGGTTCTGGTCGGTGGCGTGGGCTGGCAGAACGCGGATCTGTTGACCCGGGTTCAGGCGATGGAATCCGCTGGGGAGCTGATCCGCACGGGCTACCTGCCGCAGGCTCAGGTGCTGGATTTGTATGCGTCCGCTGCGATCTTTGCCTACCCGTCGCTCTATGAAGGCTTCGGTCTGCCGGTACTGGAGGCTTTTGCCAGCGGTACGCCGGTATTGACGTCGAATGTCGCCTCCTTGCCCGAGGTGTCGGGCGGTGCGGCGATCGAAGTCGATCCGCATTCGATCCAGGATATCGCCGATGGATTGCACCGCTTGCTGGAAGATAGTGCGTTGCGGGTACGTATTGTTCAACAGGGGTTGGATCGCGCTCAGCTGTTCAGCTGGACACGCTGCGCTGAACAAACCCTCGACGCCTATCGGATTTTGTCATGAAAGGGACAAAGGACGGGTCACCGAAACGGGTCGCCGTCGTGCATGACTGGTTGACCACTTATGCGGGCGCGGAGCGGGTTCTGGAGCAGATCCTGTCGTTATATCCCGAGGCGGACGTGTTTGCGGTCTGCGATTTTTTGCCCGAAAGCGAACGTACGTTTCTCGGTGGTCGCCAACCGCGCACGACGTTCATCCAGAAATTGCCGGGTGCACGTAAACACTATCGGCACTACCTAGCGCTGATGCCTCTGGCCATCGAGCAGTTGGATCTTTCAAGCTACGACTTGGTGATTTCCAGTTCGCACGCCGTTGCCAAAGGGGTGCTGACCGGCCCGGATCAATTGCATGTGAGCTACGTTTACACACCGATCCGCTACGCCTGGGATTTGCAGCATCAATACTTGCGCGAATCCGGTCTGGATCGGGGCCTGAAAGGCTGGGTGGCGAAATGGATGCTGCACCGGATCCGGATGTGGGATGCGCGAACGGCCAATGGGGTCGATCGATTCATTGCCGATTCCGGGTTCATCGCGCGTCGGATCTGGAAAGTATATCGGCGTGATTCCGAGGTGATCTACCCGCCTGTGGATGTCACCCGCTTTGCCCTGTGCGCACTCAAGGAGGACTTTTTTCTGACGGCGTCGCGCATGGTGCCGTACAAGAAGATGGATCTGATCGTAGAGGCATTTACTGCCATGCCCGAGCGTCGATTGGTCGTGATCGGCGATGGTCCGGAGTGGGAGAAGATCCGCGCCAAGGCCGGGCCGAACGTGACTCTGATGGGTTATCAATCGTTCGAGGTGCTTCGGGATCATATGCAACGTGCCAGGGCGTTCGTTTTTGCCGCCGAAGAGGATTTCGGTATTACGCCGCTGGAGGCGCAAGCTTGTGGTACGCCCGTCATTGCCTATGGTAAGGGCGGCGCTCTGGAGACGGTACGGGATTTGACGGTTTCGGCGCCGACTGGCGTGTTTTTCGATGCGCAAACGGTGCCGTCGTTGATCGCGGCGGTAGACCGATTTGAGCGGGAGGCTGGCGTGATTCGCTCGGCGGATTGCCGTGCGAATGCCGAGCGTTTTTCGATCGATCGCTTCCGTGCTGAGCTGACGACCTTCATTGATCGGGCGTGGACTGAATTCCGGGCATCGCGTCCTGGCGCGGGTTCGCTCACCGATCAGGTATAGTTCCAGCTGAGCCGTTCGTCGTGCCGTCGTGGCGCCATGTGATGAGCGTCCGCACCATTCTTACGTCTTACGGAAGTCACAGATTCCATGCCATCGGCCCCGTTGAAATCCCATGCCACCCTGATATCGCTCGTCACGCGCATTCTCGACGTGCTGCTCGTCGGAGTCGGCGGGGTGATTGCCTACGGGGCGCGGTTCGGTCTGGAGAACCTGCCGCCGTCGACATCGTACAGTGCGTTGTTGTTGATCGGCGGCCTGCTGGTCGCCATCGTCTTCCCGCTCGTCGGTGTCTATGATTCCTGGCGTGCCCGTGGGCTCTGGGCCCCGGCCGTGCGCGTGGTTGGTGCCTGGGCCCTCGTTCTGGTTTCCCTGTTTGCGTTGTTGATCCTCATGAAACTGGGGACAACCTATTCCCGGCTCTGGTTGGGTTTCTGGGCCGTGATCGGCGCCGCGCTGCTGTCGTTGCTGCGCCTGGTGGTGTACTACGTCCTGCGCATCATGCGCAAACGCGGTTACAACCGCCGTCGTGCGGTCGTGGTCGGTTGCGGGCCGCTGGCGCGGGATCTGATTCGGCGTGCCCGTGAGGAGACCTGGGCGGGCTTCGAAGTGTCGGCTGTATTCGATGCTGGCGGGAATGATCGTGCGCTGCCGGACGAACCGCTTAGGCCGCTGGATACGTTGTTCGACTATGTGTCGGGGCACGATATCGACGAAGTCTGGATCGCCGTCCCCCTGGAGCAGACCCGGCGTTTGCGGGACGTGCTGGAAAGTCTGCGGTTCTCGACGGCCAACGTACGCTTCGTGCCGGATCTGTTCGGGTTGTTCCTGATCAATCACGGCGTCTCCCAGATCCTGGACATGCCGATGTTCGATCTGACGGCCTCGCCGATGACGGGTGTCAACCGGTTGGTGAAGGGGCTGGAGGATCGGCTGCTGTCGCTCATGATCCTGATCGTGATCAGTCCTTTGCTGCTGGTGCTGGCCATCGGCGTGAAGCTGAGTTCGCCGGGACCGGTGTTCTTCCGGCAGCAACGCCTGGGGTGGGATGGCAAGACCTTCGAAATCTACAAGTTTCGCAGCATGCGGCAGCACGACGAGCCGGAAGGCCAGATCGTGCAGGCGACCCGTGATGACCCACGTCTGACCCGGTTGGGCGCCTGGATGCGACGTACGAGCCTCGATGAACTGCCGCAATTCATCAATGTGCTGCAGGGGCGGATGTCGATCGTCGGGCCGCGCCCCCATGCCATCGCGCACAACGAAGCCTACAAGGATCAGGTGGCCGGCTACATGCTCCGCCACAAGGTGAAGCCCGGGATCACGGGCTGGGCACAGGTCAACGGCTGGCGCGGCGAAACCGACACGCTGGAGAAGATGCAGCGGCGGGTGGAGCACGATCTCTATTACATCGAGCACTGGTCGCTGGCGTTCGATCTGAAGATTATTTTTCTGACCCTGTTGAAGGGGTTCGTCAACAAAAATGCGTATTGAAAGAGGGTGTTCGTGAATGTGCTTGTAGTGGGCGGCGCCGGTTACATCGGCGCGCACATGGTGAAATGGCTGGCGCGGGCGGGGCATGCCGTCACGACCCTGGACAACCTCTCGACGGGGCATGCCGATGCGGTGCGTTACGGCAAGCGAGTGATCGGCGACATGGCCGATACGGCGCTGCTGGATCAGGTCTTCACGGCCGAGCGCTTCGATGCGGTGATGCATTTCGCCGCCTTCAGTCTGGTGGCGGAGTCCATTGCCGATCCGGCCATCTATTATCGGAATAATGTGTCGCATACGATCAATCTGCTGGACGCCATGCGTCGGCATGACGTACGGCAATTCATCTTCTCCTCCAGTGCTTCCACCTATGGCGAGCCCCTTCAGGATCTGATCTCGGAAGACCATCCGCAAAACCCCATCAACCCCTATGGGCGCAGCAAGTGGATGGTGGAGCAGTTGCTGGACGATTACGCGTCGGCCTACGGTCTCCAGTCGGTCTGTTTGCGCTATTTCAATGCCGCGGGTGCCGATCCCGAAGGGGAGTTGGGTGAGCGGCACGAGCCGGAGACTCATCTGATTCCTCTGGTGCTCGAAGCCGCCGCCGGGCAGCGGGCGGCCATCACCGTGTTCGGTACGGACTACCCGACCCCGGACGGGAGCTGCATCCGCGACTACATTCACGTTCAGGATCTCTGCGACGCGCACCTGAAGGCGTTGCTATGGATGCAGGAAACCGGCCGCAGTGGCCGGTTCAATCTGGGGAATGGAACCGGGTTTTCGGTATTGTCCGTGATCGAGGCGGCGCGTGCGGTAACGGGCAAGCCGATTCCGATCGTGATCAGCGACCGTCGTCCGGGCGATCCGGCCCGACTCGTGGCGGATGCCCGTCTTGCCCGGTCGATTCTGGGGTGGGTGCCGGCCTATCCTGATCTCGATCGGATCATTGCCGACGCCTGGCGCTGGACGTGTCGTTCCCGGGATCGGTAGCGATACGGGTTCAGCCCGGTTGAAGGTTCGTGGCCTGGGCTTCGTTCAGTCGCTCGACGGTGCCGACGTCGAGCCAGACGCCCGGATGGTGCAAGCCGCTTCCCCGGTCTTTCGCGATTTCGTCGTGTAGCAGCGGCCCGAGCGGTCGCCGTCCTTCGGGCAGGGGCGCGAACAGGTTGCGCCGGTACCGGCCGATGCCCGCGTAGGTCAGACAGACCGAACCGGATCCCGCCGTGTTCGCACAGGGAGTGAGCCGACCTTGTTCGCTGAGGCCGAAGTCGCCCCGGGGGTGATGGGGCGGATTGTCCACCAGCGCAAGACGGAACACATCCGTCGGTGGCAGCGGGGTGGTCAGCAAGGTGTCGAAGGGAAAATCCGTGAGCACGTCGCCATTGACCAGGAGGAATTCCTCGCTCAGCAGGGACAGCGCATGGCGGATGCCGCCCGCCGTTTCCAGCGATTCTGGACACTGGTTTTCCCAAGAGTAATGCAGACGAACCCCCCAGGTCTCGCCGTCGCCCAGTACCGCGGGAATCTGCTCGGCCAGATGGTTGAGGTTGATTACGATGTCCTGGATGCCGCAGTGCACCAGCCGTTCGATATGGTGAACGATCAGGGGTTTTCCCTGAACCGGGAGCAGGGGCTTCGGGGTGTGATCCGTCAGCGGCCGCATCCGCTCACCCCGGCCGGCGGCCAGAATCATCGCACGGATCATGGCCGGAACTCTGGTCGAGGGTTGTGGCGGGATGTTGACCGACGCATGGGCAGACGGTTGCTCAGTGCGCGCTCGGGCTGTCCACGGTCTGCTTGGCGCGCTTGATGACCCGCTGGATCATCTGTTCCTGCGATTTCTGGTTGTTGGCGGCCTTGCCCATCAACGGTGCAATCAATGCGTTGACCTTGCCCGGGACGAGTTGATCGTTGATCGCCTTGAGATCGGCGACGGTCAGCTGCCCCGTATCGGATTTGAGTTGCAGTGAACTCGTGAGGTAGCCGTATCGCGCGTTCAGGAAGTTCGCCATGGCACTGAACACCTGAATCTGGGCATTGAGTACGTCAACGATCGTGCGCGTGCCCACCTGATAGCCTGCCTGGGTGGCGGCGAGACTGGTGCGGGCCGATTCCACCGCCTGCTCATAGGCGGTGATCTCGCTGATATTGGTGATCACGCCGCGGTAATCGTTGGCGGTGACCTGCTGAACCTGGCGACGCAGATTTTCCACCTCGTTCTGAGTCTGCTGGTACTGGAACGCCGCCTGACGGGATTTCGCGTTGATCCGCCCACCTGTATAGAGCGGCACGCTGACTTCGAGCCCGATGGTGCCGTTCAGCGTGTTGTTCCGCTGGCCGTTGAACTGGTTGGGCGCGCTGTTGTAACCGTACTGGCCGGTCAGGTTGACGGTCGGCAGACGCGCGGCCCGGTTGATCTCGACGTTCTGCTGGCTGATGCGGGTGTTGATTTCCGCACTGTTCAGGCTGAGGTTCTGCTTGGCGGCGAGATCGGTCCAGGCGCCCAGATCCTGAGGCTGTGGGCCGGGCGTGGTGAGGTTGGTTTTCACGTCGTCCAGTTCGGGGGGCTCTTCGCCGATGATGGTCGCCAGAGCTGCGCGGGCATTCTCCAGGGCATTACGGGCGGTGATGATGTCCGCGTTCGACTTGTCGTAATTGGCCTGGGCGTTGGCCACGTCGGTAACGGCCACGAGGCCGACTTCGAACCGTTTCTGGGCTTGCTCCAACTGATTCTTGAAGGCGTCCTGGCTGGCGATGCTCAGTTGCAGGCTGGCATTGGCCTTCAGGACGGCGAAGTAGGCCTCGCTTGTACGGAGGATCAGGTTCTGCTGGGCCGCCGCGTAGTCGAGATCGGCTTGCTGGGCTTGCAGATCGGCCACGTCGAGCGTCAGGTTGTCGATTCGGTTGTAGATCACCTGGTTCAGGTTCAGACCGAGGTTCCCGCCCGCACCCTTGATCTGGTGTGGGGCGCCGGGGAATCCGCCTGCACGAACGTCCGTCCGACTGTAGCTCACGCCCGCTGCGGCACCGATCTGTGGCAGCAGGTTCGCCCGCTGGATGGGAATGTTTTCCTGGGCTGCCATGCGCTTCTGGTCGGCGGCCTTGAGGGTCTGGTCGTTCTGCTCCGCCAGTTGATACATGTCGAGCAGGTTGGCCGGATAGGCCGGCAGCCCGTATCCCAGACCGAGCGTCAGAAGAGAGAGAAGCAGCGCCGGACGTCGGCGCAGGGGGATGTGTGCAGCAGCCATGAAAGATTTCCTACAATATAATTAGCCAGCTAATTAGTGGATACTTTAGCCTAAATTTGACCGATTGGGTCAGAGATTTGGCTGTCTTGGCCATGGGTCGTGCACAGGTCCCCAGGTGCGCAGCCGCCTCGCGGAGGAATCAAGTGCCCCAGTGCCATGGCTGCGGGCTGGGCGGCGTCTGGTCATTCGGTCGATGGACGGGATATCGGCGATATTCCCGGCTCAACCAAAGGAAAATTGCGGCTTGGGCTCGGCCCCGTGCAAGTAGCCCGTGCACGTTTCGAACAGGTTCTCCGTGACGAAGTGATCGTCGGCGCGACGTGTGACCAGTACGGCAGACATGACCGGCGCGGTGCCGACGATCGCGAACAGGCGGCCACCGACGTTCAGTTGCTGCCGATAGGATTCGGGAATGGCCTGCAGTGCGCCGGAAATGATGATCACGTCGAAACGCTCGTTGCTGGCCCATCCGTTCAGGGCGTCGCCCGTCTCGAGTACGATGCGTTCGAGCCCGAAATCCTTCAGGCGCTCGGCCGCAGCGGCCGTGAAGTCCGCGTGAATATCCACGCTATGAACGCTATGACCGAGGTGCGCCAGGCAGGCGGTCAGAAATCCTGTGCCGGTCCCGATTTCCAGGATGCGCTCCTGGGGCTCGATCGCGACGGCCTGCAGGATTCGGCCCTCCACGACGGGCGGCAGCATCGTCTCGCCGTGGCCGATCGGCAGGGCGGTATCGGAGAAGGCGAACTTGCGTTGCTCGGCCGGTGCGAAATGCTCGCGAGGAATCTTGAACAGGGTTTCCAGAACGCGCTTGTCCAATACGTCCCAGGGGCGGATTTGTTGCTCGACCATATTGAAACGGGCGAGTTCGGTATCGAATGCCATCATGCTGTTCAGTGGTTCCTACGAAAAATAATGAAGTCATGGGGGGTGATTGCGGCGCGGCTGCATCAGTGGCGCCAACCCGGGTCATGAGAATTAACCCGCGAATCCTATCAAATATATCGGCTTACCGGTATCTCTGGCGCATTCGTGCATACGGTCGCGACGGATGGCGGTCGATGCGGCCCGACAGGGCGGTCTGCGGCCGAGCACCGAGGATTCGGGCCTGTGCCGAGTTCCGGGCGGAAATGACGGGTTTTGGCGGGGCGGCCGAGGCGGAACTTGCTATCCGTGTGCAAGTGCTTTAGTTTCCACTCTTTACGACTAGGGGTGCTGCCGGTGGCGGCTGAGAGAGTCCCTTGGAACCTGATCCGGCTCGCACCGGCGGAGGGAAGTCGGTCGTCGGCGTTCTGTCGCGATTGTATCGTTCTGTCCGCGAGCCTTTTGACTTTATTGACGAAGGTGTTTGCCATGAGCGCAGTCCCAGATGATTTCCTGTCCAAAACCGCCCGGTTGTCCGAGTCGGTTGTGGCGCCGTTTGCCGGTAGCGCAAAGATTTACCAGACGGGTTCCCGCCCGGATGTGCGCGTGCCGATGCGCGAGATCACCCTGACGCCAACCCGTACCGATCGCGGTGTGGAAATCAATCCGCCCGTGACTGTCTACGACACCTCCGGCCCTTATACCGATCCGGCGGCCAAGATCGACCTGCTGGCAGGCCTGCCCCCGCTGCGTGCGGCCTGGATCGAGGAACGTGCCGATACGGAACAGTTGAGCGGTCCTTCCTCCGAGTTCGGTCTGGCGCGCCTGAGCGACCCCAAGACGGCCGGCCTGCGTTTCGCGCACGTGCGGTCCCCGAAAAAGGCCAAGGCCGGCCGGAACGTGACCCAGATGCACTATGCGCGTCAGGGCATCATCACGCCGGAGATGGAGTTCGTCGCCATCCGCGAGAACAACCGCCTTCAGGAAATGCGGGCCGACCCGCGCTACAAGGCCTTGTTGCGCCAGCATCGTGGCGAATCGTTCGGCGCCGCGATTCCGGACGAGATCACGCCCGAGTTCGTGCGGGACGAAATCGCCCGTGGCCGCGCGATCATCCCGGCGAACATCAATCACCCGGAAATCGAGCCGATGATCATCGGTCGGAACTTCCGTACCAAGATCAACGGCAACCTCGGCAACTCCGCCACCACTTCCGGCATCGCCGAGGAAGTGGAGAAGATGGTCTGGGGCATCCGCTGGGGCGCCGATACGATCATGGACCTGTCGACGGGCAAGAACATCCACGAAACCCGCGAATGGATCCTGCGTAACGCGCCGGTGCCGATCGGCACCGTGCCCATCTACCAGGCACTGGAGAAGGTCAACGGCAAGGCCGAGGATCTGACCTGGGAAATCTTCCGCGACACCCTGATCGAGCAGGCCGAGCAAGGCGTGGACTATTTCACCATCCATGCCGGCGTCCTGTTGCGCTACGTGCCGCTGACCGCGGAGCGCGTGACCGGCATCGTGTCGCGCGGCGGCTCGATCATGGCCAAGTGGTGTCTGGCGCATCATCAGGAGAACTTCCTCTACACGCATTTCGAAGACATCTGCGAGATCATGAAGGCGTACGACGTCAGCTTCTCGCTGGGCGACGGCCTGCGTCCGGGCTGTCTGGCCGACGCCAACGACGCGGCCCAGTTCGGCGAATTGCAGACCCTGGGCGAGTTGACCCAGATCGCCTGGAAGCATGATGTCCAGGTGATGATCGAGGGGCCGGGCCACGTGCCGTTGCACATGGTCAAGGAGAACATGGACAAGGAGCTGACGGACTGTTTCGAGGCGCCGTTCTACACGCTCGGCCCGCTGGTCACCGACATTGCGCCGGCCTACGATCACATCACCAGCGCCATCGGCGCGGCCAACATCGGCTGGTACGGTACGGCGATGCTCTGCTACGTGACGCCGAAGGAGCACCTGGGCCTGCCGGACAAGGAAGACGTGCGTGACGGCGTGATCGCCTACAAGATCGCCGCGCATGCCGCCGATCTGGCCAAGGGCTTCCCGGGGGCTCAGGTTCGCGATAATGCGCTCTCCAAGGCCCGTTTCGAATTCCGCTGGTCGGATCAGTTCAACCTGTCCCTGGATCCGGAGCGTGCCCGCGGCTATCACGACGAGACGCTGCCGGCCGAGGCCCATAAGGTCGCGCACTTCTGCTCCATGTGCGGCCCGCATTTCTGCTCGATGAAGATCACCCAGGACGTGCGCGATTATGCGGATAGCCTGGGTGTGGACGAGATGGCCGCTCTGAAAAAGGGGATGGAAGAAAAATCCATCGAATTCGTGAAGAAAGGGGCCGAGGTTTACGGCCGTATCTAAGATGCCTATGCAGTCCAAGAGGAGACCTACATGATCCAGGTTCAAGATCGTTTGCCCGAGGCCACGCTGCATTGTCGGGGGCCGCAAGGGCTGGACGGTTGTTCGATCGGCGAATTGACCGCCGATCAGCGGATTGTGCTGTTCGCCGTACCTGGCGCCTTCACGCCGACCTGTTCGGACAAGCATGTCCCGGGTTTCCTTGCGCTGAATGAGGAGATTCGTGCCCGCGGCATCGATGAAATCGTCTGTGTTTCGGTGAATGATCCCTTCGTCATGAAGTTCTGGGCCGAGCATCTGGGGGTCGGTGGGGCCATCCGCTTCCTCTCGGACGGCAATGGCATGTTCACCCGCTCGATCGGCATGGAGCGCGACATGAGTGGCGGTGCCATGGGCATGCGCTCTAAACGCTATGCGATGATCGTGTCGGATGGGCAGGTAGAGTGGCTCGGCGTCGACGAATCGGGGCTGCAGAATGCTTCGGCGGAATCGGTGCTGGCGGCGTTGTCCTGAGCGCGCGAACGGCCTGCGCGATCGCTGTCGGTACGAAATTGGCCGGGATCCATGTATCCCGGCTTTTTCATGGGCGTCGACGATTACCTATCGGTCGTGCTGGTTCAGCGACGCAGTCGGGGGGTGGACTGCAACCAGGGCAGCGTGTCCTTGATGGTGTCCCGGACGGCGGGTGCCCATTGCGGCAGGCGCGTATGGGCCTCGGCGACGTCTTCGGCCGTCCAGGGCGTCTTGCGGTACAGTACGACCGTGTTGAAGCGGTCCGGTACGTTCAGGATCAACGGGGTCGGGGAAAAGTATCGGGCCAGCTGGTCGTTGATATGGGCGACGTCCTTGAGGGAATTGCGCCAGATATTGGCGCAGAGAACCCCGTCGTCATCGAGTTGATCGGAAAGTACGGCGAAGCTGCGCGGGGGAATGCGCACCATGCCGTCCTCATCGAACACATCCAGCCAGATCAGATCAGCCGGCGGCGTATCCATGAGCCAGAGGTGGTCGGCGATGTCGCCGAATCTGAGGTCGATACGGGGATCTTCGGTATTCAGATCGAAGTGTTCCCGCGCGATGTCTCGCAAAATCGGACGAAGATCGTGGGCGGTGATGCGCAGGTCTGTGTAATGCAGCAGGAAGCGGGCCAGTGCGCCACCGCCCAGGCCGTACAGATTCAAACGCGCAGGATTCGGGTGGAACGCCAAGCCAGCGAGCAGGGCGCGGTAATAACCGAAGGCTAGCTGGTCGGGGCGTGCCGGAAACCAGCCCGATTGGGCGGTGTGATTGCCGAATCGGAGCGTGATCTCTCCCGCTTCCTCCACGACCTCGATCAACCCCCAGGCATCGCGGATCGCCAGCCGTTTGTGTTCCATCGTGCTATAACCCTATGACCCAATAAATGTATGAAGAGTGATCCATGAAGCTATTTCGTTACCTGATTCCGTTATGCCTGGCGTTGAGCGCCTGGGGCCAGAGTCCGCTCGTTGCTGCCGCCGATTTTGCCGTAGGGGATCGTGTATTCATCCCTCTATATGCCGAGAATCTGATGAACGACGGTTATGCCGACGGCATCATCCAGTCCATCAACCCGGACGGCACGGTGAATATTACGCTCAGCGACGTGGTGAATGGGTCGGACAAGACCCTGTACGGCACCTGCAGCCCCTCGGGCAATTCGCCGTTGACGAGTGGCGGGGCGGATAACGCCCCGGACGCGTCCAAGCTGGTGCGCGAGGTGCCGACCGACAAGATCCTGCCCTGGAAAGTGGGGCAGTTCCAGTATGTCGAGCGGGAGAACCTGTCCACCACCATTCAGCGCTGGCTGAACGGGGGGATGGCGATTACGCCGAATTCGTTGGATATCGCCGATCGACGGGCCCGGGAGCTCGGTTTGCCGCGGTTGCGCGAAGTGGTCGCCATCGCCAAGCTGCAGGTGGAGTCGACGGGTGGTAACGGTTTCCCGGTGCCTGCCGATCGTGCGCTCCACGGTGCCGCCGCCATGCTCGACGCCGTGGCGAAACGCCTGCAGCACAATCCTCAGGCGGTGAAGGATGCCGCCGCCATTCTGGCCGGGACCGCCCCCGCCCACAGCAAGGATCTTCTGGTCGAGACCATCGTCCACATCGCCAAGCTGACCCAGAGTCAGTTGCAGGATCTTGCGAACGATGACCCGGACCCGCGCAAGGTTTCCGGGTACAGCATCGCGCAGCTCACGGCCATCTACACCGGCTGGTACCGGATGATGACCGCCAACGATACCCAACCCTACGAGCACGCTCAGGTGGCGTTCTTTACCGATCGGGCCAAAAAGAGCCTCGACGCGGGCAAGTGGCCGACCTTCTGATGCGGCAGGTCGCGATGCGTCCCGCCCTGCCGGAAGCTGAGACCCCCTGAGGCCTAGCCGTGGTTCTTGAAGGCCTCCGTGAAGGCGGCTTTCTGGCTGTCCGTGGCCTCGGTCTGGTACTTGGCCTTCCATTCCGCGTAGGGCATGCCATAGACCGCGACGCGCGCGTCGTGATCGCTCAGCGGCGTACCGCGCGCCTCCGAGGCTTCCCGATACCAGCGGGACAGGCAGTTCCGGCAGAAACCGGCCAGATTCATCAGGTCGATGTTCTGGACGTCGGTTCGCTCGTCGAGGTGTGCGATGAGGCGCCGAAAGGTGGCGGCTTCCAGCTCGGTGCGTTCGGCGGCGGTGAGTTCGTCGAGTGATTTCTCAGGTGTGTTTGACATGGCGGATTTCCTGGGCACGTAGCGGATTCGTCGGATTATTACGGGTTTTGGGGGGCACGTGTGCTCAGCGTCACGGCATGCAGCGCGCCGGAGGTGATCGCGGGTGCCAGGATCTTGTTGACCATCTGATGCTGCTGCAGCATGGATTTGCCGGCAAAGGCGCTGCTGACGACTTCGATGCGGAAATTGCAGCCCTCGCCTTCGGGGTTGACCTGGGCGTCGGGCAGTACGGCCTGGATTTGCGCGATGATGTCTTGTGGGTTCATGGTTCGGGTTCCCTCAAAAATGTTGTGGGACAGAGTTTAGCAGTTGCCCGCGGTGCCCGCGTGCGTGATGGTGGCCGCGCCGCTCAGTCCGGCAGCAGCGCGCGCAGGCGATGACCGATGACCTCGGCCCGCCAACCGGTCGTGAGTCGCTGCGGGCGATCCGGTGTGCGGATGAGTGTGAGGAGGTCATCCGTGGTCGCCAGCAGGCTCGGTACCAGATCGGTCTCCTGAGCGACCTGCTGGACGGTTTCCTGTAGAAGGACCAGCAGGCCCGCCGTTTCCGGATCCTGACGAGTAAAGCGGACGGGTTGCGGCCATTGGTCGGCCGGCAGTTGCCGGGCCGCGTCCAGCCGATCGATCAGTTCGGCTGCTTCCGCAGGGGTACGTTGCTTCGGCCAGTGGCGCCGGGCGAGGAGCGCCTGCTGATTTTCCGGTGGCTTGATCGCCAGTTCGATGGCGAAATCGTCGCTCAGCACCCACCGTCGGGGCAGATTGAGTGCGCGGGCGGTTTGCTCGCGCCAGGCCGAGATCGCCTGGAGTAGCGATAGCTGTTGGGCGGAAAGACGCTGCTGGCCGCGAACCCGCCGCCACTGTCGATCGTCTTCCGGCTGGAAACGGAGGGTGTCGTTCAGGGCCGCGCATTCCTCCTCCAGCCAGTGCTGTCGTCCCATTTCTGCGAGCCGTTGCATCAGGTCGGGGTAGATCAGCCGCAGGAAACGCACGTCGTCGGCGGCATACTGGCACTGCGCCTCCGTGAGGGGCCTCGTCGACCAATCCGTTCGGCTCTGGGACTTGTCCAGTTCCTCGGCCATCAAGTGCTGGACCAACCGGGCGTAGCCGATTTGCTCGCCAAGGCCCAATAGTGCCGCGGCGATCTGGGTGTCGTGGATATGCCCTGGCAGGGCGCCCGCCGCCAGATACATCAATTCCAGATCCTGCTCGGCCGCGTGGAATACGATGGGCTGGGGCACCCCGTTCAGGGTACCCCAGAGGGGTTGCAGATCCAGATGGTTGGCCAGGGGATCGATCAGCCAGAGTCCATCGGGCGTGGCGATCTGGATCAGGCAAAGCTGAGGGTAATAGGTGGATTCCCTGAGGAACTCCGTATCCATGACCACAAATGGGGATTGGGGTAGGGCATCTAGGATCGGGCCAAGGGCGGCACTGTCCGTTATGATTGGGTGCATGCTGTGGGCCTGGGTGGTGCGTGTGCGTGCAACCGGCTGTTGGTTCGGCCTTCGGGCACCTGCGTGTATGTCGTTGGGTTTGCGATTCTGATTATAATGAAGCCACTACCGATCCGCTAAGAATGCGGCCAAATAATGGTTCGGTTGGCCGTGCCGCGATTCGATGCGTTGAAAACACTCTGGCAAGGATGACTTGACCCTATGACTGAATTTGCTCGCCTGACGCTTCCGGAGGGCTGCCGCGATCTCGCCGAACCGGATCCGGTCAAGGTCATACCGCCAACCGCGTGGCTGGATAGCACGCGAACACTTTCCGAACTCAAGACGAATCTCCTGTCCATCTGGCCGGAGCGCGCCTATCGGGGCCTTACCTTCGCGTTTCAGCTGTTGAATCAGCATTATCTTGTCTGTAATAGTCCCGACACGGTCAAGCGCGTGTTCCTGGAGGAGCACGATAATTACGATCGCAAGAGCCCGCAGATGCGCCATGCGCTGGAGCCGCTGCTGGGCGATGGTCTGTTCGTGAGTGATGGCGCGCTCTGGAAGGAGCGTCGCGACTATTGCGCGCCGGCCTTCGAGGCCGAGCGTCTGCCCGATTTTGCCGGTGTCATGGTGGAGTCCGCGCAGGAGATGGCTGATCGGTGGGCACGCCTGCCGCATGACCAGCCGGTCGATATGCTGAATGAGATGGCGCGGCTGACCTCCTTGATCATTGGGCGGACGATTTTCGGGGACGATACCTCCGATGCGGAGGCGGCCCAGGTGGTCGATGGCTTTTCGACCTACCAGAAGGCGATCGAGCAGATGAACTGGGCGGACACCTTCGGGCTGCCCTACCTGCGGTGGCTCAGCAACCCCCTGTCGCGGTTCCGCGCGCAACGATCAGCAGCCCGCATTCACGAAGTGATCGATCGCATTATCGAGCGGCACAAGGCGCGCAAGGACAGTGATCGCGTCACGCTGCTGTCGATGCTGCTCGAGGGGCACCCCGGCAGCCGGGGGCAGAAGCGCTGCCCTCTGCACGCCCTGGGTGCGCGTAACGAAGCCATCGTGATGTTCATGGCCGGTCACGAGACAACCGCCAACTCCCTGGCCTGGGCCTGGTATCTGCTGGATCACAGTCCTCGCGCGGCGGATCGCTTGCACGAGGAGCTCGATCGCGTCCTGGGCGGCCGCGCACCCACGTTGGCGGATGTCCCGAAATTGCCCTATACCCGCGCCGTGTTCGAGGAAACCATGCGTCTCTATCCGCCGGTGCCCGTGCTGAGCCGGCAGGCCCGAGCCGGTGACGAGATTCGGGGCAAGGCGTTGCGGAAGAACTCGATCATTCTGGTGATCCCCTGGCTGCTCCACCGTCACGAACTCTTCTGGGAAAAGCCCAATCAATTCATTCCCGAGCGATTCCTTCCCGGGCAGCCTCGGCCCGACAAATTCGTCTATCTGCCGTTCAGCGTGGGGCACCGGGTCTGTCTGGGCATGCGTTTCGGTCTCACCGAGGGCATCCTCTGCCTGGCGACACTGGCGCAGCGTTTCCGGGCGCGGATGGCGCCTGAGCATTCGGTGGATATCGAATGTCGCCTGACTCTGCGGCCCCGGGGGGGATTGCCGATGTATCTGGAGCCGCGGTCGTCATGACCGACCCGGCGCTGTCCAGCCCGTCGACCAAACCGAAGGTAACTCGGCTGACCCTGAAGGATCGGGCCGAGTTGCTATTGGCTTACCTCTTTCGTTTCCTGCCCATCGACTGGGTGTCCCGGATTGGTGCCTGGCTCGGCGCGCGCGCTGGGCGGCGGGCCATCGCCGCCCAGCGGCTCTGGGTCGGGCGTATGCACGTCAGTCTCGAACGACTCCTGGGCATTACCGATCCGCGCGCGCGCGAGGGGTTGATTATTGAGCACACCCGGAACATCGGGCGTGTTTACGCCGAGATACCCATCCTGCATCGCATGGTTCGTGCCGGGCGGCTGGAGATTGTGGGCGCCGAGCATCTGGAGAACTTGTCCCGGCCGGTGATCATTGCCACGGCCCATGTCGGCAACTGGGAGTTCATGGGGCGGGTGCCCGAACTGATCGGCGGGTTATGGTGCGACATCTACCTGCCCTTGGGTCAAGGGGTGCGGGCTAAGTTGGCCCATAAATCCCGGGCCGGGTGGCGGTTTGCGGATGGGCAGGAGGCCGATTATGTGGCGGCAGGTCCTGCCGCGATGCGTCACGTCAGCAAGGCGATGGCACGGGGTCGAAGCCTCGTGCTGTTCATTGACGAGGAAAAGGACGAGTACGTCTGGGCGCCCAGTCTTGGCCGCGATATCCCTTATGCGGGCAACCGCTGGATCGCGGCCCGTTTGGCCGTGCAGCACGGTCTGGACATTCTCCCTGTACATATCGAGCCCCATGGCCTGGGACGCTACCGGGCCGTGATCGAACCCAAGCTCACGCCACCGGCGGCAGGGGATACCGAGTCGCGGTCACGCTGGCTGGCTGATCGGCTTGACGCGCATCTGGATGCCTGGGTGCGCCGGTGGTTGACGTATTGGTACTGGTTGCCCCTGCTGGATATGGACAAGTCAGCGCCAAATGCCCGTCCATCATCTGGGCGGAGGAACGGTCAGGTCGATCCCTGATCAATCGTCCTTGCTGAGCGGTGGCCGTACGCCATGAAAAGCAGCAAGGCACGCCCCCGAGAGCGTGCCTTGCTGCTTTCTGCAACGACGATCGTCGTCTTGCGGATCAGGGCAGGATCTTGATCGATTCGATCACGACCGTCTGTCTGGGCACGTCCTGCGGGAACGGACCGCCGGAGCCGGTCGGCGTATGGGCGATCTTGTCCACCACCCCCATGCCCCGGGTTACGTGGCCGAAGACCGCATAACCGGCGCCGCGCATGGTGGGTGCGGTGTAGTCCAGAAACCGGTTGTCGGCCACATTGATGAAGAACTGACTGGTCGCCGAGTTCGGATCGCTGGTTCGCGCCATGGCAATGGTGCCGCGCAGATTGTGCAGGCCATTGCTTGCCTCGTTGATGACCGGTGCGTCGGTCGGTTTCTGGCGGAAGTTCGGGGTGAAGCCGCCGCCCTGGATCATGAAGCCCGGGATGACGCGGTGAAAGATCGTCCCGGCATAGAATCCGCTTTTCACATAATGCAGGAAATTTTCGACGGTTTTCGGCGCCTTGACGGGGTCCAGAGCAAGGACGATCTGGCCGAGATTCGTGGTGATTTCCACGGAAACCGTGTGCTGCAGCGGTGTGGGATTGGTTTCGGCGCTTGCGCCCTGAATACCCAACAGCAGCGTGCCGGCCAGCAGGCCGGCGGCAAGGATGCGACGTCGGCTGAGATCAGTCGTCACGCTGTACGCGCTCCAGTCGCTCGTGTCGTTCCTGGGCCTCGATCGTCAGCGTGGCAATCGGGCGCGCTTCCAGACGGCGGATGCCGATTTCGTCGCCCGTCTCGTCGCAGAATCCGTAGGTGCCTTCGGCAATTTGCTTGAGCGCCTTGTCGATCTTGTTGATCAGCTTGCGGTAGCGATCGCGCGTGCGCAGTTCCAGTGCGGCATCGGACTCCAGGGAGGCGCGGTCGTTGATGTCCGGTTCCTGCCAGTTTTCCTCGCGGAGGTGGTTGACCGTCGATTCGGACTCCTGCAGGAGCTCTTCACGCCATGCCAGGAGCTTCTGGCGGAAGTACTCCAGTTGCATGGGGTTCATGTATTCCTCGGATTCCGAGGGTTTGTAGCCGGGTGGGAGCGTGACTGCCATGTGCCAAAACCTCTGTCCGGGCGGGATGCCGGATCACTGTTGTCGTCGAAATGGGAGCGTGCGCGCGCAACGCCATCTTGGGCTTGATGCCGAATAAACAGCCGACGAGTATAGGTTTCCCGGCGACCATGCGCAATCGCCCTGTGTCGGTGCGCCCGAATGTGGGGGCGAATTATGTCAGATCAATCGCTTAGTGGGTGGATAATTGTTGTCCGCTGGTGAACAGCCAGGTCCGGGTGATGTTGATCTGATCGTACTGGGCCGCGAGCTTGGGCGGAAAGGGCGGGTAGGGTGAGGCCAGCTGCACCATGCGTCTTGCCGCCTCGTCAATGGTCGTGTTGCCAGAGGATTGACGCACGGCAATGTTGAGGACGTGACCGCCCTGATTGACCGTGACTTCGAGAATCAGTTGCCCAGAGAGATGCTGGGATTTGAGCTCTTCCGGGTAGTGCTGGTTGACGTAGCTTTCCACCTGCCTTTTCCATTTGGCCAGATATTGACCGGCGGGCCCATCCACGGTTCGGCTGGTCATGTACCCCGTTTTCAGGGACTGGCTCACGGCCTGGTTCAGGCGGTTGAACAGGTCGGGGGAGGGCAGGTGGACCGGACTGTCGGTAGCGCCTTCGCTTCCTTGGTCTGTCTTGCCGCTACCGGGTTTCGGCGGGGTCATCGTGTCGGAGAACGTGCCCTGTGCGCTGGCAAGCGAAGGCGTGGTGAGTTCCTTGTTGATGACCGGGCTGGGGCTCGGCGAGGCATCCACCGTCTTACTGGCCAGCGGGGCATCCAGGGTCAGTTCGATACTGGGCGCTCTGGGCGGCGGCGGTGGCGGGCTGGCGAAGATGAGCAGCAACAGCAATGCGTGCAGGCCCAGCGCAATCACCATGGCGAAGGCCAGTCGTTTGTCGCTGGCGATGTCGTTTTGATCGAGTGCCCAGTAATTCATATCGCTTCCTTGAGAGATGAGTGGGTGGCGGCTGTTACCGGGGCCAGATCCCGTCGCGTCCTCAGACGGGTGGTACCCGGTGCGTGCTCGTCAATCCCGCAATCGGCTGGATAAGGTGCGCGGCGGCCTGCATGCGGTCACTCATCCACAGTGCGCCATCTTCCTCCATGAACAGAACACCATTCAAACCTAATTTGCGAATCATAGCAGGCAGTTGTTCGGGTTCGAGCATCATGACGCCCTTGGTTGCCCCGTCGCTGATGGCGTAGTGATTGGCCCACACGGTACTGCCTGCAACCCGGCGGACGGGGCGGGCTGTCTTGGGGTTGATGATGTGGGAATAGGCTTCGCCCTTATAGATGAATCGATGTTCGTAGTTGCCGGAACTGTTGAGCGACTGATGCCCGGCCAGGTCGATGCTGGCCAGAACGCCGCGCTTCAGGGGGTTTTCGATGGCCAGATGCCAGGGTTTGTCGCCCGCCTGACCGATCATGAAGAGGTCCCCGCCCGTATCGAACAGGCAGTTCTTGACGCCGGCCTTCTGGGCGGCTTGGATCACGAGATGCCCCGCATAACCTTCGGCGCAGCCGTTGAAGTCGAACTGAACGCGTCGGTTGCGGACGATGACTTCCCGTCCTTCGACCGAGACATCGTTCATGCTGGGCGGATTTTCCAGCCAGGCGTCCAAAAAGGCGTCGGAAGGGAGTGGGTGGGATTGGTCCACATGGCTGTTGTGGAATCCCCAGGCGGCGATCAGCGCGCCGATCGTCGGGTCGAAGGTGCCCTCGGTCGCATCGAACAGCGTGCGCGAGATTCTGATGAGGTCGAGAATGGTGGGCGTCGCCGTTGCCCGGCCGTGCGCGGCGAGTTCGGCGTTCAAGCGCGTCAAGTCACTCGGCTTCCAGGGGTGGATGCTTCGGTACAGCGGTTCGACGATGCCGGCAGCTGCATTGACCGTGGCGGTGATCGCTTCGGGGGGTTCGTCCGCAAAACGCAAGGTCATCGGCATGTTGAACACCATGAATCCCTCTTCGGTGATTCGTGGTGTCGATCGGCTGCAACCGGCGATCAGGCTGCTGGCAAGAATCGGGGTGGCAGCAAGGGTGTGCAGGAAGTGGCGGCGGGACGTCATGGGGATTTCGGTGTGCAGGGTCAGGCAGTTGTGGGGGCGGTCGGGGTGACCGTGCGGCGCTGTTCCGCCAGGAAATCGAGCAGCTGTCCGGCCGGGTCGTTGCGGCAGACCGCATCGATCTCCCGGGCGCAGGTGGGACTCGTGACGTTGATTTCCGTGAGGTGGTCGCCAATGACGTCCAGGCCGACGAACCAGAATCCGGCACGGGCGAGATCGGGGCCCACGGCGGCGGCGATTTCCCGGTCGCGAGGGCGAAGCGGCACCACGGTGCCTTGTCCGCCAGCCGCCAGATTGGCGCGGAAGCGGTCGGCCGGCGGGCGGCGCAACAGGGCGTGATCCACCGGAATGCCGTTGATGAGCAGAATTCGTCGATCGCCCTCCTGGATGGCGGGTAGAAAACGCTGCGCCATCATGAGCCCGTTGGCGGTCATGGTCTCGAAGATCACGTCAGCGTTCATGTCGTCGCGCGTGACCTGGAAAATGGAACTGCCGCCCATCGCGTCCAGCGGTTTGACGACGATGTGCCCGTGCGTCTCGAGGAATTCCTGCAGTTGCGTCATGTTCCGGGTCACCAGCGTGGGCGGGCAGAAGGCGGGGTAGTGTTGGGCCAGGAGCTTCTCGTTCGCGGCACGGAGGGCATTTGGCCGGTTGGCCACGAGCACCCCCTGACGTTCGGCCAGCTCCAGCAGGGCGGTGACGTAGTGGTAATTCAGGGTGACGGGGGGGTCCTGCCGATGAAGAATGATGTCGAGCTCGGCCAGATCCGAACGAATTTTGGGGCCGAGCGTGAACCAGTCCTCGCGGGTGTCGCGAACGCTCACCGTGCACATGTCGGATTTGGCGCGGCCATCTTCGGCATAAAGCCAGTCCGGCTCGATGTAATACAGCGTCCAGCCCCGTGATTGCGCGGCAAGCATCAGGGCGAACGAGGTGTCTTTCCAGGGTTTGATGGCCTGTATCGGGTCCATGACGACGCCGAGTTTCATGCCACGACCTCGCGCTTGGCGGGGGCGTCGGTCGGTGCCTGAGGCGTCTTGGCCTGGATCATCTGGTGCTCGTAGGCGGCGGCCAGCAGGGCCAGTCGGGCGACCACGCCGTAGACGTAGAGTCGGTTGCGCTCGCTGTCGGGCGAGGCGCTGGGGGTGGGCAGGCTGCAGGCCTCGTTGAACGGTAATGGAACGAACGAGGCACCCGGCGAGTTCAGGCTCTCGTTGATGCCCTTCTTGGTGTGAACCCGATAAAAGCCGCCCACGACGAAATGGTCCACCATGTAGATGACCGGTTCGGCGACGAATTTTTCGGCACTTTGGTCGATGGAGACCTTCTCGAAGCTGTGCACGCCTTCCTGAATGAGGACGCGTTTGATCCCCAGGCCCTCCTTGCTGGCCTGCATGCGGGTGCGCTGCTTGCGGTTTAGCTGGGTGACCTCCTCGGCGGATTGGGCGGTCATGACGCCCATCCCGTAGGTGCCCGAATCGGCCTTGATGACCACGAACGGCTTTTCCCGGATGCCGTGCGTATCGTATTTTTCCTGGATTTCTGCCAGCAGTTCCCGCACCTGCTGCTCCAGACATGCCTCTCCTTCGCGCTTGAGGAAATCGATCTGCCCGCAGTCCCGCATGAGCGGGGTCAGCAGCCACGGATCCAGATCGATGACTTCGCAGAGTTCCGTCACCAGTTTCTGGTAGATCGTGAAGTGGTCGGATTTCGAGCGGTTCCACCAGCCCAGCTCGGCGGGCGGAATCACGGTCTGTTCGAGGTCATCGAGAATCGGGATCCGTCCGCCAGACAGGTCGTTGTTCAGCAGGATCGTGCAGGGAGAGAAGCCATCGACCTCAATGCGGCGCCCTACCCGGCAGATGGGGTGTTGCGTGAGCTGGCGGCCGGACGGGAGATCGAAGTGCAGAGGCTCGTCAATCGGGTCGAGGGAGCCGATGCGCACGCCGAAGCCCGCCAGTTCGACGAAATCGACCAGGGCCGCCAGTGACTCGAGGTAGAACTGATTTCGAGTATGTCGCTCCGGAATGATCAGAACGTCACGGGCTTCCGGGCAGGCGTGCTCCACGGCGGCCTGGATGGCCTGAACCATCAGGGGGTCGAAGATGTGGTTCAGATTGTTGAACCCCGCAGGAAACAGATTGGTGTCGACGGGCGCCAGCTTGAAGCCCGCGTTGCGTAGATCGACGGAGGCGTAAAACGGCGCGGGGTGTTGCAGCCATTGCGATCGGAACCAGGACTCGATCTGGCGATGCTGACAGATGATATGCGATTCGATTTCCAGCAAGGGACCGCAGTAATGGGCGTCGAGTTCGGGGTGCGGGGTACGGATGTGTTCGAGTGACATGCAGGCTATCTCTGGTAAATTCATCTGGTTATGCGGGCTCTGGTCGGCGGGCGTCAGAGGCGCCCATGCCCGGGAAGGGGCGGGCAAAGGCTTGCGGTACCGATCGGAAATTCTTCGTGCGCGCGGGCGCGGGCGACGTTGGCCCAACTTCGGTCAGTCTAGACCAACTTGTTGTCTGCTGCCTGTGATTCGATTTGTTTGCCAAAGCGGTTTGCCTTGGGTACATTCTTGGCACTGGATATAAGAAATGCCTTATCGTAAGGCAGGTCATCAAACGGGACGTACGAACATGGATAACTCGAATGAGCGGTCTTCCGATCCTCTGGCCTTTCCCGGGCTCAAGGTTTTGATTGTCGACGACAGTAAAACGATTCGTCGCACGGCCGATAGCCTTTTGTCCAAAGCGGGCTGCGTGATTGAAAGCGCAGTCGACGGATTTGACGCTTTGGCGAAAATCGGTGACTTTTCCCCGGATATCGTGATCATCGATATTCTCATGCCGCGACTCGACGGCTACCAGACTACCGCCATCATCAAGCATAACGCCCGTTTTTCGGAAACGCCGGTGATCCTGCTGTCCAGCAAGGATAGTATTTTCGACAAGGCGCGGGGTAATATCGTCGGCGCGTCGGACTATCTGACCAAGCCCTTTACCAGCGAGGAGCTGTTTGGTGCCATCGGGCGTTTTGCGTCGTCGGGTGCAAAAGCCGATCAGCAGGCCCCGAGCGAATCAAGCGATTTCGCCTGATCGGGTGTTCTCGTTGCCCCTGACGGCGAAGGCTTGTCCGTATAATTTGCGCGCAAACACGAATATTTTGAGGATGGATGCAAGTGGCACATATTGTGGTAATCGATGACTCTCCCACGGAGATCTATGTGCTCCAGACGATGCTGGAGCGAAACGGACACAACGTGTCCGTGGCAAAGGATGCCGAAGAAGGTATCGCGCTCGTCAAGCGCAGTCAGCCCGACGCGGTCCTGATGGATGTCGTGATGCCAGGCATGAACGGTTTTCAGGCAACGCGCGAGTTGAACAAGAATCCGGAAACCGCGCATATCCCGATCATCATCGTCACGACCAAGGATCAGCAGACTGACAAGATCTGGGGCATGCGTCAGGGTGCTAAGGACTACCTGGTCAAACCTGTCAAGGAATCGGACTTGATGGGTATTCTCGGCACCGTGCTCGGATAGTCTGCATGACTATGCCAACCAACGCCTTCGATTATCTCCTCTGGATTCAAGACAAGGCAGCCGCCCATGCGGTTGGCATGCCGAAAACCGACCAGGTCGAAGTGACTTGGCAGGCCGTGCTGTTCCGCACCGGCGGGCAACAGATGCTGGTGCCCCTGATTCAGGTGCGCGCCATTCTTCCGCCGCCGCATCAGGTGCATATCCCGGGGACCAAGCCTTGGGTGATCGGCCTGGCGAACATGCGTGGCGAGTTGACGGGTATCTACGATCTGTCGCGATTCTATTTTCAGGTGCCGGCGGAGCAAACCCGCCATTCGGTGGTGCTGCTGGCCAAGAATCCCCGGTTCGGGGCGGCCTTTCTGGTCGATCGTTCCTACGGCATACGTCAGATCCCCTTCAGCGCCGAACGGCCGATTCAGGAGACTCGGCTGATCGGTGTGCTGCGTGAGGCCTGGGTGGAGGACGAGTGGGTGCCTATCTTGAATCTTGATGCACTGACAGAGAGCGATCAGTTCATGAATGCCGTTGCCTGAATGTGAAGACAAGGACCATCAATCGATTTCACAACGGACCGCGCGTCTTGTTGTTCAGCTAGGAGTGAGCAGTTGCTATGAGTCTTGGAGTTAGGTTGGGCGGCCTGAGCCGTCAGGTCGTTGCGCTGGTCGCCATTGCCGTGGTCGCGTTGCTGGCGACGGTGGTGATCTTCATCGTGTCCGCGCAGAATGACCAGCAACTGCTGGATCGACGTCTGGTGGCCGCACAACTGGAGCGATCCGCGCAGGAGATGACGATCGAATCATTGCGGGCGGTACGCGGTAACAAGGGCTCGTTCGATACCGTGCTCACCTTGCGCGCCCAGTTCATTTCCGATCTCGACGCGCTCGCTGGCAAGGATCCCAAGCGGCCATCCGCGAAGCTGTCCGGTGAGCGGAAGGCGGAGCTCGCCAAGGTCCAGGAAAGCTGGAGCAAGTACAACCTGGCGCTCTCGAAGGTGCTGGAGGGGCAGAAGGCCATTCTGAACGTAGGCAGCCTCGCTGAGCAGCTCCGGCAGATGCTGCCGGACCTCTTGTCGTCCTCTGACGATGTCGTGCAGTCTCTCGTTGCCGGGCAGGCCAGTCCCGCGGTCATCTATCTGGCAACGCGACAGTTGATGCTGGTTGAGCGGATCGGCCTGACGCTGGGTGAAATTACCTCAGGGGATCAGAGTGCGGCCAATGCCTCGGATCGTTTTGGCCGCGACGTGGCGCTGTTCGGTGGCGTGCTCAACGGGTTCCTGAACGGTAACCGGATGGCGCCGCAGATCAACGATGCCGCGACTCGGGCGAAACTGCGCGACGTTGCCGTGCTTTTCGCCACCGTCAACCAGGGGGTTTCCGACGTATTGGCGCAGGCACCGGCCGTACTGGCCGCCAACCTGGCGTCCCATACGATCGACAAGATCTCTGGTCCCTTTACTGCGGATGTCACGAAACTGGCGTCAACGCTGGCAAATGACCAGGCTCAGTCCGGTCAGCTGGCCTACATCGGTTATGCGACGGGTGGTATTGCACTTTTGATTCTGCTCTGGCTCGGCGTGACCCTGGTTCAGGATTCCCGTTCGGCCATGCGGACCACCGAGGCCCAGAATCAGCGTAACCAGCAGGCCATTCTGCGGCTGCTGGACGAAATGATGACGCTCGCCGACGGTGACTTGTCGTCGCATACCACGGTGACTGAAGAGATCACCGGGGCGATTGCCGACTCCGTGAACTACTCCATCGACGCACTGCGTGATCTCGTCGGAACCATCAACGATACCTCGGTACGTGTTGCCGACGCGGTACGCCGGTCGGAATCCGACTCCCGCTCGCTGGCCGACAAGTCGCGTGCCCAGGCGCAGCAGATCAGTTCGGTATCCGACGCCATTGCGCAGATGTCCGATCAGATCGAGGCCGTGTCCTTCAACGCGCAGCAGTCGGCCATGATCGCGCAATCGTCGGTAGACGTGGCGCACCGAGGCGGTGATGCCGTACGGGAAACCATCTCGGGCATGACGAGTATTCGCGAGCAGATTCAGGAAACCGCCAAGCGAATCAAGCGACTGGGCGAGTCCTCGCAGGAAATTGGCGACATCGTCGGCCTGATTACCGACATTGCCGACCAGACCAACATTCTCGCCTTGAACGCAGCGATCCAGGCGGCCATGGCGGGTGAAGCCGGTCGCGGCTTCGCCGTGGTTGCTGACGAAGTACAGCGTCTTGCCGAACGTGTCGGTAAGGCGACCCGTCAGATCGAACTGCTGGTGAACACGATTCAGACCGACACCTCCGAAGCCATGCTCGCCATGGAGCAGACCACCACGAACGTGGTCAGTGGTGCCGCTCTGGCTGAAAACGCCGGTAAGGCCCTGCGGGAAATTGAAACGGTATCCCTCAGCCTGTCGGAGCAGATCAGTCAGATTGCGAAGGTCACGGAGCAGGAAGCGGCTGTGGCAACGGACCTGCGGGAGACCGTCAACAACATTCGGGCAGAAACACAAGCCACGACAGAGAAGGCCATTCGTGCCGCGGACGAGATTGGTGCGCTGGGTTCCCTGTCGCAGGAACTCAACAATTCGGTTGCAGGCTTCAAGATGCCGACGCGCGAGGCCTGACCGAAGGAGCTGCGGCTTCGGTAGCTGGGTCGGACCAGTTGATGATCCACAGGACAGCCCGATGGGCTGGGTTCTGGGTTGTCAGGGTGGTTCGGCTCCTCCTGGCCCCGATGACAAGAGTGATCGTTTGTTCAGCAGAACGATAAAAAAGAACGTAGCTGATGGAACGGCATATCGATGGCCAGCACAGGGTGCTGCGTCGATCAAATCCTAGGAGCGGTTTGTGTACATGCGCACAGAATCAAAAGTAGACTCGATAGTTTTTGACTGGCTCCGTGAAGGACTGGGCGAGAAACTGGATCAACTACTTCGTGCACTTGAAGATCTCAGTGGCGGAACGGGTGGTGCCGAGCACATTTACGAATCGCTCCAGGCCGTCAAGACCATGGATTCGGTTCTGTCGATCGCCGATTTCCAAGTGTTGCGCGTACTCCTCAAGGAGGAGATGGCCGCACTGATCCTCCTCGAATCCAAGCCCGCCGAAACCGAAACCCTGCTCTATGCCGTGACGGAGGCCGCTTGGTTGCTCGGGGCGATTTTCGATCGCCTGAGCATCGGCGCTACGGTCAATGCGATGAGTCTGCTGCCGATGATCAACCGGTTGCGCAAGGCACAAGGCCTTGCCGAGGTCGATACCCGGAATGTACTGGCTCGCGCCAGCATCATCTGGTCCGAAAGCCGTATTGCCAGCGAACCCTACCGAGCGTCGGATACCGCGACGCGTGCAGCGTCCGAGTCTGCCGGTGTGGCGCCCAAGGCGCTGCTTGGCCAGATGGAGCAGCAGATCCTGCAGCTCATGCGGGGCAATGCGGTCATCATCCCGGAGTTGCTGAAGACCTTCGACCAGATTATCGACAACGAGGTCAATCCTGCGGTCATCGTGGCGACGCGGGTATTCGAGGAGCTTCTTGGTGCGGTTCACGGCAACCCGGAAGGTTATCTGCCGCTGGCTCAGCGGATGATCGGTCGCATCCTCAAGCTGTTCCGGATGGAGTTGCAGGGGCGCGACAGTCTGCAGATTCGCCATGAGGCCATTGAGCTGGCCACGGATCTGCTGCTGGAACTGCTGAAAGTCTTACCGGATGATCGGGTCCTTTGCGGTGAGGAAGTTCAGCAATGGCACCTGATGCTGTCGACGGAGAATGAGCGGGCGCGCTACCTGGGGCTGGAGTCCGCGACGCTCACGCAGGTTGCCGATGCCCTTTCAGAGGAATTGAATGCCGCTCAGGACGTGCTGGATATTTTCGTTCGGGGGGCCAAGACCGACCTGGAGCCCCTGGTTCGTATTCAGCCCCGACTCGAGCAGATCATCGGTGTCCTCGATACGTTGAACTACGCCGATGAGGCGAAACTGATTCGGTCGGCACTGGAGCGCCTCGTCCAGGTGACCCGGGGTGCCGTCGTGCTGGATGACGACTTCCTGATGGAGCTGGCGGTGGCCGTGATGACCTCGGAGCAGGTCGTTTCGCAAATCGGTCAGTTCATTGTCGACGCCGGTGACCGACCCAGCATGATCGACCGGGTCGTGCGTCAGTCGCGACTCGCCCTGGCAACGGCGTGCTACGAGGATATCCTCGCTGCTAAGGAAATCGTCAATAAGTCTCTCAGCCCGGTGGGCACTGCTCCGACGACTGAGACGCTGGCGGATGCGGTCGCCCTCGTCCATGGGGTGGGTAATGCGCTTTCCGCGGCAGAACTCACGGCAGCCATGCCCTTGATCGAAGGATTGCAGACCTGGCTGGCTTCGCGCGTAGGCACTCTGAATCAAATGACGCCGCGAAGCATGGCCGCGTTGGCGGAAGTGTCTGCAGCCATCGAGTTCTATCTTGAGAATCTCCGCGATTACAAGAAAGAGCTGATTCAGTATCTGGATGGCCCAAAAGCGATGCTGCCGGACCTTCTGGGCGAGGTCGAGCTGTCGACTTCCGCATCGACGGATGCACTTGGGCTTGAGATGGTCGCTGATCACGAATCGACCGCTGTCGAGGAGCCTGTCGAGGCGGTGTCCGATACGATGTCTCAGCCCGAAACCTTGTTGTCGGGCGCGGAAGTGGACGCCCCTGTTGATGAGTCGGGATCGGCGCTGACGGAAGAAATGCCCCCCATTGATGAGTCGCTGGCGAGCATTGACGACCTGATCGCACAGCTGTCGGCTGATGATACGACTCCGGAAGTGGCGCCGTCCACGGACGAGGGCGTGCTGCCAGCGAGCCTGGATTTGCCCAGTGAAGAAGCACCTGCTGACCACTCGGAAGGTGCCTTGCCGGTGTCTCCGGCGATGGATCTCGACGATCTTCTTCGGATGGTGCCTGATGAATCTTCGGAAGCGGATGCCGTGGGTCACGGCGGACGCCAGCCTGCAGACGAGCCGGAACCTGATCATCAGGGGCAGTGGCCGGACTTGCATCCGACCGAGGACGATTCCCTCGATCTCCCCGCCGCACCGATGGCGGAAGCGTCCGCTTTCCACGAAGCCGAAACTGCGGCAGACATGGACTTGGCGTTGGATGCGGAACTGTCGATCGACATGTCTACGGAAACTACCCAGCCCGATTCTACAGAGCGCCCTGCCGATGGCGACGTCATCGGCGGGTCGGAGGACGCCGTAGATTTGGCGCTTCCGGGCGAGTCGACGACGGATGCGCCGGTGTTGCAGGCTGTGGCGTCCCTTGAAAATGCAGAGGCGGCCGACGCCGACGAAATGGCGCTGGACGAGCCCTGGACGGGCGTTTGGGCACCGGATGCCGATACTGAGTCCGAGACCGAGTCCGAGTCCACTGAACTTCCTGAGGCTGAGGAGCCATCCTCAGTACAGTCGCTGGATATCAATCCTGTGCCGGAAAGCGCGCAGGAATTTGTCTCGACGGATATGGAGCTGGCGCCCGAGGCCTCGGATTCCCGGGATGCGGTGTCCAGCGTGGATACGGGGGCTCTTCCCGAATTCGACTCTGAAGCAACGGCATTGCAGACAGAGGCTACGCCCAGTGCCGACGTCGTCGATGCATCCCTGGATCCCGCGGCACTGGAAATGCGCATGGTCTTTGCCGAGGAAATGGCCGATACGGTTCCTGCCCTGCAGGACGCCGTGGGTCGTTGGCTGTCCACTGGCGACCGCGAGGAGCTGACCGTCATTCGTCGGGGGTTTCATACCATCAAGGGCAGTAGCCGGATGGTGGATCTCAATACCATCGGTGAGTGGGGATGGTCTTACGAAAATCTGTTGACCCGCGTGCTTGACGACCGGATCCCGTCCTCGGCCGCATTGCGTGGAGATGTCGCGTCGGCCGTCCAGTTGATCGCGGATGCGTTGCCCGTGCTGGAGCAGGGGCGTGAGCCGCCCGTGAGTTTCTGGCAGGACTCTCAAGCGGCCGCGGAGCAGTGGATCGCCGGACAAGCAGCTGAGCAGGAAGTGGACGAGGCGCCAGAGTCCGTGGTTCAGGCGCCTCTTGACGCACTGACCGGGGCAGAGCCCAGTGATGAACAAGCTGCTGGGTTCGGCGATCATCCGTCGGCAGCCGCTCGATTCGATGGCGGTCCAGCCGAAGCCGAAGAGGGGCTGGCCGAGGACGGCGTTCGGGCATTTTCCTCCGAGGAACCCTTCGAGGAACCAATACCAGCGGTTGATTCGGCAAGCGAAGCACCTGTTTCGGAGGCTGCTGCGTCGGAAGCTGGGGCGGTCCCACCGGTCATCGAGGATCCGATTCTGCGGGAGATCTTCGATACGGAGTCCTCAGGATACATCCAGCAACTGCAGCAGCAGGTCGATCATGCAATGGACAACCATTTGCCGTTGACCTGTGACAAGGAACTGGTTCGTCTGGTCCACACGTTGCTGGGCTCCGCGCGGACAGCCGGGGTTCGGCCGATCGCGCACATCGCGGATCGGCTAGAAGAATGGGTCCAGTTGCTCGAAGAGCATCAACTGACGCTCGAATACGAACATCTGGGTGTGTTCCGTGAAGCGTTGGACGTCATGGATGACATTCGGCGTTGGGCGATCAAGCCCGATCTGCAGCAACCCGACCCCGAGCCGATCGAGAGCCAGATCGCCGTGCAGATCGACGAAGTGTTGGCACGAACCCTGCCGGAGCCGGAACCGGAACAGATCCTACGGGAATCCGAGATCGAGGATGCCGAAGATCAGATGTCGATGTTGTCGGAAATCGAGGAGACGCGCTCCGGGGATTCTCCGGCAGCGGCGACGGACGAGCCTTTGCTGGCTCAGCAGCACCCCGCCGCAGAGTTTCTTCTGGCGCCGCGGCCGGACGATCAACCAGCCGAGCAGGATCCGGATATTCTCCAGATTTTCCTGGAAGAGGCGGAGGAATTGCTCGAAAAAGCCGATGGGTACATTGCACATTGGCGCACGCATCCGCACGATCTGGATTCGATTCGCCTGTTGCATCGCAATCTGCATACGCTCAAGGGCGGCGCGCGCATGGCGGGACTTCTGAATCTCGCCGATGTGACCCACCTATTGGAAGATCGTTTGGATCGTGCTCGCGATCAGGGCGGTGAGCAAACCGAGCAACTGGTTGTACTGGTTCAGCAGACCTACGATGCCTTGGGCAAGATGCTGGATCTGGTCCGCCGTCATGAGCCCGTGCCGGCCCAGGTCGATCTGCTGGCAATGATTGTCGAGGAACAGTCCGGTCGCAAGCACGCGCCGGCGGTTGGGATTGATCTGGTCAGGACGACGCCGACCCCGGTCCCAGAGACTGTTCAGCCCGAAGTACATTCAGAGCCGGTCCGGGACGAGTCCGTGCCGGAAGCACCGGTAACGGCCACCTCGGTGCCGGTCGAGCCGCGTGAAGAAGCGCCGTCTCCGGCCACCCAGACGACGGCGACGACCGCTGCGGAGGTTCGCCGCGAGCAAATTCGCGTCGATGCGGATCGCATCGACGATCTGGTGAACCAAGTGGGCGAGAGCGTGCTCCTGCAGGCCCGCGTCGATCGTCAGGTCAGCGGTTTCGAGAGACAGCTTTTCGAGTTGCAGCAGACCTTGACGCGATTGCGCGGTCAGTTGCGCCGTCTCGAAATCGAGACAGAGTCGCAGATGAAGGCCGAGCTGATGGCCGAATCGGGGCTGAGTGCCGAAGAGTTCGATCCGCTGGAATTCGACCGGTTTACGCATGTCCAGGAACTCAGTCGCGGCATCATGGAAAGTCTGGGGGATATTTCCAGTATCGAAGAGGCAATGAGCGACCTGACCGAGCAGTCCCAGCTGCTGCTCCTGCAGCAGTCGCGTCTCGGTCGGAAGTTGCAGGATGGCATGCTTGCACTGCGGATGGTGCGCTTCAACGACGTCGTTGGACGCTTGCGCCGGATCGTGCGTCAGGTCGGCGATGAAGTGGGCCGCTCCGCCGATCTGATCGTGCACAACGGAGAGACCGAGCTTGACCGGGTGACTCTGGTCGGCCTGTTGCCCTCGCTGGAACACATGATCCGCAACAGTCTCGCGCATGGTATCGAGCAGCCGGAGGAACGACGCGCCAAGGGCAAGCCCGAGGTGGGCAAGATCGAGCTGACCATCGAAAGCTCGGGGGGTAACGTCACCCTCGAGCTCAAGGACGACGGCCGCGGACTGGATCTGGATACGATCCGCCGCAAGGCGATCGAGCGGAAGCTGATCGCGCCGGACCTCGAGCTGACCGATGACGAGGCGCGGTCGCTGATTTTCCTGCCCGGCTTTTCGACGGCGGGGAATGTGTCCCAGGTGGCTGGCCGAGGGGTCGGCATGGACGTGGTCGCCGGTTCGGTGCGGGAAATGGGCGGCTTCGTCGACCTGCAATCCGAATACGGCGTCTACACCCGTATTCAGTTGAACCTGCCGCTGACCCAAGCCATGACGCGCGGGATTCTCGTCTCCGTGGGCGATGAGCGCTTTGCGATCCCGTACAAGGGGGTCGTATCGGTGACTCGGATGACGACGATCCAACTCGCCGAACAGTACGCCAGCGAAAAACCGGCCGTGATGCTCAATGGCGAGCGCTATCCGCTGTTCAACCTGGGCGAGTTGATGACGCACGAGGCATTCAACGCCGAGAATCAGGAAACCGGCATCCGCCCGGTGTTCCTGTTCAAGCTGGGCGAGCGCCGCTTTGCGATCCAGGTCGATCACCAGCTCGGCGGCATCCAGCTGTTCGTCAAGTCGCTGGGGCCACAACTTGGCCGTGTGCCCGGTCTGTCCGGCGCGACCATCGCCGATGATGGCAACGTGATCCTCGTGCTCGAATTGTTTGAACTGGTGCGCCAGTTCCAGCGGCGCGACGACCGCGATGTCGATCTAACCGCAGCGTTGGAAGCCCGTCGTCGGCCGGTGGTGCTGGTCGTGGACGACTCGCTCACCGTACGCAAGGTCACAGCGCGCACACTGGAGCGCAACAATCTGGATGTCATCCTGGCGCGCGACGGTGTCGAGGCGCTGGGCGTACTGCACGAACAAAGACCCGATCTGGTACTCACCGATATCGAGATGCCCCGCATGGACGGTTTCGAACTGCTTGGAGCCATCCGCAACGATCCGCAAACCCGCGCCGTCCCGGTCATCATGATTTCGTCCCGAACGGGCCAGAAACACCGCAGTCGCGCCGAATCGCTGGGCGTTAGTGCCTATCTCGGCAAACCCTATGCGGAGGCAGATCTGATCAATCGAATCGAGCAGTTCATTGCGGACAAGCGTGGGAAATTACTTGCTGCACACGGGATTCGAGGGGGCACGACCAAGGGAGATGAGGCATGAGTGATATGGATCAGGCAACCGTAATGCCGGAAGAAGGAGCGGTTTCGTCCGGTGATGCGGCGACATCGTCGGGTTCCCGGGTCCGGATCGTGCGTCTGCCGACGCAGGTTGCGAACCTGGAAGTGATCGTTCCGTATGCCCTGATCGCGGAAATCAACGAGGTCATGTTGCCGGAGGGTGAAACTCATCTGAGCCGCCTCGATGCCGCCATGGTCGATTGGCGTGCCCAACGGATACCATTGGTGAGTCTCGAAGCCATGCTCAACGAGCCACTGCCGACCATCGGTCAGCGCGTGCGTTGTGCCGTGATTTATGGCACCAACCCGGATATTGCCTTGCCGTATTACGCCATTCTGCTCTCGGGTGTGCCGCGTTCGGAAGAGGTGACCGCCGACAGTTTCGAGGAAGAAGTGCAAGTGGATGGCGAGATCTGGGGGATTACCGCCCTACTGGGTGGTCGTCGGATTGCCATCCCCGACGTGCGCACGCTGGAGCTGCGGATCGATGAAATGCGTCTGCGCTTCGAACAGGAGTCGATGGCGCCGGCGCAATAGGTCGCCGTAACCCCTCCGGCAGTTCGCCCTGGATTCCGAGCCGGGCTGGTGTAGGAAGGGGGGCATTTCAGCCAATCGCTGCTGTGCTATGCCCTCCGGTCCGGGCTCAGCATAGCCCGGAATCAGGCCGAATGCGCCACGCGTATATGGTCCTTCCGGCGGGCCATGATCGCCGACCACCCGGCGATCGCCAGAAGGGACACCAGGATATATGCCGTGGTGGTGGTGAGGTACCCGGAGAGATAGATGCTGACCTGGCTGGCATAGGCGGCCAGCGACATCGTCGTGAAATGACCGGAAAAGGCCCAGAACGTCAGGTTCGAGATCGCAAACGCAGTCACCACCCCGGCAACCGTCCAACCCATCAGCTCGATGGGCACCAGCCAGTAGGGGGTGTTCTGGGCCGATGACGCGCCCGTACTCCGCCAATCACGGCGAGCGAGACGACCCGCACCCCACAGAGCCGCGTAGGCCAGCATCAAACCCGGATAGGCCGGTGAAAAGCATGCGATCCGCACAGGGCCATCCTGCCAGAAAGCAAACAGATCCACGGCAACGGCGATGCCCAGAAGTGCGGGCAAGGCCCATCGGGGACGCAGGTACAACCCGGCCAGAAGGAAGACGGCCCAGGAAGTGTCGGCCAGATGGAGCGCGCTGCTGAAGTGGTAATCCCGCGTCGCCATCATCGACAGCGCCAGGATCAGAAACAAGCCCACGCCAAAACGGCCAGTTTCGGTTTGAGGGCCGGTGAGCAGTTCTTTGGGTAATTGGGCCATGTGATGTGTTCCGGTTGTCAGAGTTATAGCGCCAGTATAGCCCCAGGTAGGCGACGAAAAAACCGCGCGCTTCCGGGCGGCAGGCCTCGATTAGCGACCATAGCGCAGTGTGAGGAAGCCGCCGCGACCCGCCTGATTGTAACCGTATGCCGTTTGATAGACATGGTTCGTCAGGTTCGTGACCTTGGCTTCGACGTGCCATTGCGCTCCGAATCGATAACTGACGCGCAGATCGGCGGTGGCGAAGCCATTGTTGATCTGGCTCGCATTGACCTCATGCGTCTGGGTCTGTCCGCGAACGGTCAGACCGGCATCCCATCGCCCGAACTGTCGATCGACGTCGAGTCTGCCGCTCCACTTGGGTTGACGCGGCAGACTCGTGCCCGTGGAGCGGTCACGGGTGGACAACCAGGTGCTGCTGGCGTTGATGATCCAGCCCCGGGGGCGCCAGCCCAGTTGCCACTCCGCGCCGATGACTTCGGCTCGGCGGATGTTTTGCGGAATGTAGTGGCTATCCAGGGCAATCAGGTCCCGGCTGCGTGTGCGAAATGCCGTGATGGCAGAGGACCACGCGTCTTTCGTCCAGTTGGCGCCGATCCGCGTTGTATGGGCGCGTTCGGGGCGCAGATTCGGGTTGCTGTAGCCGGGGTAGTAGAGGTCGTTGAAACTGGGAATCCGGAATCCGGTCCCGTATCCAGCCGTCAGAGCCCAGGCGGGAGCGAGTTGCCAGCTGAGATCAATCGAGCCCGTATTGGCATTGCCGAATTGGCTGTTGTGATCGTGGCGAAGGGCCGTTTGCAAGGAGATTGGGCCGATCTGGTTCACATATTGCGCATACAGGCCGTCGTTGCGTCGATCCGTCACCGTGTATTGCGTGCTGCTGTCGACATGGTCGCGGGACTGATCTGCACCGAGCGTGAGCAGGCCGCGGCCCAGCGTAAGGTCGTTGGCAAGGCTGGCTGTATCCCGTCTGCTATCGAATTCGGAGGCGAAAGCTCCGTTTTCGTAGCTGCTCAGGCGATCGATACTGCGTCCGAGCGTCCCGCGCAACTGCCAGGGCCCCAGTTTCATCAGGGCGCCGTCCAGCCCGAAAACTTGCTGACGATCGCGCGACTGGTTCTGAAAGCTGCCGTCAAAGTCCGTCCAGGCATTGCTGCCGAGCCAATGGGCGGCGATCCGTGCGCCATTGTCCGCGTGATAGCCAAGTCGGGCCTGGGCCGCGTTGTTGTGGTAGCCATCCTGGTCCGGTTCCTTGGGGTAGTAGGGCCAGCCGCTGTTGAATCCGCCTGTCTGGTCATGGCTCGCACCCAGGGAAAAATCCACGTGATCGGTGCCGCCGGACAGATTGGCGGAAGAGGTCAGGGTGGAGCGGGAACCGCCGCCGATGCTGAAGTCGGGATGTAGACCCTGTTGCCCCTGTCGGGTGAAAATCTGGATGACGCCACCCATCGCATCGGCGCCATACTGGCCGGAGCGCGGGCCGCGAACGATTTCGATATGGTCGATCTGGGCGACCGGCAGGTTTTCCAGATAGGCTTGACCTGAGGTCAGCGAGCCGACGCGCACGCCGTCGACGAGTACGAGCGTCTGGCTGGCGCCGGCGCCCCAGATCGACACGTTCGTCAGTTTGCCGGGACCGCCCTGATTCACGAGATTCAGGCCTGCGGTGTTCTCGAGCAGGCTAAGCACGGACGTTGCTTGAAGACGATCGATCTGCGCGCGGCTGATCGTGGTGCTCGGCACGCCGGCGAACGCCACGGGGGCATCGTGGGTGGCCGTAATGTTGAGGGTCGGCAGGGTTGTGGTTTCGGTCGGAGTGGCCAGTGCGGCGGTCGAGGCCGGTAGTGAGCACAGACAGGCGAAAGCGGCCCGGTACGGGCGACGAACGGATTGAGAAAACATGGAAGATGGCTCGCAATCGAGGTGCGCCCACCGCGCACCAGATGGAAAACGCACAGGGCCGGTCTCCGGACTCGCGTCACGGGACGACGCCTACCGTTGCGGGGGCAGCGCGGGCCTTGCGTGCATGAACGCACGCGCACCCGCTTCCCAGTTTCACCCATTGCCGGTCAGGCAATGGGCACCTTGTGCACTGCGGCGCATTGTGCCCCATTTTTGTGTCGGGTCAAGCGGCCTAACTGATGAACGATCTTCATGGTTTCGATGAGCGGATTGGACCAGGGGCAGACGGACGCGTGCCGTTTCAGTCTGCCGGCTCGTGGGCGCGGGCAGATGGGAAATGGGAAGAAGATGAATATGACCGATTTATCGGTCGTAGCCGGTATACTGTGCTGTATTTGAAGTGTGCGCGAGTGCCGAGCCTGGCTGGCCGGTGCGATTCGCGAATCCAACCCGGATGGTTGCCTATGCGACCGTCGCGCAGAGCCGAAAATATGTCGCTTGAATCGCCTCCCGAGATCCTTGATGTTCGTACCGTCGCGACCAGTCGGCTGTTCGAGATCGAGGCGGTCGATTTGCGCTTTTCGAACGGTGTCGAAGTGGGTTTCGAACGGTTGAAAGGCAGTGCAGCGGGTGCCGTGCTCGTTGTGCCAATAACCACCGAGCAGGATGTCGTGCTGATTCGGGAATATGCCTGCGGGACAGAGCGCTATGAGCTCGGGCTGCCCAAGGGGCGTGTCGAACCGGGCGAAGCCCTGATGGTCGCAGCGAATCGCGAACTGATGGAAGAGGCGGGTTTTGGGGCCGAACAGTTCGATTATCTGGCGGAATTGACGTCGGCGCCCACCTACTCCGGGCAGCGCACCCATGTGGTGATTGCCACGGGCCTCTATCCGGCCCGATTGTCGGGTGATGAACCCGAACCCCTCGAAGTGCTGCGCTGGCCGCTGGCGGATATCGATCAGCTGGCCTTGGCCGGGCACTGCACCGAGGCGCGATCCATCGCCGCGCTCTATATGGCGCGGGCGCATCTGGCCGCGAAGGCATCGGGTTGAGTGGTTACGTGAAGGGGACGGGGCATGAGTGAGTGGCTGAAATGGCGGGATGCGGTTCGTGGGGTGGCCCATCGCGCCGGCGAGGCCATTATGCATGTCTATGCCGGAGAGTTTTCTTTCAGCCGGAAAATGGATGACTCCCCAGTCACGGAAGCGGATCTCGCGGCCCATCGGGTCATCGTGGCGGGGCTTCAGGCGTTGACGCCGGATATTCCCGTATTGACCGAGGAAGGCGGGCTACCGGACTGGTCTATCCGTCAGCGCTGGACCCGGTATTGGCTTGTTGATCCGTTGGATGGGACGCGGGAGTTCATCAAGCGCAATGGCGAGTTTTCCGTCAATATTGCGCTGATCGACGGACATCAATCCGTCATGGGGGTCGTCTACGCGCCCGCGACCGGGTTGGATTACGCCGGCGTGCTCGGCGTGGGTAGTTGGCGATTCGTGGATGGCAATCCGCAGTCCATCCATGTGCGTGACAGCCTGGGCGAGATCGTGACGCTGGCGTTGAGTCGTTCCCATCTGGGGGGACGTGAGCAGGCGCTGATCGATGCTCTGGGCGATCCCGTCGTGGTGCGCTGCGGCAGTGCGCTGAAGACCTGTCTCGTCGCCGAAGCAGGGGCTGACCTCTATCCCCGTTTCGGGCCAACGTCCGAATGGGATACGGCGGCCTCGCAATGCGTGCTGGAAGCGGCCGGTGGTCGGCTGGTGGATCTGCAGGGCGCCCGATTGCAGTACAACCGGGGCGCCTCGGTGCTGAATCCCTCGTTCATTGCCTACGGGGCGCGTCTCCCGCTCCCGTTGGCTGAGATCGCCGCAATCGCCAAAGCGCCGCGCTGAACGTGGCCGTCCGCCCATCGGGGTTTGCGTGTTTCGCGGGAATCGGTACAGTTTGTGACTCTGTTTATTAGGAATGCGTCCCATGGTCCTCATGCTCGATAACTACGATTCGTTCACCTTCAATCTCGTGCAGTATCTCGGCGAGTTGGGTGAAGAGGTCTGGGTGGCGCGCAACGATCAGGTTACCGTGGCGGAGATCGCCGAACGGGCGCCATCGCATATCGTGATTTCCCCGGGACCCTGCTCCCCCAACGAGGCGGGCATCTCTCTGGACGTCATTCGGCACTTCGCCGGCAAGATCCCGATTTTCGGCGTCTGTCTCGGTCATCAGGCCATCGGGCAGGCCTTCGGCGGCGAAGTCATCCGGGCGCGGACCGTGATGCACGGCAAGGTTTCCCCGATCTATCACGAGGGGCTTGGGGTCTTTGCGGGGCTGCCGAATCCGTTCGATGCCACCCGTTACCACTCTCTCGTCGTCGCGCGGCACAACCTGCCCGATGCGCTGGAAGTGACCGCCTGGACGCAACGCGAGGACGGGACGTTCGACGAGATCATGGGGTTGCGCCATCGCGAATTCGTCGTGGAAGGGGTGCAGTTCCATCCCGAGTCCATTCTGACCGAGCACGGTCACCAGCAGCTCAAGACCTTCCTGGGGTTCCGGTCGGCCGTGCGCGAGCCGGTCGTCGCATGACCGCGCCCGCACCGCGGGCGCTGCTGATCGTGCCGGTCGTCGCCAGCCTGCTGATGCTGGCGCCGTTCACCGTTGATGCCTATCTGCCCTCGTTTCCGTCGATCGCGGCGGATTTTCGGGTGGAAGAGGCAGCCATGCAGGATACGCTCAGCATCTACCTGTGGTTTTTCGGCTCGATGATGCTGGTCCACGGGCCGCTGTCCGATACCTTCGGGCGCAAGCGGACCGTGCTGATCGCGCTGACGGTCTATGCCCTGGCTTCCGTCGCGGCGGCGCTGGCGCACAATTTGTCGGATCTCATTTACGCCCGCATCGGGCAGGGCATTGCAGCGGGCGCCGGGGTGGTCATCGGTCGCGCACTGGTTCGGGACCTGTTCCAGGGCGCCGTGGCGCAACGCGTCATGTCGAATGTTACCCTCGTCTTCGCCGTGGCGCCCGCGATTGCCCCGATCATCGGCGGTGCCCTGGAAGTGGCATTCGGCTGGCGTTCGGTCTTCTGGTTCCTGGCCGGCTTTGCGGTGCTCCTGATCCTCGGTGTGCTGCGTTTCATGCCGGAAACCATCGGTGCACACAATCGTCAGCCCCTGGCGCTCGGGTTCGTGCTGAAAAGCTATGGTCGGGCGCTGATTCACGGGCCGTTCATCGGTCTGACTCTGATCTTCGCTCTGTTGTTCGCAGGACTGTTCCTCTACATCGCCGCCGCGCCGGCTGTCCTGATCGGGCATCTCGGGCAGGCGCCAACGGATTTCTGGAAGTTCTTCGTGCCGCTGGTCACGGGGCTGATTCTGGGCAGTCGGGTCAGCAACTGGCTGTCGCGACGTGCCACGGCGTTGCGGACGGTCACCTGGGGATTGGCGTTCAGCGGGCTGGCCGTGGCATACAACCTGGCCCAGAGTCTCTGGTTCATGTCGGGTACGGAGTCGATCTGGTGGACGGTTTCGCCCATCGCCTTGTATGCGATGGGCTTGGCCACTGCGATGCCGGCCCTGAATTTGATGGCGCTGGATTACATCCCGGCGCAGCGCGGGCTGGCCTCGGCGATGCAGGGATTCATGCAAATGGCGCTGGCGGGCCTGGTTTCGGCATTCGTGGTGGCTCGATTGTCTGCGCACCTGACCTGGTTGGCAGCGGGGATGTTGTGCTTGTGGGGGGTGGCGGCCCTGATCTGGGTTCTGTGGGTGTATCGGGCGCCCAGGCTGGGATTCGCCTCGGAGGGTGTCGGCGGTTTGCGGCAGTGATTGTGCCCGATGCCCACCGTGAAACCTGGCGCGCCAATGCTAGAATGCAGGGTCTTGAATTGACAGACAGAACGAGGAAGGCGATCGATGGCCGGCCATAGCAAATGGGCAAACATCAAGCACCGCAAGGCCCGTCAGGACAACAAGCGGGGTAAGATCTGGACGAAGATCATTCGCGAAATCACCGCCGCGGCGCGGATCGGCAAATCGGCTGATCCGGCCGCGAACCCGCGCTTGCGCCTGGCCTGGGACAAGGCGCTGGGGGCCAACATGCCCAAGGATACGATGGAGCGCGCCGCCAAGCGGGGCATCGGGGCTGGCGAAGGCGAGCAGTTCGAGGACGTGTTGTACGAAGGGTACGGTCCGGGGGGCGTCGCCGTGCTGGCCTACTGCATGACCGACAACCGGACCCGCACCGTGGCCGACGTGCGTCATGCCTTCACCAAGCATGGCGGCAATCTGGGCACCGATGGTTCCGTGGCCTACCTCTTCAGCAAGTTGGGCGTTCTGTATTATCCGCCGGGCGTGGCCGACGAGGATGCCTTGATGGAAGCGGCGCTGGAAGCCGGAGCCGAGGACGTCCAGACCGACGAGGAAGGTGCCGTCGAGGTGCTGACGACGCCGGAGGAGTACGTTTCCGTCAAGGATGCTCTGGTGGCCGCCGGGTTCGAACCGGAGGCCAGCGAGGTCGCCATGCGGGCGGCCGTCAATGTGCCGGTCGAGGGCGATACGGCTATCAAGCTCGTCAAGATGATCGATATGCTGGAAGACCTCGACGATGTGCAGGAGGTCTTCCACAACGCCGAGATACCTGAAGAGGCGTACGCGTAAGGTGGCACGTCTGCGTGTGCTGGGTGTCGATCCGGGCTCCGTCACGACCGGCGTGGGGGTAATCGACTTCGAGCACGGCAAGGCACGTTGCATCCATCTGGAGAGTCTCGCCCTCAAGGCCGCGGGCAGCTTTTCCGCCCGGTTGGGCGTGATCTTCGGGCTGATGGACGAGATCATCGCGCAGCATCAACCGGACGAGTTCGCGATCGAACAGATTTTCATGTACCGCAGTCCAGAGTCTTCACTCAAGCTCGCGCAGGCGCGAGGTGTCGCCATCGCTGCCGCCGTGCGACGCGGCCTACCGGTGCACGAATACATGCCGGCGGTCGTCAAGCAGGCGGTCGTCGGCACGGGGCGGGCGGACAAACTTCAGGTGCAGCATATGGTCAAGCGTTTGCTTTCGTTATCGGTCGATCCCCCGGCGGACGGTGCGGACGCCGCAGCCGTGGCGTTGTGTCATTGCTTTCGGCGTACGTCGCTGGCTGGCGTCGAGAGCAACGAACCGGGCGTCGAGAAGACGGCGATGCAGCTATTGGCACAATCCCGATATCGGAGGCGGAGCAGATGATCGGACGGCTCAAGGGAATTCTTGTCAGCAAGCAGCCGCCATGGCTGCTGGTCGACGTGCACGGTGTGGGATACGAAGTCGAGACACCCCTCTCGACCTTGTTCGATTTGCCGGCCAACGGGCAGGAAGTCACCCTGCTGATTCATACTGTGGTGCGGGAAGATGCGTTCCTGCTGTACGGTTTTCTGCGTGAGGCCGAACGAACGTTATTCCGGCATCTGCTGAAGGTGACTGGCGTCGGTGCGAAGTTGGCGCTGGCCATTCTGTCCGGCATGAACGCGCAGGAATTTGCCGACGCCGTGCATCGCAATGATGTTTCGGCGCTGGTGCGGCTGCCGGGCATCGGCAAGAAAACCGCCGAGCGACTCATTATCGAGATGCGGGATCGATTGGTCCAGGGCGCGGAGGTCGCGCCGGCTTCGGCGGTCGGCGGTGCCCAGGCGATCACGTTCAGCAATCCGGTGCAGGAGGCGATTGGGGCATTGGAGGCGCTCGGTTACAAGCCGATCGAGGCGACCCGCATGATCCGCGCCATCCCCGATGCCGAGTCGCAGAGCGTCGAGGTGCTGATCCGCTCGGCACTGAAATCCATGGCAGGTTGATCCGGGATGAACGAACGCATCGTGACGAGTCAGGTAGGTGCCGACGAAGCGGCGATCGAGCGGGCGCTCCGCCCGAAAACCCTTGCCGATTATGTCGGTCAGCCGGCGGTGGTCGATCAGATGCAGGTGTTCATTCCGGCGGCCCGGCAGCGCGGGGAGTCGCTGGATCATGTGTTGATCTTCGGGCCGCCCGGTCTCGGCAAGACCACCCTGGCCCATATCATCGCCCACGAAATGGGCGTGGGGCTCAAGCAGACCTCCGGACCCGTGCTGGAGCGTCCGGGTGACTTGGCGGCGCTGCTGACCAACCTCGAACCGCACGACGTGCTATTCATCGACGAAATCCATCGTCTGTCCGCGGTCGTCGAGGAAATTCTCTACCCCGCCATGGAAGATTTCCAGATCGACATCATGATCGGCGAAGGCCCGGCGGCGCGCTCCATCAAGCTCGACCTGCCGCCGTTCACCCTTGTCGGCGCCACGACCCGTGCCGGCATGCTGACCAACCCCCTGCGCGATCGTTTCGGCATCATTCAGCGACTGGAGTTTTATGGTCCGAACGATCTGACTCAGATCGTTCATCGCTCGGCGCAGCTGCTGGGCGTGCGGATGGACACTGACGGCGCACGGGAAATCGCCGTCCGGTCACGGGGCACCCCCCGGATCGCCAACCGGCTTCTTCGTCGTGCGCGGGATTTCGCCGAAGTGCGGGGCGATGGTGCGATCACACGTCAGGTCGCCCACGATGCGCTGAACTTGTTGCAGGTGGACGCCCAGGGGTTCGATCATCAGGATCGCCGCCTGCTTGAAGCCCTGATCCACAAGTTCGACGGCGGCCCGGTCGGGCTGGACAACATCGCCGCCGCGATCGGCGAAGCGCGCGACACCATCGAGGACGTGCTCGAGCCTTATCTGATCCAGCAAGGGTTTCTCGTGCGCACCGCCCGAGGTCGCATGGCGACCCGGCAAACCTATGCCCACTTCGGTTTCCGACCGCCCAGGAGCTGGGCGAAGGCGCAGGGCGAATTGCTGCCCGAGGAGGGCGAATGAGCCTGGGTCCCGAAAACCGTCCCCCTTTCTACTGGCCGATCCGGGTCTATTATGAGGATACCGATGCCGGCGGTGTCGTGTATTACGCGAACTACCTCAAGTTCTTCGAGCGCGCCCGGACCGAATGGTTGCGTTCGCTTGGCTTCGAGCAGGATATTTTGCGCGAAGAACAGGGGGTGATTTTCGTGGTTTCCTCCGTGCAGGTAGAATATAAGCGTGTGATAAAATTCAACGACGAATTGCGCGTTTCCTGCGCTCTGACAGCGATGTCGGCCGCCGCCATGACGTTTCATCAGGTTGCCGAGCGAACTTCCGACGGGGCCGAATTGTCTGAGGCCACGGTGCGGATCGTCTGTGTGAACGCCGAGAGTTTCAAGCCCAAGCCCATTCCTAACGTATTGCGGAGCTGCTGTTTGTGAGTACCGAACCGTCTGTCTTGAACCTGATTCTCGGGGCGAGCCTGCCCGTGCAGGTCGTTCTTTTGATTCTGCTGTTGGCCTCCGTGGCTTCCTGGGCCCTGATTTTTCACAAGTCGTCCGTGCTCCGCACCGCGCGCGCGAAGGCACGCCGGTTCGAGGAGAGCTTCTGGAGCGGCGGCAGCCTGACTGATTTTTACGATCGCCTGAGCCGGGACACGCAACCGTGCGACGGTCAGGAAGCCATTTTCGAGGCCGGGTTTCGCGAGTTCCGGCGCCTGCGTCAGACCGAAGGTCGCAGTACCGAAGAGCTGCTCGAAGGGGTGGAGCGTGCCATGCGCGTCGTCCTGCATCGCCAGATCGAGCGCTTCGAGGAAGGCTTGCCCGTGCTGGCGACGATCGGTTCCGTCAGTCCCTATGTGGGTCTGTTCGGGACGGTATGGGGGATCATGAGTGCCTTCATGAGTCTCGGCAATGTGCAGAACGCCACCCTGGCGTCCGTCGCGCCGCCGATCGCCGAGGCGCTGATCGCAACGGCCATGGGCCTGTTCGCTGCGATTCCGGCTGTGGTGGCTTACAATCGCTACTCGACGCAGATCGACGAGCTGTTTGGTCGCTACGATCGTTTTACCGACGAGTTCCTCGGTCTGCTCCAGCGTCAGATCGGAGGACAGTAAGCCATGGATCGTCGCGCGCGACGCACTCGGAGAATGGTGGCCGAAATCAACGTCGTGCCGTACATCGACGTCATGCTGGTGCTGCTCGTCATATTCATGGTCACGGCACCCATGCTGCAGCAGGGTGTCGAGGTCCAGCCGCCCAGCGCAGCGTCGAAGCCGCTGCCTAATCAGGATGACCTGCCGGTAATCATCACCGTCAACAAGGCCGGCGAGTACTTTGTCAGTAACGCACCCAATCCCAAGGCGCCGTTGTCCCTTGAAGAGATCAAGCCGTTGATCATCGCCGCCCGTCAGGTCAAGCCGAAAATTCCGGTGCTGGTCAAGGGGGATGGCTCGGCGGACTATCGTTCGGTGATGCAGGCCATGGTCGCGGCGCAGCAGGCCGGTGTCGACAAGGTCGGTCTCGTCACGACGCCTGTCGACGGCGCTCCGGCCGGCGGAGGTAAGTAGGCATGTTCCGTTGGATTACCCGGATGCCATTTGCCGTCCTTCTGGCGATCGTGTTGCATTTGCTTCTGGCATTGGCAATCCTGCTCTCGATTGAGTGGCATGCCTTCTCGCCCGCGATGGAAGCCTCGAAGGTCCCGAGCGAGCCGACCATCCAGGCTCAGTCCGTGTCTCAGGCGGCGATCGAACAACAGGTGAAGCGTCTGAAGAATCAGGATGCCGAGCGTGCCCAAGCGGTGAAGTCGCAGGAACGTGCCGCGGAGCAGGCCAAGGCGGCTGCGGAGCAGGCAGCGGCGGCCCGTCGGGCGGAACAGGCGCGCCTGCAGCAGCTTGAGGCCATGCGCGAGATGAAGCAAAAGGCGGCCGCGGCGCAGGAGCAACAGCTGAAGGCTCTGCAGGAAGCGCAGAAGCAAGCGCAGCAAACGGTCGAAAATCAGAAAAAGGCGCTGGAGAAGATCCAGCAGGAAGCGGCGCAGGCTGCGGCTGAGAAACAGGCGGCTGCCGCTGCCGCGGCAAAGGAAAAAGCGGCGGCCGACGCAGCCAAGAAAGCGGCCGCTCAGGCGGCTGCCGAGGCCGAGCAGGCACGTCAGCAGGCCGCAGCGGAGAAAGCGGCCAAGGAACAGGCCCAGAAAGAAGCAGCCGCGAAAGCGGCCAAGGAAAAAGCCCAGAAGGAAGCTGCGGCCAAGGCAGCCAAGCAAAAAGCTGAAAAAGAGGCAGAGGCCAAGGCGGCCAAGGAAAAGGCTCAAGCCGAGAAAGCGGCCGCCGCCAAGGCCCAGCAGGCACGGGAAGCCGCGTTGCAGCAGCAATTGCAGAACGAACTTCGCCAAAGTCAGTCCAAGGGCGTACTGGATGCCTATGGCGCGGCGATCAAGGCCAAGGTGACGGCGCAGTGGTTCAAGCCGCCGGGTTGGCAGCCGCAGTGGAAGTGTAACGTCCGCATTTCCCAGGCTCAGGATGGCACCGTGCTGAACGTCAAGATTTTGCAGTGCGATGGCGACCAGTTGTTCCAGCGGTCGGTGCAGCAGGCGATCGAGCGTGCCTCGCCGTTGCCGCTGCCGAGCGACATGAGCTTGTTTTCGCCGAGCATTAACTTTACCTTCAAGGCCGATACGCAACCTTGATCAGCGCGGGGGCAGAGCTGCTCCGTTCAGACAGACCCTTTTCCAACAAATTTTTGAGAGTTTCTAGGTGATGAGTATGAACACGCGGATTCGACGCTGGAGTTTGTGGATTGTGAGCGGGTTATTCCTGGTCCTGCCGATGGTGAGTCAGGCGGAGCTGAATATCGTCATCAGCGGTGGGCAGGAAAGCGGGGTGCCCATTGCGGTGGTTCCCTTCGCGACGACGACCAAAACGGATTTCGCCAGCATCATTCGCGCCGATCTCGCCCGCTCCGGGCAATTCGCACCGTTGGCCGTCGAGCAGATGCCCAGCCAGCCGTCCTCCCCGGAGCAGGTTCAATTCGATCAGTGGCGGGCCGGCAAGGCGCAGTATCTGGTCGTGGGCAAGGTCGAGCAGCAGGGAAACGGCTATCAGGCCACCTTCTACCTGTTGAATGTGAGCAACGGGCAGCAGATGACCGGGCGCGTGATCAGTGCGCCCATGACGGCTGAACGCAGTATTGCGCATCGCATTGCCGACATTATCTTCAAGCAGATCACCGGGGTGCGCGGTGCCTTCGACACCAAGATCGCTTATGTCACCGAAACGGATGCGCCATTGAAAAAACGGCGCTATACGCTGGAAGTGGCCGATTCGGATGGCGCTAACCCACAGACCGTATTGAATTCGGCCTATCCGCTGATGTCGCCGACCTGGTCGCCGGATGGCAACAAGTTGGCCTATGTCTCGTTCGAGGGCAACCGGGCCGGTATCTGGGTGCAGGATTTGCGAACCGGCCAGCGGTATCAACTGACGAAGTTCCCGGGGATCAACGGTGCGCCGAGCTGGTCGCCTCGCGGCAACAAGATCGCGCTGACGCTGTCGAAATACCATAGTCCGAATATTTATGTCGTCGACCTGGACACCCGAAACCTGACGCAGATCACCAATGACGGCTCCATCAACACGGAAGCGGCTTGGTTGCCGGACAATAACACGCTGATTTTCACGTCGGACCGATCCGGTACGCCGCAGATATTCGAGCAGCAAATCGGATCACATTCGGCGCAGCGCCTGACATTTGGTCTGTCCTACGCAGCCGGCGGCGCCGTGTCGCCCGACGGCAAGACCCTGGCCATGATCGCGGGTGGCAATGGCGGTTTCCGCATTGCCGTACAATCGTTGGCAGGTGGCGGCAGCGACCTGCGCTACATCAGTCAGGGGGGGGCGGAGGAACGACCCAGTTTTGCGCCCAACGGTACGATGCTGATCTATGCATCGCAGGCAGGCGGGGACTCCGTCCTGAAGGTGAGTCCAGTGGCTGGCCAGGGTAGCCAGACATTGCGTTTTGCCCAAGGCAAGGTTCGTGACCCGGCCTGGGGTCCTTTTCTGGACGATAGCCAGTAAGCACGTGGTTAACGATGCCCATTCATTCGAGCGATAGAGAGATTCCGATGAACCCAATGAATTCCCCTGTTCTTCGCCGGTTGTTGATCGCGACAGTGGTTGCCGGTGTCTCAACTGGTGTGGCTCAGGCGCAGACCCCCCCGACTTGGCTCGACTGGGGGCAAGGCAAGGAGGGTAACGCTGCGCCGCCGCAGCCTGCAGCGGCACAGCCGCAGCCGCTCGGTGCGACGCCGCCCGCAACGGCGCAGTCTCAGCCGCTGGGTGCCGGCTATGGTGCATCCGGTGATCAGGGTGCGAGTGGATCGGGGCAGACCGTGATCATCCAGAACCTGCTCGACAATGTGTCGCGCCTTCAGGAGCAGGTTCGGGACCTGCGGGGGCAAATCGAGGAGCAGGGCAATGAAATCAATCGCCTGAAGAAATCCCAGCAGTCCGGGTTCAGTGCCTTTGATGATCGGATCAGCAAGTTGGAGCAAGGCGGCGCGCCTAACGGCGGGGCTGCTGCGCCCGCAGCCCCTGCGAATGCGGGTGCGGGTGCGGGTGCGGGTGCGGGTGCCCCCGAAGCATCGCCAGCGACGGCTGCGCCGACGACGCCCCCGGCCGCAACGCCCGCGGCTCCGGTCCAGCAACCGACGACCCCCGCGGAGAGCGAAAAGCAGCAGACACTGTATAACGCAGCGTTCGCGCAACTGAAGGATGGCCATTACGAGCAGGCCATTACCGGGTTCCAGGCGACGATCGATGCTGCGCCTCAGGGTCAGTGGACGCCCAGCGCGTTGTTCTGGCAGGGGGAAACGTACTATGTGCTCCAGAAGCGGGACAAGGCTGAATCGGCCTACGAGAAGATCCTGACCGAATTCCCGAAAAGCGATCGGGTGCCCGATGCGCTGTTGAAAACGGGTTATATCGCCTATGACGAAAACAAGAATGCCCAGGCGCGGAGTATCTTCCAGAAGGTGATCAGTCAGTTTCCCGGAAGTCAGGCCGCCAATCTGGCGAAACAGCGGCTGGCGCGCATGACCGCAGAAAAACGATGAGGGTTGATGAGGCGCGGGTCGTCGATGCACCTGAGGCGGTTATCCCTCAGGTGCGGTTGACCGAAATCTTCCGCTCGCTGCAGGGGGAGTCAGGAAGTGTGGGGTGGCCGACGGTATTTGTTCGGCTGACTGGTTGTCCGCTCCGCTGTGTTTACTGCGATACCGCCTACGCGTTTACGGGCGGTCAGCGATACCCCATCGACGAAATCATGGATCAGGTCGCGGCGCACCGTACGCGCCATGTGTGCGTGACGGGCGGTGAGCCGCTGGCGCAACCGGGCTGCCTTCCCCTGCTGACGGCATTGTGCGATCAAGGGTTTTCGGTCAGCCTGGAAACGAGTGGGGCGATGGCGATCGAGGATGTAGATAGTCGTGTGCGGCTCGTGATGGATCTCAAGGCGCCCAGTTCCGGCGAGTCGGCACGAAATCTGATGAAGAATCTGGATTACCTGAAGCCGACCGACGAAATCAAGATCGTGATTGGCAGCGTCGAGGATTTCCGGTGGGCAGAACAGGTGATCGTCGAGTACGGGCTCGACGAGCGGTTTGATGTACTGGTTTCTCCGGTATTCGGTGCGGTTTCGCCGCAGGCTCTGGCCGAGTGGGTGCTGGGGAGCGAGCGCCGCATGCGCTATCAATTTCAGTTGCACAAATTGATTTGGGGGAACGAGCCTGGACACTAATTCGCACACCTGTCCGAAAGCCGTC